>CAZMXB010000055.1:0-22807 GCA_964569855.1 uncultured Rhodoferax sp.
CGGCGAGAACGGCCGGTGGTCACGCCCTTCTCAGCACCCACGGTGCTCATGTGGTAGCCGGGTGTGCCCGCAACTTCCCATTCAAGTTCCGTCGGGAACGGTCCGCCACCCACACGGGTGCAATAGGCCTTTGTGATCCCCAGGACGTAGTGCAGCATGCCCGGGCCTACGCCGGAACCTGCTGCGGCATTGCCAGCCACACAGTTGCTCGACGTCACATACGGATAGGTGCCGTGGTCTACGTCCAACAGCGTGCCCTGGGCCCCTTCGAACAACAGGTTGGCGCCATGGTTGTGCGCTTCGTTCAACTCACGGGACACGTCGGCCATCATGGGTTTGAGCAGTTCAGCGTGGCGCATGGCTTCCGCATACACGGCATCAAATTGCACCTGGCCGTCAGCCAAGTAGGGTGCCAGCGTGGTGCCAAAGTCAAAAGCGGCAGAACCCAGGTAGCTGGTAAGCACGTGGTTGTGTAAATCCAGCAGTTCGCGCAACTTGGCGGCAAAACGTTCAGGATATTTCAGGTCCTGCACGCGCAAGGCACGCCGGGCAATTTTGTCCTCATAAGCGGGGCCGATACCACGACCGGTGGTGCCAATCTTGGCAGTCCCGCCCTTTTCGCGGAAAGCCTCGCGGGCCACATCCAGCGCGGCATGGAACGGCAGGATCAGCGGACAGGCCTCGCTGATGCGCAGGCGACTACGCACCTCAACGCCGACTTTTTCCAGGCCCGCTATTTCCTCAAACAGCTTGGCAGGCGACAGCACAACGCCGTTACCGATGTAGCACTTGACACCAGGGCGCATGATGCCGCTGGGAATCAGATGCAAGGCGGTCTTGACACCGTTGATAACCAAAGTATGGCCAGCATTGTGGCCACCCTGAAAGCGCACCACGCCTTGCGAGCTCTCGGTCAGCCAGTCGACCAGTTTGCCCTTGCCCTCGTCACCCCACTGGGTGCCGACGACGACGACGTTTCGTCCTTTTGTTGTAGTCATTGGGATAGTTCTCAGATAGCTTTCACAACCCACTGCCCCGCCGCCTGAAGCAGCTCGCGATCGCAATGGAACTCATCAATCTCACTTTCGTGGCCCGGCAGAACACAAACCACGGTTTCGCCCAGTCGTCGCAATGCTGCAATCGCTGCGCGCAATTCGGCGGCTTCACCCCAAGGAGCGCGGATGGCCGCACGTAAAGGCAGACTGGCGGCGACACCAGACAAGGCCTTGATGTCCAAGCTGAAGCCAACTGCGGGTCGTTTGCGGCCGAATATTTGCCCCACCTGGTCATAGCGACCACCACGCGCCAGCGCGTCACTGGCACCCGGCGCATACATCGAAAACATCGCACCGCTGTAGTACGCGTATCCGCGCAAGTCTGCCAAGTCAAACGACAAACTGGCGCCTTCGACATGGCTGGCGAGCCATTTCAAATGGGCCAGGGCCGTCTTGATCGTGGGTGACTGAGGCAACACGCGCTGCGCTTCCTGCAACACCATTTCGTCACCGTACAACTGCAAGAGAGACAATAGAGCCTGCACCGTGACAGCAGGTGCGTCGCGCAAGTGGCGGGCAAGTTCAATGGCATCTTTCGTAGCCAGAGCCGCATGAATGCCAGCCAACTGATTTGTATCAAGAACCAGCCCTTCTAGCAACGACTGAACGATGCGTGCATCTGCCATGTCGACACCGATCGAACCAATCTTGGTTTGCTTGAAGGAATCAAGAGCCAAAGTCAATATCTCGAGGTCCGCCTCCAGCCCCGAATGACCATAGATTTCGGCACCAAATTGAAGGGGTTCACGTGTGGCGTGTGGCCCACTGGGTCGTGTGTGCAATACCGGCCCACAATAACAGAGACGTGTAACGCCTCGTCGGTTGAGCAAATGGGCGTCAATGCGCGCAACTTGGGGCGTACTGTCTGCGCGCAAACCCATCATGCGGCCTGAGATTTGGTCCACCAGTTTGAAGGTCTGCAAATCCAGAGCCTCACCGGTTCCCGAGAGCAATGATTCCAGATGCTCCAATAGGGGTGGCATGACCAACTCGTAGCCATAGCAGCGCGCTAAGTCGAGCAGGTCTCTACGTATTTCTTCGATGTGGCGCGCTTCAGAGGGCAGCACATCGGCAATGTGATCCGGCAAGACCCAGGCTGACATGTGAAAGTGGAGGCTATTAAAAGCGTGATTTTACCGGTCTTACCCACCCATTTCAGGCTGTAATCCACCAAATCATCAGCAAGCCACCCACGATGCTCAACAAAGCAAAAAAACGGATCTGACCATCACTGAGCGACAGCAGTTGGGTGAATACACGGCGCCATTCGGCCGGTGACGCAAAGGGAAAGAACCCTTCAATCACCAACACAAGAGCGATCGCCAGCCAAACAGTGTCACTGCTCAAAGCGTACTTATTTCTTGCCAGTCGCTGCTGGCGCGGCACCACCCCGAAAAACCTTGAAAAATTCAGAGGTCGAGGGGTCCAGCACCATGACATCAGACTTGCTGTTGAAGCTGGCTTTGTAGGCGTCCAGACTGCGATAGAACTGTGCAAATTGCGGGTCTCGACCAAACGCCTCCGCATAAATACGGGCGGCTTCCGCATCGCCTTCGCCTTTGATTTTCTGAGCATCACGGTAGGCGTTTGCAATTGTCACTTCGCGTTGACGATCGGCATCGGCCCGGATCTTCTCGCCTTCCGCGGCGCCCGTCGATCGCAGTTCGTTGGCGACCCGTTTGCGCTCTGCTTCCATACGGCGATAAACCGATTCCGTGATCGCCTCGACATAGTCAACGCGGGTAATTCGAACATCGACCACATCCACGCCCCAAGGTTTGGCCCCACGAACCTTGGTGAGTACCTCCGCTTTAACGTCCGTCATCAAGTCTTCGCGTTTGAGCGACAGGAGTTCTTTGACCGTGCGTTTGTTGATTTCTTCTTGAAACGCGTTGCGCACTACCCGATTAAGTTGGTTGGCACCAGCGCCTTCGTTCAGGCCTACGTTGCGGATGTACTCGGTTGGCTCGGAAATGCGCCAACGCACATACCAGTCAATAACCACGCGTTGTTTCTCAGCGGTCAACATCGGTTCTGAATCCGAACTGTCCAAGGTTAGAAGCCGTTTGTCGATGTAGGAGACGTTTTGAAACGGTGGCGGTAACTTGAAGTTCAGTCCCGGCTCGGTGATCACTTCCTTGATCTGGCCCAGCGCATAGACGATTCCAAATTGCCGTTGATCCACCACAAACAGGGTTGAACTCGCGAGTGCAATCAGCACCAATATCGAAGATAAAAACAATCCAATACGATTCATGGGGAGCTCCTAGCGCGAATCGCGGTCACGTGTGCGTGCCGCGTCGCGTCCGCGGGCATCAATGTTGGTCGCAGGCTGTGCCGGCGCAGTCACCGTTGTGGGTGGATGCACGGCAACGCCCTCGTTACCAGCCCCACCCATTTGCATAATTTTTTCCAATGGCAAATACAAGAGGTTTGAGCCTTGTCGTGAATCCACCACCACTTTGGTCACATGGCTGTAGATTTGCTGCATCGCATCAAGGTACATCCGGTCGCGTGTCACCTGCGGTGCCTTTTGGTATTCGGTAAACACGGAGCGGAAGCGTTGCGCATCTCCCTGCGCCTGTGCCACCACCTTTGACTTGTAGGCTTCAGCCTCTTCCTTCAATCGAGACGCCGATCCAACGGCTCTCGGGATGACATCATTGGCGTAAGCCTGTGCTTCGTTCTTCGTTTGCTCCCGCTGCTGACCGGCTTTGAGCACATCATCAAACGACGCCTGCACTTGCTCGGGTGGTCTGACACCACCTTGCTGCAGATTGATGCCGACCACCTCAATGCCGACTTTGTAACGATCCAAAATGGTCTGCATCATGGCGCGCACACGTGGCGCAATTTGGTCGCGCTCTTCCGACAATGCCGCGTCCATCTTCATCTTTCCCAGCACTTCCCGTACCGAAGTTTCAGCCGCTTGAACCACGGCATCGGTTGGGTTCTTGCTCTCAAACAAAAAGGCACGCGCATCACTCAATCGGTATTGCACGGCAAACTTGATGTCCAGAATATTTTCGTCCTGGGTCAACATAGCCGATTCCCGGAGACCCGTGGCTTTTAACACTGTGTCTCGGCCAACATCAACAGAACGAATCTGTGTCACAAACACCAACTCGTGGCGTTGAATCGGATAAGGCAGTCGCCAGTTAAAGCCTGCGTTGACAGTACTTTTGTACCGCCCGAACTGGGTAATGACGGCTTGTTGTCCTTCTTGGACAATGAAGAACCCGGTGCCCAGCCAAATCAAAACCAGCACGCCAACAATCAGGCCCAGACCAATTCCAGCACTTTTCATGTCAGGCTGAAAACCGCCGCCTCCAATACCAGAGCCACGAGGTGTCTGGGATGGTTTGCCAAAAAGTCCACCCAATTTCCGGTTGAAGTCTTTCCACAACTCATCCAGGTCAGGAGGACCGGAATTTGGGCGCTGTTGGGTGGGGCCCTGTTCAACTGGTGGTTTGTTGGGTTCACCCTCTGGCGGCTTGCCATCCGATTTCCCCGAATCGCCTGACGAACTGTCGCCACGCCCCCATCGAGAGTCGTTCAAATTGAACATTCTCCTAACCCACTGGGGCCAGGTCGGCACACTTTCAGTGAGCGCACGCTTGGAAAGTTTCATATCGTCAATTTTCATAGGTTTAAGCCCAATTGTGCCCAATTAGCTTGCAGCCCCTGAATCAACGGGGTGATGCGCAAGTTGCACGTCTTGCTCGTGAGATTCACGAACAATGGCCGCCAAGGCTCTTCGCAAATTGTCCAGTCCGGTTCCATCCTTTGCACTCACGAAAATACGGGGCGTTTGCACTCCGTCTACTTCAAATTTGTCGTCTGCGCAATTGGGCTGCCGGTCGGAGTCCAGCGCGTCGATTTTGTTAAATACCAGCAGTTGGGGAATGACGTCAGCACCAATTTCCTTGAGCACATGCTGAACTTGCTGGATTTGTTCAATAAAGTTCGGGTTGGCGGCGTCTACAACGTGCAACAACAGGTCAGCATCAATCGCTTCTTGCAGAGTCGCCTGAAATGCATCAACCAGCCCGTGGGGCAAGTCCCGAATGAACCCAACCGTATCGGACAGCGAAACGGACCGTTCTGCGTCCCCAAGATAGAGTTGTCGCGTGGTGGTGTCCAAGGTCGCAAAAAGTTGATCGGCCGCGTATGCCCTTGCCTTCACCAGCGCATTGAAAAGCGTGGATTTTCCCGCATTGGTGTACCCAATCAACGAAATATTAAAGGCTTCGCTGCGTTCCCGTTGTCGTCGTTGCGTTTGGCGCTGGCGTTTTACCTTGCTCAATCGCTCTTTGGTGCGCTTGATGGTTTCACCGATCATTCGGCGGTCAAGTTCAATTTGGGCTTCGCCAGGTCCGCCCCGCATGCCAATACCGCCACTCTGACGCTCCAAGTGCGACCAGCGACGCACCAGTCGGGTACTCAAGTATTGCAGGCGTGCCAATTCCACTTGGAGCTTACCTTCGTGGCTACGTGCGCGCTGGGCAAAGATCTCCAGTATCAAGAACGTCCTGTCATTGACAGGAAGTTCCAAGTGG
Organism: uncultured Rhodoferax sp.; assembly: GCA_964569855.1. Lineage (GTDB taxonomy): Bacteria > Pseudomonadota > Gammaproteobacteria > Burkholderiales > Burkholderiaceae_C > Allorhodoferax. The sequence continues at coordinate 5,615 of CAZMXB010000055.1, forward strand.
CGCTCAAGGTTGCGCTGCTGCCCGGGACTGAGACTTTGGTCGAACAGCACTTCTTTGGCTCCAAGTTGCTGGGCCAGCAATTTGATCTCGTCAGCCTTACCCGATCCAATGAATAACGCAGCATCAGGCGCTTTGCGTTTGCAGGTAACCCGCGCAACAGGGCTCATGCCAGCGGTCTGGGCGAGCAGTCCCAGTTCCTCAAGCGCACCGTCAAAATTTGGCGCGCCCAAATCTACCCCGACCAAAATGGTTGGCGTATTGGCAGATAGCTTAGCCGCAGTCAAACTGGATAAAAAAACACTGAAGTCACTGACTATTGGCCTTCACGGCCCCGTGATCAAGGGTTCTCAGGAGAATCAGCGTTTGGACTGGAGAAGTTGACTGCACGCCCAGGAACAATCGTCGAAATGGCGTGTTTATAGACCATTTGTGTGACCGTATTTCTCAGGAGAACGACGTACTGATCGAAAGATTCGACCTGGCCCTGCAACTTGATGCCATTGACAAGGTAAATCGATACCGGTACATGCTCCCGACGCAAAGCGTTGAGAAACGGGTCTTGCAGTAACTGCCCTTTGTTGCTCACGATATTCTCCGTGTTCAAGAATTTAATAAGTGCTGACGATACCACATGGTGCAAGCCAAGTCGGCGCATCGCCGTTATTCATCTTTTTCAGAATAAGGATTCTGTGAAGATTTCATTTGGATACGTAAAGGCGTGCCCACCAAATCAAATTCTTTCCGGAACCGCCCTTCCAAAAAGCGTTTGTATGCGTCGGTGACATGTTCCAGGGAATTGCCGTGGATCACAATGATTGGGGGATTCATACCGCCTTGGTGTGCATACCGTAGTTTAGGCCGGTACATGCCGCTTTTCTTTGGAGTTTGGAATTGCACCGCCTCCAATAACAACCGCGTCAACACAGGTGTTGACATTTTGCAGTTGGCAGCTTTGTGCGCTTGGGCAATCGAGTCCCACAATGGACCAAGACCTTGGCGCTTTTGTGCAGAAATGAAATGCATGGCCGCGAATTTCAGGAATCCCAGTCGGATTTCAATCGATCGCTTGACGAGTTCTCTTTCATAGTCGTCGATGGCATCCCATTTGTTGATCGCCAGCACAACGGCTCGACCCGACTCCAAAATATAGCCAGCGATGTGTGCGTCTTGGTCTGTCACGCCCTGCGTGGCGTCAATCAATAACAAAACGACACTTGCCGATTCAATGGCCTGCAATGTCTTAACAACCGAAAACTTCTCTATTGCTTCGAAAACTTGGCCCCGACGCCTGAGACCTGCAGTATCGACCAGTTCGAAACGTTGTCCTTTGCGCTCAAAGGGGACCGAAATCGCGTCACGCGTTGTTCCTGGAAGGTCGAACGCCACCAGGCGCTCTTCTCCTAGCCAGGTGTTGATCAGTGTCGACTTGCCGACATTGGGTCTGCCGGCGACTGCCAATTTGATTACGGATTCGTCGGACTCAGCTTCCCCGTCCCTGTCTTCCAATGCGGGCAAGCGTTCGAACACGAGATCCACCAACTGTCGAATTCCCTGGCCGTGGGCGGCGGAAACCGGAAAGACTTCACCCAAACCCAACTCAAAAAACTCAACCAATTGGGCTCCGGCCGTCATTCCCTCGGCCTTGTTGGCAACCAACAGGCAAGGCTTTCCCAGCTTACGCAAATATTTGCCGATCTCATGGTCCTGTGCCGACAAACCTGCTCGTGCGTCGACAACGAAAACCACGATATCTGCTTCAGCAACGGCTTGACGCGTCTGTTTGGCCATCTCCTTGAAAATACCAGTTGTGGCGTCAGGTTCAAAGCCACCAGTGTCAATGACGATGTATTCGTTCGGACCCTGTTTGCCGTTTCCATAATGGCGATCGCGCGTCAGCCCAGCAAAGTCGGCAACAATCGCATCGCGCGTTTTCGTAAGCCGGTTAAACAGCGTTGACTTCCCCACGTTGGGACGCCCAACCAGGGCAATAACAGGTTTCATGCTTTTGACCGGGGGTTATTCAGGCTTGAAGCCGAAAACACCACCGTTTCGGGTAACTGCGACCAGCGTTTGACCGACCAAGCTAAGGTTGGTCAAAACAGGTGATCCATCCGTAAACATCCTGTTCAACGGGGACCCGTCTTTCCGGGACAAAAAGTGAAGCGTACCAGCGTCGTCACCCATGACAACGGATTGACCAACAACTATCGGCGCAGTCAGGCTGCGAAAACGCAACCTCTCAGATAACCACAACCTCTCGCCATCAGTCCGACGCCAAGCGATCACGCGTCCGTCGCTTTCAGTTCCAAACAGTGTCGACTCATCTCCGTCCAACCCGGTGGCGCCAGATGCCGACTTTGTCCACAACGTTGTGCCTTTGCCTGCATCCACACATCCGACAGACGATTGAAAAGCTCTCACACATACTTGACTCCCATTTCGACTCACCCCTGCGACCATATCGACAAGCCGCTCCACCTCATTGGTACCGCGGCTGTTCGCAATCTGCGCTTCCCACTGCAACTTGCCATTGGTCGGATTCATGCCAACCAATCGCCCGCCCAAGCCTGTGACCAAGGTATCCCCTACCGCCATCACAATTCCGGACCTCCCAAGCACCAGTGCTTCTCCGGTACGCTGTTGTTGCCAGAGCTTGCGACCGTTCACCACATCAAACGCGGTAACAGATCGATCAGCAGAAAGGACAAATACTCTTGCTCCTGCGACGAACGGCGGGGTCATCGTCACCGCACCCAATTTTTGACGCCATAACTCTTTCGGGCCATCCAGTACGATCAACTCGTTTTGCTGGCTCACAACCGCAGCGTAGCGGCCGTCACTGCCGATAGCTGCTGACAGCTTGGTTCCCAGGGAAACACGCCACAGATCGCCCCCGGTTCGAGCATCAATGGCCGCGACGTTGCCATCCGACGAAGCCACGTAGACCAGGTTTCCAACTGTCTTGACCTGTAAGGGAAACGAAATGGCACCGACGTTGGTCGACCATGCCGAACGGACACCAATAAGTGGGACGTTGGGTCCCAGGTCAAGTTGTTTGTTTTTTTCCGGACTGGAACAAGCCACTAAAACCAACATCAAACCAAAGGCCAGGACCATTCGATCAAGATGACTGTGGAAAGAAGAAAAATAGCTCACTTACTTGCTCCCGTCATGCCAACAGCTTTGTCGGCGGAGTCCAGATTGACGCCCAGGGTATTGAGCTTCACTCCGACGAGACGACGGTACTCTGATTGACTGTCAAAGGTTGAATATGCTTTTTGGTAAGCAGCTTTGGCGTCTTCGGTTTTGCCCTGTAAAGCGAAAATATCACCTCGCCGATCACTAACCAAGGCTGAAAATTCATCTGAGATTCCAGACCCGAGTACGCCGAGTGCTTCGTCATAAGACTTTGAGTCAATCAACAGAGCGGACAAGCGAAGCCGTGCTATCGATGCGTACCCTTTGTCTGCAGCATGATCGACCAGCCATCGTAAAATGGTAGTGGAAACATCCGGTTTACCAGCTTCGTAGCTCATTTTTGCCACCAACAAACCGGCTTGTTGCGTGTAGGCGGTCGAGGCAAATCTCTCCCTCATATCCGAAAACGCTCGTTCAGCTTTCTGCGGATCACCAGCTTTCGTGACCTTTTCCACCTCATCAAACATGGCAGCTGCTTGCGCCGATTGATTGCGTTGCCAGAGTTGAAAGCCATTCCAGGCCGCTACTGAACCAAGAATCAAAATCAGCCCCCATGTGATCCAGTTGCCATACTGCTTCCAGAAGTGTCTGAGTTGATCAAGCTGCTCTTGTTCTTCGAGATCTAATTGATTTGCCATGAAAGTTGTAAGTTAAGCAGAAGATTGTAGACTTTTGGTCCTGCGAAGCAGGATAGTAATGGGGCTGCAGAAGCCTGGAGTCGCAATTGCGATGTTTTCAATTGAGGACACGATCCCATTGATAGATTTATTTAAGAGAAAAGACCAGTGTCGCCCATTTGCGTTTTCTGCTTGAGGTCAAAACCCAATCATTTAAACACGCCATCAATTCAGCGACGACACACCTTGATTCCCAAATCGTTGTTGAATGTAGTTCTCTACGACCGCCCGAAACTCAGAGGCAATGGATGGGCCGCGCAACGTCATTCGTTTCTCGCCGTCAATATAGACCGGTGCGGCCGGAGCTTCACCCGTACCCGGCAGACTGATTCCGATATCTGCATGTTTGCTTTCCCCCGGCCCGTTGACGATACAGCCCATAATTGCGACTTTCATGTTTTCGACCCCAGGGAAGCGCTCGCGCCATACGGGCATTTGGTCCCTTAAGAAATCGTCTATTTCCTGGGTCAATTCTTGAAAAGTAGTACTGGTCGTTCGACCGCAGCCGGGGCACGCAGTCACACTTGGAACAAAATTTCGAAGTCCCAGCGCTTGCAGGATCTCAGATGCGATAACGACTTCTTGCGTACGTGATTCACCCGGAGCCGGTGTTAACGACACACGAATTGTGTCGCCTATACCTTCTTGCAACAACACTCCCAAGGCAACCGACGAAGCCACAGTTCCTTTCGTACCCATGCCTGCTTCTGTCAGCCCTAAATGCAAGGGATTGTTGCATCTTCGCCCCAATTCGCGGTACACCGCGACAAGGTCCCGTACGCCGCTGACTTTGCAGGAAAGAATAATTTGACTTCTCTGCATTCCAAGGTCAACTGCCTGCTGTGCCGACTCCAGCGCCGAAGCTATCAGCGCCTCGTACATGACGAGCTTTGCATCCCACGGCACGGATCGTCGGCTGTTGTCATCCATCAGGGATGCTAACAATTCCTGGTCCAGGCTGCCCCAGTTCACCCCAATTCGAACCGGTTTTTGCCAACGCAAGGCAGCTTCAATCAATTGCGAAAATTGCCGGTCACGCTTGTCTCCTTTGCCAACATTTCCCGGGTTGATGCGGTACTTGGACAGGGCTTGCGCGCAGTCCGGATAGTCAGTCAACAACCGGTGACCATTGAAATGAAAGTCACCGATTAAGGGCACGTCGATGCCCATGCGATCGAGTTGCTCGCGAACGTAAGGTACAGCTTGCGCCGCCTCCGGAGTATTGACCGTGATCCGAACCATTTCAGATCCGGCGAGCGCCAGTTCCTTTACCTGAATGGCCGTACCAATTGCGTCGGCGGTGTCAGTGTTGGTCATCGACTGCAGGCGTACGGGTGCACCACCGCCCACAGTGACGGTGCGCGCTCCCCAACTCACCTGCGCCTGCAGGGTATCTCGTCGAATTGGGACTGCCATTGCAGTGGGTGTTTTGGCGTCCACTATCGCACCTCAAATCGCGCTACGTTTTCCTTGACAAGGCCCGCCAAGGAATAGGGCCTTCCGCGCACTACAACGTCCATCACATCGGCGCGACCGACAACAACTGCCAGCGGGGTATCCCCCGACAAGCTGAGTGCCTCACCACTCGTCATCGTTTTGCTCAATACGATGTTTCCTTTTGCATCGACAACCTTAACCCAAGACGCCCCCTTAGCCTTCAACCCTAGGATGCCATCAGCCGATACAGATGTTGCCGTCTCACTGGAAGTCACCCGAGCTGGGGACGTAGCCCCATTATTGCTGTCAGGAGGTAGTCCTACGTTCATATCTGCCGAAACCACTGGGTTCGTTGGTGCAACCGGTGAAGCGGCCACCGCGCGTTCGCCTACCGCAACAGACACCTTTGCAGTATCTGCAAGCACACCAGTGGCAACCTCCGAAGCGGGTTTTGCTGTCATCGGCAGTGCGTCGCTGCTTGTCGACCCAGTTTGGGGTTTCACGCCTTCAACTGGGGCTTCGAGAGGCTTAATTTCCGGGAAGAAATAGATAACCAAAACTCCAATCAAAAGCACCAACACGATCAGACCGGCAGGTTTCGTCAACAAAGCGGGAAACGACATCCCAACAACATCTCCCGCCTTGTGAAACGGTGCATTGATTCCGCGCTCGTCAGCGTTGAGCCTCGGCGTCGTGATCAATGGCAACTTGGCCAAGACCGGAGCAGGGTCAATCTTCAAGGCACGACAAACACTTGAAGCCAATGCCCGCACAAAAACCGAATCATGCAGCAATTCAAGCCTGTCACTTTCCAGAGCTTCAAGCTTTTTGACAGGAATCTTCATGGCAACTGCCAACGCTGCAACATGCAGCCCTGCAGCCTCACGGGCACCCCGCATCATCGCGCCCGCTGTCACCTCGCCGTTTTGGCTCGTCTTGTCAGCAACCATCATGCCGTCATGCATACCCGCATCACTCATTGAAGGAACCTCTCTCATAGGCCGCAAACTCCTTCGATTGGGCGAATCGTTTCTTCAGTTGCCCCCCTAATTGAAGCATGGCATCGGAATTTTCCAACCGACGCTCGACTTTGATGCCCAACCACAGTGACTCGGCATTTGCCAGTTCACTATTGTTGAGCCTGCGTACATAGAACTGGGCACGAACAAATTCACCTCGTTGAAACAGCATTGACGCGAGGTTGTAGGCAGTAATTGGGTTGCCGGCATCAAGCTCATACGCTCTTTGAAGACTTATTTCCGCATCGGCGAGTTGCCCGCCTCGTTGCTGGCAAAGCCCCTGTGCCATCCAAGTCTTCGCCTTGTCGCCATAGGCGGGATTGGCCAATGCGTAACCAAACAATTGCAATGCTTCAGGAAGACGGGAGTTCTGACATAACAACCAACCATAGTTGTGCTGAACTGAAGCTGCTTTCGGGCTGATTGCCAAGGCCCTGCGAAAACTCTCCTCGGCCAACGGCAGGTCATTAAGCCGCATATAGATCAAACCCCGCATATTGTGGGCTTCAAACAGGCCTGGGTCAGCAATAATCGACTGCTTGAGATGATCCAACGCGTCCGTAGTCTGGCCTTTTTCAAAGTATGCGACTGCCAACTCCAGCCTCAATCGCGCCCGTTTGCGCGCTTCTGGCTCATCGGAGTCAGTTACCAGGTCGGACTTCACGGCTGATCCATCGGCCCCGGCAGCGCAACCTGTCAAAAAGACAGCCGAAGCACCGGTAAGGGCACACCAGAAAATCCACAGAAGCGCAGTTGCGCCCATGCATGTCCTATTGACCATTGAATGTGTCCTCATTGAGAGCGCTCGGCAATGCAATTGCAGTTTCGATCTTGACAATCCTGTACTTGCTCATGCGTGTAGCGACATCCGTTCTGTCCTTCACGTCACCGGCCAACTGACCACAAGCAGCGTCGATATCATCACCCCTGGTTTTTCGAATCGTCGTAACAATGCCAGCGTCGCCCAACGCCTTGGCAAACCTGGCGACTGACATGGCCGACGACCGAGTCAAGCCGGACGCTGGAAACGGATTGAAGGGTATCAAATTGAACTTACACCAAGAGCCTGGCTCGCCCTGTGCCCGAATCAGCGCCAGCAGTTCGGCAGCGTGGGCCGGTGTGTCATTCACGCCATCCAACATGCAGTATTCGAATGTTACGAAGTCTCTGGGTGCAACGGCCAAATACCGTCTGCAGGACGCCAACAGCTCTGCGAGAGGGTATTTTCTGTTGAGCGGTACTAACTCGTTTCTTAGTGGATCATTGCTGGCGTGAAGTGAAACTGCAAGTGCGACCGGGCAATCCTGCCCTAAACGGTCAATCATGGGAACCACGCCAGACGTTGACACCGTGACGCGCCGCCGCGACAAACCATACGCGTGGTCATCCAGCATCACGCGTAATGCCGGTACCAAAGCCGAGTAATTTTGAAGGGGCTCACCCATGCCCATCATGACCACGTTAGAAATCACTCTTTCATCACGGCCCAGATGGTTGCGTAAGAAACGTTCAGCAAACCACAATTGAGCAACGATTTCCCCGGCGGAAAGATTGCGACTGAAGCCCTGGTGCCCGGTCGAACAAAAGCGACAACCCACAGCACAACCAGCCTGTGAAGAAACGCATAAAGTACCACGATCGCCTTCAGGAATGAAGACGCTCTCAATGGCGTTTCCACCACCGACGTCGAACAACCATTTGATCGTTCCATCTGCGGAGATGTGCTGACTCAGCACAGGGAGGGTACGAACGACTGCAGAAGTCTTCAGTTTTTCACGTAAGGACTTCGCCAAGTCGCTCATCTCATCAAATTCAGTCGTACCTTTTTGATGAATCCAACGAAATAGTTGCACAGCCCGGAAGCGCTTTTCTCCGAGCCGCTCACAATAGCCGGCCAATCCCTCCAGATCGAAATCGAGCAGGTTGGCCGTCATTGCATAACTTAGCGAGAGTACACGTTCATGCCAGCAAAGAAGAAAGCGATTTCAACCGCTGCCGTCTCTGCCGCATCTGAGCCGTGAACCGCATTGGCGTCAATGCTGTCGGCGAAATCGGCGCGGATCGTGCCGGGAGCGGCCTTCTTAGGATCGGTAGCGCCCATCAGATCGCGGTGCTTCAAGATTGCATTTTCACCTTCCAGAGCCTGGATCATGACCGGACCGGAAATCATGAAGTCCACCAGATCCTTGAAAAAGGGACGCGCATTGTGGACCGCGTAGAAAGCTTCTGCCTCGACCCGCGACAGATGGGCCATGCGAGCCGCCACGATTTTGAGACCTGCAGCCTCAAAACGTGCATAAATTTGTCCGATGACGTTTTTGGCGACTGCGTCTGGCTTGATGATGGAGAGAGTGCGTTCGATAGTCATTTTTTTTCCTGAACTGAAAGTGGAATCGGATCTATTGTCCAATGAACAATAGCAAAGCCTATGATTTTAGCATTTGGTGCTTAACCACCGCGCCCTCTGCGGCGCTGACCACCCTGCGGTCCGCGCGATTTCTGTCCAGGGTCTTGGCGCTGGCGTGTAAAACTGTCAGCACCAATGTAGCCAAACGCGGTCTTCATGGGGTCGGGCTGAACCGCAGCGCCCCTACGCTCACCATTTTTTTCAAATCGGTTGTTGTCACCCCTGCCCCCTTGATTTGCGGGTCCGTTGCCGTTGCCACCTTTGTAGCCGCCTGGAGGGGACCCACGCTGACTGTTGTTGGCACCACGTGGACCACCGGGGCGCCCCGTTCTGCGTTGTGGGCCTTGTGCAGATGAGCGCGGGGCGCCTTCGCCGCGTGCGATCCCCGGCGCGGCAGGACCTCCCGAGGCATGAACCAGCGCCTGAATATCAGCATCATCCAGTTCCATCCAGGCGCCTCGTTTGAGACCTCGCGGTAGCACCATGGCGCCATAACGAATCCGTATCAGACGACTCACGGCGTGGCCAACTGCCTCCAACATGCGTCTGACCTCTCGGTTGCGCCCCTCCGAAATCGTGACCCGGTACCAACAGTTCGATCCCTCGCCTCCGCCATCTTCGATTGATCCAAACTGTGCCATGCCGTCGTCCAGCTTGACGCCGGTGAGCAGCGACTGTTTTTCGTCTTTGCTCAAAGAGCCCAACACACGTACAGCGTATTCGCGCTCCAGACCAAAGCGGGGGTGCATCAAGTTGTTCGCAAGCTCCCCAGAGCTCGTAAACAGAAGCAGCCCCTCGGTATTCAAATCCAGCCGGCCAACGGACTGCCATTTGCCTTGATGCAGTTTTGGCAGCCTGCGAAACACGGTCGGTCTGTTCTGTGGGTCGTCGTGGGTGACAACCTCGCCCACTGGCTTGTGATAGGCGATGACCCGCGCTGGTGGTGGATCGATGCGAAAGCGAATGGGTTTGCCATTGACCTTGATGTTGTCGCCGAACTGGATGCGTTGCCCTATGTGCGCAGGCTCGTTGTTGACGGAGATGCGGCCCTCCATGATAAGTTGCTCCATTTCCAGGCGCGAGCCCATACCGGCCTGCGCCAACACCTTGTGCAACTTCGGCGTTTCCGCCATGGGTGCCAGCACCCGCTTTAACGGAGCAATGCCGTCAATTTCCTCGTCGGCATCAAATTGACCAGACACTACATCCACAAAACGGTTGTCAAGCATTGGGCCGGTTGGGTGCCTGTCTGGGATGGTAGACGGCAACTCTAACGACTGAGTTTCGCCAGCTAATGGCGACTCGGACACCGGCGATGGCGACACGTCCCGGACGGCAGCAGACTCGACCAGTGGCGCCACCTGAGCCCCTTCGCTTTGTTGCGCATCCGTAATGGCTTGTTCATTGGGATTGGTCTCATTCATTCTGGGTTTCCGTTCAAACTGTGCTGTATGTTTGCAACTTTGCCATTTAATGGCATGTCGATTTGGTGAATAACATCTCCCTCACCCGCGAGCAGTGAACCAGTCAAACGGTCCATTGTCGACTCGCCCATGGCACCCAACATTGCGGCAGGGTTTGTCGCATTGTCAAGCAGGGGGAGCTGGTCCAAAGACCGCATACCCAGGTCATCCAGAAACTGGCGTGTCGTCGCATACAGTGCCGGTCGGCCTGCTGCCTCCCTATGTCCAATGACTTCAACCCACCCCCGATCCTCCAATTGTTTAATCAACAAGGAGTTGATCGTGACGCCCCGAATTTCTTCCATATCGCCGCGGGTAACCGGTTGGCGATAAGCAATGATGGCCAATGTTTCCAGAGTCGCTCGCGTATAGCGAGGCGGCTTTTCGGGATGCAGCCGATCCAAGAATTCACGCATCTCAGGGCGACTTTGAAACCGCCAACCCGTTGCGACGCTGACAAGTTCAACACCCTTGCTGGACCATTCAAACTTCAACTCCTCCAGAATGCATTTCACAGTATCCGCACCCAACGAATCGTTGAACAGTGACCGCATGTCCCGCACCGGGATGGGTTGCTGAGAGCAAATCAGCGCAGTTTCGAGGACCCGTTTTGCGTCCGCCATATTCATAGTCAGGCTTTTTCGGAAATGCCCACCAACCGTGAGCCATCAACATGATTTCATTCGAATGGCAGCAGATGTGAAGAATTCACCGTGCCTTCGCCCGGCTGTGGCCCGGGGGAACTAAGGGTTCTCAACCCGTAGTGCGGGATTGTAGCGCAGGCCCCAATAGCGGAAAAGCGCCTTGAAATCAGCTGGCATCGGTGCCTCAAAAGCCTGTTGTTCAAGGGTATGTGGGTGCACAAAACTCAAATGGACAGCATGCAAGGCCTGGCGAGGCATGGCAGGATGGATGCCGCCGCCGTACACTTGATCTGCCACAAGGGGGTGCCCGAGAGACGCCATGTGCACCCGAATCTGGTGCGTGCGGCCGGTGTGCAGAATACACCGTACCAAACATCCCTCATTGCTGTTCTCCAAAAGGACAAAGTCCGTTTTTGCAGCTTTGCCGGAGTGCACAGCCACATCGACTAACGCCATGCGCAAGCGATTGCGGGGGTCGCGGCCAATGGGCGCATCCACAGTTCGCTTGGATGCACCAAGCCACGGGTGCTGGGCACAAGCGAGATACTGGCGGCTCACCTCCCGCGCTGCTATGGCCTTTACCAACGAGTCCATGGCGGCGCGGGTGCGCGCGACCACCATGAGTCCACTGGTGTCCTTGTCAAGTCGGTGGACGATTCCAGCCCTTGGCACACTGGCCATTGCGGGGTCGTAGGCTAACAGGCCGTTGAGCAGGGTGCCGCCCCAATTACCAGGGGCGGGATGCACCACCAGGCCCGCTGGTTTGTTGATGACCAGAATGTGCGCATCTTCGAACACGATGTCCAGCACCATTGACTGAGGGGTGAATGCCTGACTTTGGGGAGTGGGTCGTAGCTCGACAACCAAAACGTCACCAACTTTCACGCGGGTCGCGGTCTTCCTAACCATCCGGGCATTGACCGACACCAGGCCTGATTCGATCAATTGCTGCAAATAGCTGCGCGAGAATTCCGGTACTGTTTCTGCGAGTGCACGATCCAGTCGTTCCCCGTGCTGTGCCGCGGCAACAGCGACGGTCCGCCATTCCGCGTCAACGCCAATGTCATCCAACTCCTCGGTCTCTGTCACCCTTGAGGGGCTCGATATAATTCCAGTGCTGTGTATCAAGAAAGTTTCCTAACATGCTTCGTGTCAAATTATCGGTCGTCTGCGTTTCTCTGCTAGCGACTGTTGCGCTGCTGATTGGAGGATGTTCCAGCACGCCTGTGGACAAAACTGCTGGCATGAGTCCGAACAAGCTGTACGCAGAAGCCAAAGACGAAATGGGCTCCGGCCAATGGGAGCGGGCAATTTTGTTACTGGAGAAGTTGGAGGCGCGTGCGGCTGGCACTCCGCTCGCGCAACAAGCCCAGCTCGACAAAGCCTATGCACAGTACAAGTCCGCTGAACCGGCTCAGGCCTTGGCGACCTTGGAACGATTTGTCAAATTGCACCCGGTCAGTCCGGCCTTGGACTATGCAATTTATCTGCGTGGCATCGTCAATTTCAATGATGATTTGGGCCTGTTTGCGCGCTTCACGCGTCAAGATTTGGCGGAACGGGATCAAAAGGCGTCCAAAGAGTCTTTTGAAGCGTTCAAAGAATTGGTCGAGCGCTTTCCGGAGTCCCGGTATGCTGCAGACTCGCGGCTTCGCATGAATTACATCGTCAGTTCGCTGGCACAGTACGAAGTTCATGTTGCCCGCTATTACTTTAAGCGGCGTGCCTACTTGGCGGCGGTCAATCGGGCCCAAGCTGCGATCACCGATTACAGGGAAGTGCCCGCCATAGAGGAAGCACTTTTCATCCTCTATCGGTCATATGACGCCTTGGGTTTGACCCAACTTCGCGACGACGCCAAGCGCGTTCTCGACAAGAGTTACCCGAACTCCGAATTTCTTACGGCTGGTGGTCGGGTTTCGGTTGATCCCTGGTGGAAGGTTTGGTAAGTTCATTCAGTGCCTGGATGAATTGATCCTGCGTTTTAACAAGTCGCATGGCGGGTAGCGCCGCAAGGATTCGTCGGCCATAGCCCATTTGGACTAGTCGGTTATCACACACCACCAGAATCCCGCGATCTGTCATGCGACGAATCAAGCGGCCTGCCCCTTGCTTCAGTGCAATGGCGGCTTGTGGCACATGCAATTGCTGAAACGGATTTTTTCCCATCGCCTCATACTGGCGCGACCGCGCTTGCACAAAGGGGTCGTCTGGCGGGGAAAAAGGTAGCTTGTCAATTACTACCAGTTGAAGCGACTCCCCAGGCACGTCGACGCCCTCCCAAAATGATGCTGATGCAACCAGGATACAACCGGCATCGCCTCCTTGTTGCCCTCGTGTAAATCGATCGGTAAGTTCCCGTTTTGGCCCATCACCCTGGAGCAATATTTCCATGCTGCCGTCAGCAAAAAAGTGGTGACGCAAAGCTCCTGCTATTTCACGCATTGCCCGCAGGGTTGTTGTCAACACCATGGTTCGCCCCCGCAGAACACTGGCGCCCTGAGCCGCTAGGTGGGCGACCGCAAGCGCGTGGCGCGGATCAAAGGGTTTTGGCAGATCGTTTGGCAAATACAGCACCGCGTTGGATGCATAGTCAAACGGACTATTCACGTGCAGCACTTGCGCCCCTTCAAGTCCACAAGAGTCAATAAACTGGGCCAGGGAGGCGTCATGCCCAAGGGTCGCAGAAGTAAAGATCCAGGACTTGCGGGCGCCATTCCCGACGTCGCTTCCGATGTGTGAACGCAGGGTTTCGGCAATATCCAATGGCGATTGCACCAATCGGACCCCGTGCACGGTCTCGGTCCATCGAACCCAACCCGGCTCGGCAGGCATCGAAAAAGCTTCCAGCTCCAACAACAAGTGGGAAGTTCTCTCGCACAATCCCTGCAAAACGGGGGAAAGCTCCTGCGCGCTTCCCAACACCATCCGACATTGTTGCAATACAGTGTGCAAAGCCAAGACGGCGTTGCGCCACTGCTGTTCATCGACGCCATGAGGTTGGTTTTGCACCCAGGCCTTTTGACCCGTGCCACCCTCCAGGGTAAACATGGCCTCAAACTGCTCAAGGCTGCGGCCCAGCTGGTCGACGATCAATGGCCATTGATCGTCGACCTTGCTCAGTTGGTGTTCCTGCGCTCCCAAGTCGCGGGCATACCGCTTTAATTGAGCCGCAGACAAATGGCGGCCCATGAACTGGACGCCGATGTCATTGAGCTGATGCGCTTCATCAAACACGACACACTGGACTGTCGGCAACAACTCGGCGACACCCGATTCCCGAACGTTCAGATCCGCGAAAAACAGGTGGTGGTTCACCACAACCACATCTGCCACCAAGGCCTCGCGCCGGGCCCGGTTGATGTGACAACCGGAGAATTTGGGACAGGTGGTACCCAAACAGTTTTCGCGGGTGGAGGTGACCAGTGGAATCACCGGCGAGCGTTCATCAAGTTGCCCCATTTCGGCGATGTCGCCTTTTAAGGTCGTTAATGCCCAGCGCTCAATCTGCGCCAAATCGGCCAGCGCAACCGGATGCATCGACCGTAGGTCATGCCGTGCAATGGATAACCTGTGTGCACAGAGGTAACTGCTTCGGCCCTTGAGCATTGCCACATGGACTGGCAAAGCCAAGGCGGCAGTCAGCCGCGGAATGTCACGACCAAACAACTGGTCTTGCAGGGTCTTGGTTGCTGTCGAGATGAGGACACGGGCTCCACTGAGCAAGGCCGGCACCAGGTAGGCATAGGTCTTGCCAACACCTGTACCCGCTTCAACGACCAGGACACCACCATCCTGCAGCGTTTTTGCGCAGGCCTGCGCCATCACCAATTGTCCAGCCCTCGGAGAGTAGTCATGCACGAAACGCGCCAACACGCCATTCTGCTCAAACACACGTGCAACCGCCTCAGGCAATGCCATGGCTCAAGCTGGCTCGTTGGGGTCGATCTCGCGTTCTACCCGGGAAATTTCATCTCGCAAGGCAAGGCGTCGCTTCTTCAGGCGGCGCATCATGAGTTCATCAACCGGGGCATTGTCGGCTGCGCGGTCGATCAGGGCGTCCAGATCGGCGTGCTCCATGCGCAGTTCGATAAGGTGCCGCTCAGGCGAATGGAGATTTGTTACCAAAGGAAAAGCATGAAATTACGGGTTTAAACTACGGCGCAGCAGGTCTGACCAGCTTGATAATACGTCCTTACTGTCTTTTTGCTGAAAGTATTGCTGCACAAGCAACCCAACATGGCCACTGGTTATCGATTGACTGCCTCCACCGGTATACACAAGGGCGACCGCGAGTACCAGCAGGATCAGATTGCGCTCCTGAAACACGCCAGGGTCAACGGTTGTATTTTGGCCATCGTGGCGGACGGAATGGGGGGACGTAGTGGCGGACGCAAAGCGTCTGACCAGGTCATGATGACCGCCAAGCAATTGTTTGAACGTTACGACCCGGAGACCGACGATGCTTCGGCAACTCTGTCACAAATCGTTCAAGAGGCACATATTGTTATCAAATTGACGGCAATTTCGTCTGAAGAAGAACCGCACAGCACGCTGGCCGCTTTCCTGATCAACGCCAAGGGCGACTGCCATTGGGCCCACACCGGGGATTCACGCATTTACCACTACCACGGTAACCGTTTTGTGAAGCGGACCATGGACCACTCCTACGTACAGGCTCTCGTCAATCGCGGTGAAATCACGGAAGAACAAGCGTCCGTTCATCCTCAGTCCAACATTTTGATGGGATGCCTGGGTACCGAGAACGATCCGCCGGTGGATTTTCACTTTATTCCACAGTTGCGCGCGGGCGATGTGCTGATGGCTTGCAGCGACGGTGTCTGGCACTACTTCAATACGGGGGAATTGGGCTCGGTCCTGTCGACCTTGTCCGCCCGTGAAGCAACCGAGTTCCTGATTGAAAAAGCCCGTTCGCGTGGACGGGGAGGTGGTGACAATTTGTCGATTGTGGTGGTCAAACTCGAACCACTGGGCTGATGTCCTGTCAACTACAACGCTGCTCGGTGCATCAGCTCATGGCGGCGTCGGCGGTAGCGGTGCGCTGTTGCCTCGCTTTTCAAGAATCCGCTTTTCGCGTTCCTGACGTCGCTGCTCGGCAGCCCGCAACTTTTCGGCGTAGGCAGTGCGGTTGCGCTCCACAGTCTCAACGTCTGGCCCGGAGGGAGCTCTGCTGACCGGTACGACCGGTGTAATCGCCTTTGCCCGTTGCTGGTGGCCTATTGCTTTTTCGCTCAATCGCTCTTGGCGTTGATCCGGCGAATCGATGTTTGCTCCCGCGCGAGAAGGCTCGTCTGCCTGGCGCTCGGCCCATTCAGCCGCCTTTGCCTGGTTTCGCAGCATTTGTTCTGCAGCCCTTTGTTGGCGCTCCTGGTCGTTGAGGCGAATCTCCTGGCGCCATAACTCAGCCAACATGGCACGCCGTTGTGTTTTCACCTTGTTCTGGCAGTCTGTAACGGCAAACTTGGACCAGCACGCGGCCGCCTGGGCATCCAATTCCACCGTCTTTTGCTGACGCGAAGCCGCAATGCGTTCACGTTGTTGGGCCAAGTCGTCGGGCTGCTGCGCGCTGGACGACTGCCCCCACACTGAGGGCACCAGCATCAGACAGGCCACTGCAAGGGCGCATACCTTGCTCATGTCAACCCTGTATCGACCATGCGCCGCTCCGAGGACAAATATTCTTGCGACTGCATCTCGCTCAGACGTGACACGGTGCGTGGAAACTCATGTGCCATTGGACCTTCGGTGTACAACTCGATGGGTGGTACAGCCGCCGACATCACCAACTTGACGCGCCGGTCGTACAACACGTCCACAAGCCAGGTGAATCGCCGCGCCTCCGACGCCATGCGTACTGCCATTTGCGGCACGTCACTGAGAAACACGGTGTGGAACAGCGTGGCGATCTCCAGGTAATCGTTTTGCGAGCGGGGTCCGCCGCATAACGTCTTGAAGTCAAACCAGACCATGCCGCCCGCCTTGCGCCGTGCGCGGATCTGGCGCGACTCGATGTGCAGCACCGGGTCGTCGTCATGGGTCTCCTCCAATGCGTTGAAGGCCTGATCCATGGCAGCGTCCGCCACCGCTCCGTTGGGCACATGGTAAAGCGTCACGCTCTCCATCGTACGCTTGCGGTAATCGGTACCGTTGTCGACATTGATCACTTCCAACTTGGCATTCAGCAGGGCAATCGCTGGCAAAATGCGGTCGCGGTGCAAGCCGCCGGGGTACAGAGCATCGGGATGGAAGTTGGAGGTGGTGACAAAACCCACTCCGTTCTCAAACAGGGCCGCAAGCAACCGGTGCAGGATCATCGCATCGGTGATG
>CAZMXB010000056.1:0-22805 GCA_964569855.1 uncultured Rhodoferax sp.
GGTGGTGAGTGCGGCCATCGTGGCCTTCATCATCTACACCATGACGCTGGGCAAGCTGCGCGAGATTGCGGTGCTCAAGCTCATCGGCACGCGCAATATCACCATCGCCAGCATGATCCTGCAACAGGCGCTGGGCCTGGGGCTGATTGGCTTCATCGTCGGCAAAGTAGCGGCCACCATCTGGGCACCGGTGTTCCCGAAATTTGTGTTGCTGCTGACGCAAGACGCCTTCACGGGGCTGATCGTCACGCTGGTGATTTGTGCACTGGCCAGCACGCTGGCAATTCGTACCGCGCTCAAGGTGGACCCGGCCGCGGCCATTGGATAAGCGCCATGCACGCGCACTCCCCCACCATGACCCCGCCCGTGGCACAAGCTACCGCACAAGCCTCCGCGCCGCGCTCCGGCGGCATCCTGATCGAAGGCCTGCGCAAGGTCTACGGCGCGGGCGACACCGCCGTCGAGGCGCTCAAAAACGTCAACCTGCAGGTCAGCCCCGGAGAAGTGGTGGGCCTGGTCGGCCCGTCGGGATCGGGCAAAAGCACGTTGCTCAAATGCCTGGGCGCCATCATCGAGCCCACCTCGGGGCGCATGACGCTGGGCCAGGACGTGATCTACGACGACGGCTGGAAGGTGCGCGACCTGCGCACGCTGCGCCGCGACCGCATCGGCTTTGTGTTCCAGGCGCCGTATCTGATTCCGTTTCTGGACGTGCTGGACAACGTCGCCCTGCTGCCCATGCTGGCGGGCCGACCCAATCCCATGGCACGCGAGCGCGCACTGGAACTGCTGACCGCTCTGGACGTGCAACACCGCGCCAAAGCGCAGCCCTCGCAACTGTCCGGTGGTGAGCAGCAGCGCGTCTCCATCGCCCGCGCGCTTGCCAACCGCCCGCCCGTCATCCTGGCCGACGAGCCCACCGCGCCGCTGGACAGTGAACGGGCACTGGGCGTGATGCGCATCCTGAACCAGATGGCGCAACAGGCCCAGACCGCCATCATCGTGGTCACGCACGACGAAAAGATCATCCCCACCTTCAAACGGATTTACCACATCCGGGACGGGCAGACGGTGGAAGAAGCGGGCGAGGGCCGGTCGCTGGGCTGAGTGCGTATTGAAGAGTCAAATCACGCCATTGCCCTCGTATCCATTGCGTAAAAAGCTATGGTTTTAGTAGCAACTTTGGGCTGAACAAGTTTGCCGGGGTTCACCATCGCACTCTTGAAAACGTTGTCTATAGTGTTCGCAAAAACAAGCGTGTTTTGGCGCATTTCCCTGCTTTCAATGTCCCCCCGGGATCAGCATCATCCTCAAGACACATTTCAAAAGTGTAGAGGGATTTACGTGTTGTACGCGATGTCGTCGTTTTTGCTTCTTGCCATCGGCGGTGTTGCACGGCAGGCGGTGATTGCCTTGACGCGCACAAGGCCAGCCCCATGAAGCCCAGCATCCCCCATTGGAGGGAGCGGCTCAGCAAATCGCTCCCAAACCGTGATGATTTGCCGGCACACCAATGGCGAACCGGCTGCTCCATCCGCAGCTTTGGAGGTATCAACACGAGGCGGTGGCGCGCGGGGTTGCGGTAGGCACTTTTTGGGCCTTCGTCATTCCATTTGCCCAGATTGTGGTGGCCGTAGCGCCTTGCACCTGGTGGCGCGCCAACATACCCGCAGCGGCGGCCATGACCATGGTGCCCAATCCGTTAACCATTGGGTTCTGGCTTTGGCTGGCCTACCAAACAGGGGCGCTGGTCATGCGCCAGCCTATGGTTCAGCCGCCGTCCATCGGCGATGGTGCACCCTCGTGGCTTGCAGAGATTGGATGGCCCACCGTGCTGGGCATGGGAATATTTGCGGTTGGCGGCGCCTCACTGGGCTATATCAGGGTCAAACTGGCGTGGCGTATGCGCGCTTCGATGAAGCTGCGCGCGCGCCGGGCCGGCCCATAACCACACACACAAGCGCAGGCCTGAAAATCCTGTTTTTCCGAAGTTAACTTCCACGATACTCTGCTTTTCTATTGGATTTGAATAGCCTACTCTTGACTCCGTTGTTTCAAACTTATAGGAGATTCATATGAAGCACTTGCTATCGCTCTTGACCCTGGTTTTTGCCGTTGGTCTTTCCACTGTGGCGATGGACGCCGAAGCCGGAAAACGGATGGGTTCCGGCAAATCCATGGGTACGCAGCGCCAAGCCGCGCCGGACAAGGCACCTGCTGCGGCCACGCCCGCCGCAGCCGGGACACCTGCCGCAGGGGCTGGAGCAGCAGCGCCTTCGCGCTCGTGGATGGGCCCGGTGGCCGGACTCGCCGCTGGCTTGGGCATCGCCGCTCTGGCCTCCCATCTGGGATTTGGCGATGAACTGGCGTCGATGGTCATGATGGGCTTGCTGGCTGCAGCCGTCATGGTGGCAATCGGCTTCTTCATGCGCAAGCGTGCAGCTGCGCAGAAGTCCGGTGCGGCCGCACCAGGGGGCCTGCAATATGCGCATGCAAACCCTGCGCCTGCACGCGATGCCAACAACGCAGCGAATAACAATTCGCAGGCCTACAAAGTCTTGATGCCCGCCAATTGCGGCAGCTCGATTGGCTCGGGGATTGGTTCTGGCATTGGCGCAAACAGCGCAAGCGCAAGCCGGATTCCTGCGGACTTTGACACTGCGGGCTTCGAGCGCAACGCCAAGGTCAACTTTATTCGTTTGCAAGCGGCCAACGATGCTGGCGATCTGAACGATATCCGCCAGTTCACCACGCCTGAAATGTTTGCCGAGCTCAAAATGGAACTGGCCGATCGCGGCACCGCGATCCAGAAAACCAACGTTGTGAGCATCAGCGCAAACGTCATCGAAGTGGACGAGGGCGCAGACCGTTATCTGGTCAGCGTACGTTTCACCGGTGTGATCCGCGACGACAGCAACCCTGCGGATGAGGCCTTCGACGAAGTCTGGCATCTGATGAAGGCACGGCAGGGCAATAGCGGCTGGGTACTGTCTGGGATTCAACAAATGTCGTGAGAGTGGGTGACTACCTGCCGGTCCTGCTCTTTATGGCGGTCGGGGTAACGGTCGGTGTGGTGCCCCAGGTACTGGGCTATGTACTGGGGCCCAACCGACCCGACAAAGAAAAAAATTCCGCTTATGAATGCGGATTTGATGCCTTTGGCGATGCGCGCATGCAGTTTGATGTGCGCTATTACCTTGTAGCCATCTTTTTCATCCTGTTTGACCTGGAAATCGCGTTCCTCTTCCCTTGGGCGGTGTCGCTCAGGGAGATTGGAGCCACAGGCTTTTGGGCGGGTATTGTTTTTCTGGGCATACTTGCAGTCGGTTTCATATACGAATGGAAAAAAGGGGCGTTGGACTGGGCCTGACACGTCTGTGAACGCTTGCAACAAACATGATTGATATTGTCAAACTGACACATCTTGTAGCCGCCATTTTCTGGATGGGCGGAATGGCTTTCATGATCATGGCACTGCGACCCGCTGCAATGACCTTGCTGGCGCCACCTGATCGCTTGATGCTGATGGGCGCCGTGTGGAAACGCTTTTTCATCGTCGTCATGGTGTCCATCGTCGCCCTGTTTGCATCCGGCACCAATCTGTACACCACTGCCTTCCGGGCAATCAAAGCGGCAACAGGAACTGGCTCCGTGCCGCTTGGGTGGAATGTGATGCTGGTGTTGGGCCTGCTGATGATGCTGATTTTTGGGTACATCTACTTTGCGCCTTACGCCAGATTCAAGCGCGCTGTTTCTGTTCAGGATTGGCCGTCGGCCGGCAAGGCGGCCGCACAAATTCAGACGCTGATGGTCACCAACTTCGTATTGGGCTGGCTGGGCATCGCCGCTGTCCGGCTGGTGCGCTGACGCGCCACCCCATGAAAGTCACGCGGCGTCGGGCGAAGGTCGGGCGCTGGACTGAGCGTTGGTAGTCAAATCGGCCTCTAGCCCTCGTAAATACTACGAGAACTGCTATAACTTCAGGAGTAAAACGCTGCCACACTGGCTTTACTCGTTTTCCTGAAAATGTCGAATATTCCGTATTCAGGTAGCGTCATTGATCGTAATCTTGGGCCCATTCCCATCGATCCATGCGAGGCCAACGATGTCTGCGGAAAAGAAATACTGGGCGTTTCTCAGTTACAGCCACCAGGACACCCGCGTGTGCGAACGGGTCCACCGGGAGCTGGAAACCTACCAAGTGCCCAAGCGTCTGGTGGGGCGCGACACACGCGAGGGTAAAACGCCAGGTCGCCTGTTCCCGGTGTTTCGTGACCGCGACGAGTTGCCCGGGTCGTCCGAGCTGGGCCAGAATCTGACCCAGGCGCTGGCGCAATCACGTTACCTGATAGTGATCTGCTCACCCGCTGCCGCGCGGTCGCGCTGGGTGAATGAGGAAATACGCCAGTTCAAGGCCATGGGCGGAGAAAACCGGGTGCTGGCACTCATCATCGACGGCGAACCCAATGCGGACGACAAACCCGACAGCGGTTTGCTGGAGTGTTTTCCCCAGGCCCTCAAATACCGGGTCGATGCCAACGGTCAACTCAGCGCCGAGCGGGTCGAGCCGATTGCAGCCGACATCCGCAAAGGGCGCGAAAGCCGGTCCACCGCCATGCTGCGGCTGATTGCCGGGCTGTTGGCGGTGCCATTTGATGAGTTGCGCCAACGTGACCGTGAGCGCCAGCGCAGATCCATGGTGATACGTGTCACGGGTGGGCTGGTACTGGCGGCAAGCCTGGTCTGTTTGGCCGACTGGAAGTACCAGGACACGCGAATGGAACGGCTCGAAGAACTCGGGCGTGAGGCGATGCTGCAAAGCCAGCCCACCCGCGCTGCCGTGTATTTGGCCGAAGCCTACAAGATGGGCAATGACAAGCGCACGCTGCGTATCATGCTGGAACAGGCCATGCGCAGCGTCGACATGTTGAGCACCGTGCATACGGACGACGCCGACGGCTACACCGAAGCCGTGTTCAGCGACGATGGCACACGACTGCTGGCCAGCAGCAAGACCGGTGCCATCGCGGTGTGGCGGGCTGACAATGGGCAGACCCTGCTGCGCTTGGCAGCGGAGCCGCAATCGGCCCGCCACGCACGCTTCCTGCCCGGCGGACGCGAAATTGCACTGCTGTACGAAGATGGGCGGGTGGTGGTGCTGGAGGCCCGCTCGGGAAAGCTGGTGCGCAGTGGCCAGGCACCGGCGGGCTTCGTTCCAGGCCGGGATCCCGCGCACCCATATTTGGCGGTCTACCGGAAGTCTGGCGAGCCAGGCCCCTACGCCCAGGTGATGGTCTACGACCTGCAAAATCTGAAGCCGCTTCGCACCATTACGCAGCCTTGCACGGTTGCGCTAAGCCCCATTTCACCCGACGGCAAAACCTACTACTGCATCGCCAGCGGCGGCGAGGCCGGGGTTTATGCGTACTCACTTGGCGCAGATGCTGCACCCCGGCGATTGCTGCAAGGGATGGATGTGCAACGCTTTGTGCTGTCAGACGACAGCAATTCGGGGGTTGCCAGCGCGGGCGACGGGGCTTTGAAGGTGGTTGAACTCTCCACCAACAAAACATTGTTGCGCTTACGCGACCCGGCTGGCGGAATTCCCAAACTCGCTTTCTCGCATGGCGGACAACTGCTGGCCGCAGCCGGTGAAACCGGGGGCATTCTGGTGTGGTCCGTGGCGACCGGTGACCTGGTGGGGGCTATGGCGGGCCACACCGGGCGCATCAAGAGCGTTCATTTTCTCGGCCACAGCCAGCGCCTGGCCACCTTGGGCTACGACGGTTTCCTCAAGCTCTGGAACACCGCCAACGCCACGCTGCTCAGCGCGGCCGAGCCGGCCCAGGGCTACCTGGTACGCGCCGCCGTGACGGAAGACGGCGAACGTATGGCCACCTTTGCCGATGCGCGTGGCGACCTTGCGGGCGAACACATTGACCCGGCGCTCAAGGTCTGGGACCTGCTGTCGGCCGGACCCATGGAGGCTTTTGGCAACGGCAAGTCCGTCCAGGACAGCACCATTTCAAGCAGCAAGAACCGGGTCGTGTTTGAAGGCGACAAGTCGGCAACGGTGTGGGACTTGCGCAGCGGCCAACCCGTCTACCAGGCTGACGGGCGAACGGGTACAAGCGCCGCCGTCAGTACCGACGGCACCCTGGTAGCCACCGACCTGGGCGTGACCGACCTGGCGAGCGGCAAACAGATACTGGCGTTCAAGGGCCACGCCCAGACACCACACGGCGTATGGAGCCACGACGGCAAGGTGGTTGCCAGCGTCAGCGCTGACGCAATTCGGGTGTGGGATGTGACGGGCGGCGTGTTGCGCGCCCAGTTGGAGCCCGCCGGGACATCCGGATGGTCCGGACTCGCCGCGTTGTCGCCCAATGGCAGTCGCCTGGCAGTGGCAAATGCCAGCGGTGCGACGTTGTACGACAGCCAAACCGGCAAGCCGGTAGCCGAACTCAAGCAGTCATGGCGCGAGGTTAGCGCCGTTGAAGCGTCAAAAGACGGCAAGCTGTTTCGGATCCGGACCGAGAGCGCACTATTCGAAATCGATGCACAGACGGCGGGCATTTTGCAGCGTAACGACAACATTTCCAGGTTTGGCGTCATCAGCGCCTGCGATGGACGGGTCCGCTTGGACTCGCGGGCCGACAACAGCATGGTCGTGACCAGCCTGACCGGCAGCGCCCCAACGCTCACGCTCTATGGACACACAGGGCTATTGAATGGCATCGACTGTGATGCTGACATGCAACTGCTTCTGACCGGTGGCACCAATGGCGATGCCATATTGTGGAACGCAGCCACGGCAAAACCGATTCTCCGTTTCACCGGCCATTCGAAGAACACCGGGGGGGTGAGTTTTCTGTCCGAGCCCGGCCGGTTTGCCACCAGCAGTTCGGACGGAACCTATCTGAAGTGGAGCTTTGCCGAAGAAAAGCGCCGTCCGCTCACCATTGCGCGCCGTATTGCCTGCCGCATTCCGCTGGTGCTCGATGGTTACACCCTCAAGCCCAACCGCATCGACCCCAGTGCCTGCCTGCACGAGCGCATTTGGTAATGCCAACCCTCAGGTCGCTACAAATATCCATGGCAATTCACCGAGGAGGCACACCATGACTACCTTGCTCACCAGCCTGAAGGCGATCGCTTACGGTGGACTGGCGCTGGTTACCGCGATTGGCTTGTGTTGGTGGCTCATCCCGGATGAGACCTTGGACCCCGAGGCCGCGAACTTTGTCGCCCAACCCGCTGTGCCACCTTCGGCGAAAAACGCATCGTTCATGATCTGGGGCCTCCCGGCTTCGCCGGAACTGGACGCGCATGCCGTGGGCAGGCGCATCGTTGCCGCACAGGACCGGTTGGAGGCGGCCCAAAAAGACACCCGAGGCTTCCGCGCAGAGGACTATTTGGGCGCCAACCCGTTGCGGTTGCCAAAAGGTCTAAAACCGCTTTGTGATGCCGAGCGGGAAAATTGTTTGGCCGTCTACCAAAAAATGCCCGCTGAGATAGAACAGGAAATCACAACACAAAGAGTTTTTCTGGAGCGGTATCGGAGCATCCGCAGATATGAAGAGTTTGTGTCTGCCAATGCGAAAATTACGGAAGTCACAACGATTCCCGACTGGATGCCCATGCTCCGAATGAGCGAATTGGCGAACGGAGAAATTGCGCTTGGCATGCGGTCAAAGAACAGGCAGGCAGCCGCTCTCGATGAGCTCGGGGCGGAGATCACTTCCTGGCGGCGAATTTTGGCATCCAACGATTGGCTGATTTCGCAAATGATCGCGGTCATAGCCCTGCATCGAAAGTACCGGCTGGCCAGCGAGATCATGAACGCTTATCCCGACATCGTCGTTGCGTATCCTGACCGGATGAAAGGCATCACGGCTCCCATTCCAGTCGAGGAGGCCAATCTGGTGCAGGCGATCAAGACCGAAGGTCGGGTGAATATCCAATACCTGTGGGACTTGGGCCTTGAAAAGCAGTTGCCAAGCTGGCGTGGCTTTGATGGAGAGTTCTACTCTCCGGTGGCCACGAAATTGGCCTACCAGCGCAACGCCAGCATCAACGATATGTACGCCGCTTTCAGTTTGATCGTGGCGCAATTGAACAAGTCACCCAAGGAGTTTCTGGAAGGCAGTGCAGCGTTCAAGGAACAGCTGGCGCAGAAGACCGGATTTCGGCTCGTCGACGTTTTCTACAACTGCGCCGGCCGATTCGGCATGAGCACGGGCTTTCCGGATTTCAACAAATACGTATTCCGGGTGTACGACCTCGTCGGGCTGTCGCGGTTGGTCGATTTGCAGCGTAACTTGATTGCGTCAAGAGTTTCGCCTCATCAGATGGAAGGAGTTCTGGCCTCTTCTGGTAGCGAGCGCACGAACCCCTACACCGAACAACCAATGCAGTGGAATGCCCAGTCGCGCCAGCTCTCGTTTGAATTGCACGGCAAGCGCTTTGCCAACTTTGGTTTTGTCGACGTGGCGCTGGAGAAATGACATGACCACCTCCATCAGCGGCCTGAAATGGACATCCTATGGCGCACTGGCCTTGATTGGTTCTATCGCCTTGAGTTGGTGCCTGATACCGGACGAAGCACTAAACCCGGAAGCTGCCGGTTTTGTGGCACTACCTGCCATGCCGCCTTCGGCGCGCAATGCATCATTCATGATCTGGGGGCTGACAGCCTCGCCCGAACTCGATCCGCACACCGTAGGCCGGCGCATCGTTGCAGCACAGGACCGCATGGAGGCGGCCCAAAGAGATAGCGGTGAATTCAAGGAACAGGATTTTCTGGGCGCCAACCCATGGACTCTGCCGAAAGAAATGAAGCCGCTGTGCGATGCCGAGCGGGAAAATTGTTTGCAGGTGTACCAGAAGATGCCAGCTGAGATTGAGCAGGAAATAACAAGCCTAAGGGTATTTGTGGAGCGGTATCGGAGCATCCGCAACTATGACGAGTTTGTATCGGCGAACTCAAAGATTACCGAGACAACTGCGATCCCCAATTGGCGACCGGTATTGCGGTTGAGTGAGCTGGTGAGCGCATCGATCGCTCTGGATATGCGTTCCATCGACAAGCGCCAGGCGGCATTAAAAGAGTTGGCAGCCGACGTGCACTCATGGCGCAAGATTTTGACTGCCAACGACTGGTTGATTACGCAGATGATTGCAGTCAATGCACTGCACCGCAAGTACCGATTGGCCAGCGAGATCATGAATGCCTATCCCGACGTGATAGACCTCTATCCCGATCTGATGAAGACCATCACGGCACCCATTCCGGTCTCGGAGGCGACCATTGTGTCCGCAGTGAAAACCGAGGCCAAGGTCAGCATGCAATACCTTTGGAACCTGGGGTTGAGAGACCAATCGATCAGCATGTGGAAATTTGACCGAACCAACTCTGGCGATATCCTGGGACCTATTGGCGCAAAAGTTGCCTATCACCCGCATGCCAGCATCAACGACGCCTATGCAGCCTTCAGCATCATTGTGTCCCACCTGGCCAAGCCTCCCAAAGACTATTTGGCAACCGACGCAGGCTTCAAAGAGGAACTGGCGCGGGTTACCCGGTTTCGACCCCAAGACATCTTCTTCAACTTTGCCGGCCGACTGGGTTTGCGGCTTGCACTGCCGGACTTCAACAAGTACTACTTTCGCATGCACGACCTGGTCGGGTTGACGCGGCTGGTGGACCTGCAACGCCGCCTCATCGCTGCCAAAGTCCCTCCACACCGGGCGGGGGAGTCACTCCCAACCTTTGGCACCGACCTGATGGACCCTTATACCGAGCAACCGATGCAGTGGAATGCCGCGTCCAAACAACTGTCTTTTGTGTTGCACGGCAAGCGCTTTGCCAACTTTGGATTTGTGGACGTGGTGCCAGTGCCAGTCACACAGTCTGCGCAGTAACACCATGCCCGATATCCAGCAACTCCCCACCAACAACCTGGCGACACAAGTCCGTGCGCTGCTGGGTGCGTCGCGCAATCTGGCAGCGGTCGAATTGGCTCGCATTGCCTGTGCGGGCGACCAGCGGTCCAGCGAATTGGCATATCTGTATGCTTTGGGGTGCTTGCGCTCTGGTGCCCTTGACGCTGCACAGGAAGCCATCACCGGCTTACGCAACGCGGTTGATGTGAGCGGTGAGCTGCAGGCTGATGTGGCGAGCCTGGCCGGCAGGCTTGCGAAAGAACGTTTTCTTGCGGCCAGGGCGGATAACGAGCGCACTGCGGCCTTGCACGCCGGTATCGAAGCGTACAGTCGCTCCGATGCTTTGCGGCCCAACCTGCACGCCCGAATCAACGCTGCATCGCTGCTGCGCCTGGTCGGGGAACGTGACCGCTCGGAAACCCTGGCGCACGAAATCCTCAGCCAGTTGGCCCCGAAAGACCACGGCCAAGTCCACGGCGACGTCAGCGATCACAGCCACTGGGACTCTGCAACCCGCGGCGAGGCTTTGCTGCTCACTGGCCAAGCGGCGCTCGCAGCCGAGTGCTATCGCCGTGCCGGCCAACTGGCTGGCCGGCGTTTTGGCGATGTTGCCAGCATGCGCCGACAACTTGGGCTGTTGTCCACTGTCATCTCGCAGGCGCAGCTCGCACTGGACCAGATTCCCGGGCCACGGGTCATTGCCTTCTCCGGGCACATGATCGATACCGATGATCGACCAATAGAGCGGTTTCCATCATGGCTTGAAAATGCCGTTTGCAGCGCAATTGATCAGCAGGTGTCAGCCGCGCTGCCGTTGATCGCCTATACCCAGGCGGCGTGTGGCAGTGACATTCTGTTTTGTGAAAGCCTGTTGGCACGATCACAAGAGGTCAACATCGTCTTGCCATTCGATGTGGACGACTACATCGTGCAAAGCGTGCTGCCCGGCGGCGCGCCGTGGGTGGCACGTTTCCAGAGGGTGCTGGCCGCCGCCACGTCGGTCACTTTTGCCACCGAGGAGCGCTATCTGGGGGATGACACCTTGTTCGAACATGCCTCCAACCTGATCCAGGGCATGGCGTTCCTGCGGGCGCGCGAACTGGCGGTCGCGCCGGGCATGCTGGTGGTGGCCGACTCCTTACAAACGGGGAGCATGGGTGGCACACTGGCCACACAGGCTACGTGGTCGATGCAGGCACAGCCGGTCGAGGTCATCGATCTGGCCCAACTGCGCGCCGACCATGCGCCTGCGGCGCGCGCGTCGAAGGATGCGCTCACTGCACGTGTGCGGGCTCCGGCACGAGGGGTGGTGGGTGGTGGGCGAACCATCAAGTCGTTGTTATTTGCCGATGTCAAAGGATTCAGCCGCTTGGCAGAGGAGTTCTTTCCGGCCTTCTTCACCACTTTCCTGGGGTTGGTGCCACAGACCCTGCAAGACATCGGCGTGCAGCCACTGGAGATCAGCTCACGCGGCGACGGGCTGTACGCCGTCTTCGAAAGTCCTGACGAAGCGGCCGACTTTGCGCTCACGCTGTCAGCGGCCGTAGGTGCCATGGATTGGGCCGCCATGGGCTTGCCAGCGGATACCCATCTTCGCATCGCGTTGCACGCCGGGCCGGTTTTCAGCGCGATGGACCCGGTAACCGAAAAATTGGCGCACTACGGCGCGCACGTGACGCGCGCCGCAAGGGTCGAGCCGATTGTGATTCCCGGCCAGGTGCTGGTGACAGAACCGTTTGCTGCAGTGCTGGCGGCGCGCCCGGCAACGGCATTTACCTGCGATTTGGTGGGCACGGAGCCGCTGGCAAAGGACTACGGCGTAGCGCGACTCTTTCGCTTGAGGAGAAAGTAGCCGCGCCCGCCGGGTTGAACCGTGGGTTCTATGATGTGCCAAACCCACCCGGTGCGGCCTGTAGCCGCACGCTTGCCCATGCCACAGCCGTCGCCAACCACTTTGCCATTTGCCGCTATCCGCGAATCGTTGTTGCGCACCGTTGCCGAACAGGGACGCATCACCACCTTTCGCAAAGGCACGCTGATCATCCGCGAAGGCGAGCGTGGCGACATGATGTTTGTGATCCTCTCCGGCCGGGTGAAGGTGTTTTCCAGCAACCGTGACGGCAAGGAAGTGATACTTGATGTGCACGGGCCGGGCGAGCCGGTGGGTGAAATGGCTCTCGACGAGGGTTTGCGCTCGGCGTCCGTGGTGACCCTCGAAAGCACCACCTGTTCGGTGATTTCTCGCGACATGATGCGGCGCTACGTGGCAGAAAATCCCGACTTTGCGCTGCAACTGATCGCCAAGCTCATCCAGCGCACCCGCATCGCGGTGGAAAACGTCAAACGCATGGCTTTGCTGGACGTCTATGGGCGACTGACGGCGCTGCTTTCAAGCCTTACACCGGGCAACACTGGCGTCGGTGTGTTGACCGAGCGCATGACACAACAGGAACTGGCCGATCGGGTGGGGGCGTCGCGCGACATGGTCAGTCGAATCCTGCACGATCTGGCTCAGGACGGCTACATCGTTATCCGCTCGCGCCGGATCGAGGTGCTGCAAATGCTGCCGCCGAATTGAATCAGTTGCCAAAGTATGATCGCTCCGACCTTCAGGCAGACAGACCAGCCAGTTGAGGGCAGGCGCAGGGCGAGGCGGGCGAAGAACGCTCGCCGGGCTAAGCGATTGTTGGCGAATTCGGCTTCCAGCCCTCGCCAAAATTGCGCGAACAGATATACATGTTATAGCGCCCGATTTCTGGGGGGGGGGCACAGTGGGCATCTGTGCTGTCTTGCGCATTCGAAGGCAAACGCGCTTGGTTCGCCGCCTGATGTGGGTTGGCCCCTCTTGCCAGGACCTGGCCAAAAAGTACACAGGTCAGAAAGGTACCTTGGCGGTTTTGACCAAGGTCCATCAGTACCCGTGAGTACCGGTGGCAGTGGCAAATACGGCCCTGTTCCCATGCCGCCACAGCCAACATAGAGCAAAGCCGACGCCAAGACGCAAGCCGCCTGGGTGCTCGCAGGAGCCAAGCAATCGTTTGCAAGAAAGCATGGGGTCGGCTATCGCTCCATGGCCGCAAGGCGGTCACAACCCCCTATTCATGCATCGATTGATACTAATCAAACCGATTTTCACCTCAAGGTTTAACGTCGCGTGGGAAGTCCCAATGCCATGGGCTCGGGATGTTGGGCATTGCCTGTTGAGTTGAAGCTCGTGCGAACTCATTGCGCAGGAGTTTTGCCCGCTGTTGGCATCATTTTGTAATGGAGAACGATTTGAACCCTAACGAAGACCCCGCTACCACCGCCTGTGGGGGCAAGTCATGTCAATGCGCGACACCGGCGGCGTCGGCGAATCCTGTGCTGCCCGAGACCAAGCCGTCGCGCCGCGGCTTCCTGACGGCCGGTGGCGCTGTGTTGGGAGTGTCCTCCCTCATGGGCACCGCAGCGCTGATGGCCCAGTCCGACGATGTGAAGGCCACCATCGAATGGGCAGAGCACTTTCAGGGCAACTACCGCCTGATGACCGACGCGGAAAAGGCCGAAGCGCGCGCACGGCTCGAGAGACGCTACTCGGCCCAGTACAGCAAGAAAGTCACCGTGGATGGCACGGAGGCCGCACCAGGCGTCCTCATGGGTTATGCACTGAACATCAGGAAGTGCATTGGATGCCGCCGTTGCGTCAAAGCCTGCGTCGAAGAAAACAACCAGTCGCGCGGCGAGAAACCCGGTCAACGCATCGAGTGGATACAAGTGCTGCGCATGGAACGTGGCGAATTCTCAAAGGAAAGGTTGAACCAGGGCTACCCGGAAGGCCTTGGCATTCAGGTCGGCGGCAATGCCTATACCCCCGCCGGTGCCGTGCTCGAAGGACAGTACCACTACGAACCTGAAGCCGTTCCCGAAAAAGACGCCAACTACATGCCCATTGCCTGCATGCAGTGCGAGAAGCCGCCCTGCGTCAAGGTGTGCCCGGTGCGCACCACCTACCGTGAGGCTGATGGCCCGGTGGTGATCGACTACAACTGGTGCATCGGTTGCCGCATGTGCATGAGCGCTTGCCCTTACTGGGCCCGTCGCATGAACGTGACCACGCCTGTTTTGCCAAAGGAAGAGATGAACCCGGTGACCCATTACATGGGCAACCGGCCCCGCATGCGCGGTGTGGTCGAAAAATGCCACTGGTGTCTGCAGCGAACCCGTCAGGGCCGCTACCCGGCATGTGTGGAAGTGTGCCCGGTGGGTGCCCGAAAGTTCGGCAATCTACTCGACCCGGAAAGTGAAGTGAGCTTGATTTTGGCCCGCAAGAACGTGTTCCGCCTGAAGGCCGAGTTGAACACCTTCCCCAAATTCTTCTATTTCTACGATTGAGGAGTCGAATCGTGAACAAACTGATCAGTTTCGTATCCGATTACTTGCGCTACGTTCTCAAGGGCGGCTCCAAGTTCTACATCTGGATGGGTTTTCTCGCCGTATTGAGTTCCATAGCCATGTACGGTTTCTACCTGCAAAACACCGAGGGTTTGATCGTGACCGGCCTCACCAGTCAGATTCACGATGGCCTGTACTTTGCAAACCTCGTTTTTCTGGTCGGCGTGGCAGCGGGTGCTGTCACTATCGTCTTTCCGGCCTACATCTACCACAACGAGGCCATGCACAAAGTTTCGGTGCTGGGCGAAATGCTGGCGATTTCGGCAGTCGTCATGGTCATGCTGTTTGTGTTCGCCCACATGGGCCGACCCGACCGGCTGTGGCACATGATTCCGTACATAGGTATCTACAACCTCCCGGGCTCCATGCTTGGATGGGACGTACTGGTTTTGAACGGCTATCTGATGCTCAACTTTGCCTGCGGCTTCTACTACCTCTTTGCCAAGTACTCCGGCACCGAAGTCAACAAGAAAATCTTCATGCCGCTGATTTACATCTCCATCGTCTGGGCACTCTCGATCCACACCGTAACAGCCTTCCTGGTCGCAACCTTGCCTGCACGTCCGATGTGGCACCACAGCATGATGCCGATCCGCTTCATCGTGACGGCATTTGCAGCAGGCCCGTGCCTGATCATTTTGATCTTCCGCATCATCCGCAACAACACCAAGTTCTGGATTGAGGACGAAGCCATCAACCTGCTGTCGGTCATCGTCACCTGGTGTCTGGGACTCGCGCTCTTTTTGTCGCTGTCGGAAATCGTGATCGAACTGTACGCCCGCACAGAGCACGCCAACGGGCTGTATTACCTGATGTTCGGCCTGCATGGCCTGACCAACCTGGTGCCGTGGTTCTGGGCTTCTCTGATCGCCATGCTGGTAGCCTTTGTGATGTTCTTGACACCCGGCATCCGCACCAACCAAAAGCTGTTGCCCATTGCCTGCGTACTGGCTTTTGGTGGCATCTGGGTCGAAAAGGGCATGGGGCTCATCGTCCCCGGCTTCATCCCCAGCCCCATCGGTGAAGTGACCGAGTATTTCCCGACCCTGATTGAGGTGATGATGACCATCGGCCTGTGGGCCATGGGCTTCTTCATGTTGACCATTTTGCTCAAGGGTGCTATCGGCATCATGCTCGGCGACATCCGGTACCGCGCCGTTGAGGCCGGGAAATCGCATGACTTTTCGCCGGGCGGCAAGACGGCAACCATTGAAGCAAGGTGAGGTGCCCAACATGAAAAAAATCGCATCCGGTGCACTGATTCTTGCAGTGGCTTTCGGGATGATCCAATCCACTTTTGCGCAGCAACCTGCCCCCGCTGCTGCTGCGTCGGCGCCTTCGCAGCCGGTAGAGGTCACGTGCTTTGAGAGCCGCAAGGGCGCATCCGAGGTCGTCAAGCGCGACCTTAAGCCCGGCCTGCCCAACGTAAAGTGTTCACCCAAGACCGGTGCTGTACTGTGGTGGAGCGACCCGTTTGACGGCACGGTTCCGATGGGTGCGACGCCCATGCTGGATAACATTCCCGCAGACAAAGCGGTGGTCAAACCACGCTCGGAAAAGCTCGCTTTGATGCCGATGTGCGGCACAGCGTGCCATAACGGCGTGGGGCCGACGTTCATCCCGCCCAAGTTGCCGACGAGCAGGAAGCCAAGCCCCTTGCCGACGATGGCAGCCATGGTTCCCGACCTGCAGAACCTGCAGCATGGTCGTGGGGGTATCTGGTGTCTGGATTGCCACCACACCACGCAGCGCAACAAGCTGGTGGACAACTTTGGCGACCCGGTCAGCTTTGACCAGCCACAGCTGCTGTGCGGCAAGTGCCACGGCGACAAACTGCGCGACTGGCGCGATGGCATCCATGGCAAGCGCATTGGCGAATGGGCCAGTACCGGCAAGAAGCGCTGGTTCACCTGTACCGAATGCCATAACCCACATAACGTGCAGGACGGCGCGCGCAACCGGGGCTTCGTCCAGCTTGCGCCCGAGTCGCCCCCACAGCTTCCCAGGGGCATGAAAGATACGAGCTGGGAAAAGACCCATGGGGTTCAACACTGATGGCCGATTTCACGGAAGACGCGGACGCGAAGCCTGAGCCCCGCCCCGAGCGGGGCGACCCTGCCTGGGTTGCACCCGCGCTGACATCTTCGGATGTATCGCGCACGGTTGGCAAGACCAGCGTCTTCTTTGGCCCGCCACTTGCCATTCTGGTACAGGGGCAAAAGAACACCATGCTGATAAGCGGCAAGCTCAACCGCACCGCTGAGCGCTATATGGAAATACTGAAGCACCACTCGGTCGAACTCACCGAGCCGGAACGCCTGTGCCTGACCCACATTTGTCACATCGGCTTCATGTCGCCGCTGGAAATCAGTGAACTGGCCGATGAGGTGGACATGACGGCTTTTGATTGTGACGGTCTGGACAAGGCTGCGTTGGCCGCGAAGCTTGAAGCGGCCAGCTTTGCCGATTTGGTGGCCGTTGTGGAATCACTCGGATTTTGACATGCCAAATCACGTGCAATGGGACCCGCTCTATAGCGTCGACAATGAAGTCCTGGACAACCAGCACAAGGCAATCCTCGCGCTATGCAATGCGCTTGCCGATTGCGCTTCCGACCCGGGGCAGGATGCCGAGCAACAGTTCCGCGCCATCTTCAACGAACTGCTGACCCGCGTACGCGAGCATTTCTCGACCGAAGAGGCGCTGCTTTCAACATCCGACCACCCGGAACTGGACGATCACCGTGCAGCCCAGGAGGAGTTTGAATATCTGGGCACCGAGATCATTACCACCGCCAACTTCGAGATGCCAGAGATCCAGCGATTTCTGTCCCTGTGGTGGGTTGGGCATCTGGTCGATTCAGCCAAGAAATATCGCGAAGGGCTGGCGGCCAAAGCGGCGGAAGATGGGCGGTCACCGGACTGAGCTTCAACGGTCAAAAACGCCATTTTCGCGATCTGGTCGCATCCAGAAGGGCGGAACGATTCGACCGCTGCGGCGTGCCAGGGACAGCAAAGCCGCTGTGACACCCAGCAACACAACAAGCGCAATCGCCGAGCCCTCCAGGCCGAAGGCGCCGCCAGTCATCCAGTCCGGGCCGCTCATCTCGCCAACCAGCCAACCCGGCTTCACCGCATGGCCTGAGACCGCAATGGAAAAAACACCGTCTTGTGCAAAATTCCAGCCCGCATGGATGGCGAAACACAACCATAGCCGGCCCGTCACGACGTAGGCCGCTCCCAGCAACACTCCAACCACGGCGATGTTGGCAATAGCCAGTACCGAGATGTGGTCGTTCACCAAATGCATGGCACCAAACACGACCCCCGATGCGGCCAGCGCAATCCAGCTTCCGAGCGATTCCTGCACCAGGCGAAACAACACGCCGCGCATCAACATCTCTTCGATCAGGCCAATCGTCACGTGCATCAGCAAGGGCATAACCATCACGGTCAACGCGGAAACCGAGCGGATGTGATAGCCGTCAAGAGCAGCAATGCCGGCCACCGTTGCGCCCACCATCAAACCGCCCAACGCGAAACCGATCCCAAGCTCAGGCACGAGTCCACGGAGTGACAGCTCGGACACGCCGCGTTTCTCGACCTTCAATACGTACATTGCGTAGGCCGCGCACCCCACACACGCGCCTGCCAACTGGCCCATGCGGGTGAAAAGCTTGTCGTCAAAGAAGTGCGTGGCTCCCGCCTGTAACAACAGAAACGGGACCATCAAGAAGATGAGGGCCAGGAGCATTCGCGTCAGCGGAAACCGCAAGATACGTTGCGCCAGCGGTTCGCCCATTGGCGCTCCCGGATAAATTGCAGTCGTCATAAGTTCTTTCGATAGGGTTTTAAGGGAATTGGCGGTCAGACTCGGGCTGAAGGTCAGGACTTTAGGTTTCGCAGCGCCGTGGTGCCAGCAGCAAGTGACGAAATGCAAAATCACTGGGGTCAACCGCATTCACTGCAACTTTGGCAGGCATGGCGATGGTGCATGCCATAGGCCGTCAGCGGGAATCGGACTACCATTGAGTGGGGCAACTTGAAGCAAATGAACCAGGCCATCACCGTGCGAACCGCGGTCGCAGCTGACCAGAAGGCGCTGGAGGCACTTCAATGGCGAGCCTCACTCAACAATCCGGGCGACCGTGAGGCGCTCTTGGCGCATCCAGAGGCCATTGCACTTCCCTCACAACACATCGAAAGTGGCCATGTTTTCGTCGCAGAAGCAGATGGTGCCATCCAGGGATTCGCGGCCATTGTTCCTCGCTTAGATGGAGATTGGGAATTGGATGCGCTCTTTGTTGAGCCAGAACATTGGCGCCAAGGCATAGGCCGCCACCTGGTCGAACATGTCTGCCTGCATGCAAAAGCCTCTTGTGCCAACGAGCTCCACGTCATAGGAAACCCTCACGCACAAGCCTTCTATGCAGCCAGCGGGTTCCAGTCCCTCGGCACGATGAACATGCGCTTTGGAGTCGGCCTGCTTTTGAAGCGGTGTCTGTTGTGAGACTGTCACTTGCCTTATGCGCGGAGCCCACGCGGTGATGCGAACACTGCGTGGAGAAGCCTTATGCCCATCGTTGACGTTCTATTGGTCGTACCCGGCACTGAGGGTGTCTCGCCAGGTCTGGCGCAGGCCGTCGCGGACGCTCTCGGCCCCCTGTTCGAGTCGCCATCCGGGCGCACCTGGGTTCGCGCCTCCACGCTGCCAGGAGCCAATTACGCGGAGAACGGGGCGCGACTTGTGCAGGATGATCTGCCCGTCTTTGTCACGCTACTGCTGGCCGCACCACCGGAGGGCGAAGCCCGCGCAAACCAGGCAGAACGCATCACCACGGCTTTGGCATTGGCGGTTGGTCGGAACCGGAGAAACGTCCACATTGAATACGCTGCCTCAGGCAAGGGGCGCATGTCTTTCGGCGGCGTCCTGGTGGAGTAAATGGTCTTGATCAAATCTACCTCAAGCCCTCGTAACCATTGCGCAGACTGCTATGTATTTTGTAGCGATGTTTAAATCAATGAGCGGCAAGAGCACGGTCGCCACTGTCTTGGCGCAAAACCTGCAACTACCCTTCTTCGACAAGGACACATTCCTTGAAGCGCGGGTCAATCGGCGCGTTTAGAGTCCATTTGCCGAATCAACTCCCGGGCTTCGTCGCCCTCCGGAATGTGTTGACCACCATCACGCCACTGCACCGCAGCCTTGAACCCTGCTTCCTGTGCATAACGCCGAAACCACAGCCCTTCCGGGTTGTGCCGTGTGATGCCATCAAACACCGTTGCCATCATTTGGGTTTGTTCAAGGCCCATGGTCAGCATCACCTGGTTGACGACCATCTTGTGCATCGCCAGGTGGCTGCTGGGCACACCGGCGATACGGTTTGCCAGTTTCATGGTCTCTTCTTCCAGTTGGGCGAGTGGCGCAGCCAGGGTCGCCAAGCCCCAATCGGCCGCCGTTCGTCCATCGATCGTGTTGCCCGTGAACATCATCTGTTTGGCACGCATCGGTCCCAAACGGTAGGTCCACATGGCGGTCGTGGGGCACCCCCACACGCGGGTCGGCATGTAGCCAATCTTTGCATCCTCGGCCATTACCAGCAAGTCGCAGCACATGGCAATATCACTGCCACCCGCGACTGCCGCACCGTGCACTTTGGCGATGGTTGGTTTGGGGCTTCGCCATAGACTCATAAAGTCCTCGGTGCAACGTTTCATATGCTGGTAGTCGTCCATAGGATCCCAGGGATGCCGCTCCTGTTGGCACGGGTGGTCAGAGGTGTTTTCAGCGTACTCCACCAAATCGTAGCCACCGCAAAACCCTTTGCCCGATCCTTCAATCACGATGACATGGACTTGCGCATTGGCGTTGGCCCAGTCCACCGCCGCCCGTATCTCCCCCGGCATTTGGTCATTGATGGCATTGAATCGCCCGGGTCTGTTCAACAACAATCGTGCAATCGCCGGATTGCTCGGGTCCTGGTCGATCTTGAGCGTTGCAAAGTTCGGCATGTGGGCTCCTCAGGGTCGGGAAGCGCCAATGTAATCGACATGGCGACGTTGAGGCGCTCCATGTCATTACAGAGGACCCAGGCGGAACGGTCTACAGCCAGAAGCGATACTTGACTCGGGGAAGGGCTGGAATGTCATTTCGCCAGATCCCGTAGCGCGGCAGGTTCAGCATCGCTGGTTACGTTGTATTGCCGCCAATGATTGGAGATATCGATGCTGGCACGTCTAAACAAAATTTTTCTGCGGATGTTCACAGCAGCCTGTGTGTTTCCGCTTTGGTGTGCCCATGCTGCCGTTCTGGTGGACGACACGGTGCTGCCCTGGCCTGGCGGCGTGGTGCATTGGGCATACAACCCGGTCGGTCAGTCACCGTTGCAAACAACCGATGCATGGGTCGCCACCATGGCGGAAACCATGGCGCGCTGGCAAGCGGTTTGCCGGGTTCAGTTTGTATATGACGGACTGACCGATCTCACGACCTCAGGAGGTTCTGCGGTGCAGGCCATCGTCCAGTGGGACCCCTCCCAGTTGGCTTCAGGATCCGCGCAATCTGGCGGTAGCAGCCTGGGTGTACAAATGACGGGCATACGCTTGCGGGACTATTCGACAGACCCCTTCTTCATGGACGGTTATGCCAACTACACCGACTTTTTCCAGGGTATGTTTCTGCACGAGTTGGGCCATTTGCTGGGACTGGGACATTCGGACCGTCCTGCCTCCATCTTGTACGCCAACCCCTACCACCCCGAACGCGGCTACATGCGCAACCTCAAGGGTGACGACATAGCCGGCTGCGCCGCTCTTTATGGTGCAAGTGGCAAGGCCCGTACGTCGCTGGCAACGCCGCTGCGGTCGGTTCTGGCTGATCCAATTCTTCTACCTGGCGAAAGCGTGCGGATCGTGGTCACCGACGCTGACAATCTGGATCTGGCTACCCACCTGAGCACATTGCCCGCCAGCAGCGCCCGGGTGCGGGTGGCGGTGCAATTCGCATTGGCGCAAGCCACGGCCAGACAACGCATCGAGCTGATCGCGCCAGACGGCAGCTTGTACGACTACATTGACCTCCCGAATCCCAACCGTGCGCGGGGCTGGACCTGGTTCAACATTCCGGTGTGGTCCAACTACGGCGCCTTGACGCTGCCGGGAACCTGGACCGCCAATTTCCTGGCAGGTGGTCAGTTGAAGGCCGCGCAGAGTTTTCAAGTGCCCCCCGGCCGTGGCAGTCTGGCCCAGTTGCCCGACCCGTTGGTCAACTTGCATCCGCGGGACGATGGTGGTGTGAACGCTGGAATACGGCTGGTGTCGGGCGCGCCCCTGAAGAGCGCGAATTGGCGCGACAACGAGTCAGGGCCCTTTCTGACGGGCACCGGCGTGGTGTTGCCCGCCCGCACGGGCGCGCGGCAAGCGCAGGCGCGGATGACGTCTGCATCGGCGCGCTACGTAACGGCCAGCAACGGATTTGCGCAGGAGCAGGGCGCTGACATCGTTCGCACTTTGCGCTGGACTGCAGCGGACTGGGATGGCCCTTGGCGCGCCTCGGGTGAGGTGCTGGGTAGCGCCGACAGTGCCGTGCTGTGGGCCGAAGTGCTGTTACCGCGCAATCTGGCGGGCAGCCAAAAGCTGTTTGTTGTGGCGGTGGTCGGCGGTTCGCAGGTGTTCATCAAAGCTGCGCAAGGCTGGCAGGCTTGGGACGGGAATCTCAACAACATCAGCGCCTGGACGCAAGTGACCGCTCCGATCCTGACCTCGTTTCCCGTCATCAACTACCTGGACCTGAATACACTGCCGCGCCCTTTGCAGTTTTACGCAGGGTTTGGCAACAGCGCCGCTGCCATGGTGCAGGCGCAAACCTTTGTGCTACTGGCGTCGTTTTAGGGTCGTGCGGCTTTGGCTAATTGGCGCGCGTTACACCACCTGTGGAAGGTGTGCTCGTGCACCCTACCGAGGGCACACAGATCAGGTGCATTCGGGATCATATCGCCGCGGACTTTGGGGTCGATCAGAGTGTCAATTGGAGTGACAAATTTGTCAGATGCTGTGACAAGAAGATCAAAAATTGGCATGAAATCGGCCTGAATTTGCCAAATCGGACCACTGCCCATCGAATCTTTTGCGTAAATAATATTGGCATGGAACCTGCTAAAGAAATTCCGTTTTTTTCTCAACCAAGGAGTTTGAAATGAAGCGTTCCATGCAAAAGGGTTTTACTTTGATCGAACTGATGATCGTGGTCGCGATCATTGGTATTTTGGCTGCTGTTGCGTTGCCTGCTTACCAAGACTACACGGTGCGTGCCAAGATGTCTGAAGTGGTTCTGGCGGCCTCCACCTGCCGCACCGCCGTAACGGAAGCGCGCCAATCCACCACCAATATCGCGTCGTTGCCAGCCGCTGGAAAATGGGGCTGCGAAAGCTC
>CAZMXB010000057.1:0-22805 GCA_964569855.1 uncultured Rhodoferax sp.
CCTGAAGGTGGTCAGCGCGTCGTTCAATGGCACCATGATCACGGCCTGACCATTGGCATCCAGCTTTACGGCCGGATTCCATAACAACAGGGTTTCCAGCAGCTCACGCGCGCCGCTCTTGCCACCGCCGCCTCCGGCTGGCACCGCCTTGCGGCCATAGTGGCGCCGGCCAATGATTTCCATCTGCGCGGTAGACGTTTCCACGCCCCAGGAGCGGCGTTGCAGCATCGCATCCAGCAGGTTCCAACTGGTGTTGGGCATCAGCTCCAGCAGAGCTTGGTCCACGGCGGCCAGCGCCACCTCGGCATTCGCTGCGGGCTGGCCATCGGGCAACTTCACGGTGATCGTTACTTTGGCCTGACTGCGTACGGCGTAACTTTCCTTGTCGGCCTTGACGCTCACATTGAGCTGGTGCGCTTTGGTGCCAACGCGAATTTCGGCCACACCCAAACGGAAGGCGGGTTTGCTCAGGTCGACCAGCGCAGTCGGTGCCACATATTCACGGCCTTCATACCAGAACGACGTCCACCACTCGCGCGGGGCCTTGTAGCCCCAGGTAAAGAAGCTGTACCAAGGCACTTCGCGCAGCCGCCCACGCAAGGCCAGCACGCTGACATACACATTCGGTCCCCAGCCGTCCTTGATCTTTAGTTGAATTGTCGGGTCCTGACCGTTGAGTTTCACGACCTCGGTCTCGATGATGCCTTCACGCTCCACCGCAACCAAGGCCGTGGCAAAGCGGAAGGGCATGCGCACCTGGAACTTGGCGGTCTCGCCCGGTTGATAGCTCTTTTTCTCGGGCAGCAGGTCGATGCGATCGTGGTTCTCGCCGCCAAACCACAGCTCGCCCTGTTTGGTCACAAACACCGACGATGCGGCCTGGATGGTGTTGCCGGCGATGTCCTTGGCGGTGACGATCAGTTCCACCTCGCCTGCCTCTTTGAGGCTGGTTTCGCACAACACAAGGCCGCGCGAGTCGCTCTTGCCGCTGCACACGTTGCCCAGTTCCTTGACTGTGGTCTTGTTGTCGTACGTATAGAAGCCGCCCACCATGCGCTTGCGGGTGGTGGTGACAATGCGGGCCGTAGCTTTCACTTC
This sequence comes from uncultured Rhodoferax sp., assembly GCA_964569855.1. Lineage (GTDB taxonomy): Bacteria > Pseudomonadota > Gammaproteobacteria > Burkholderiales > Burkholderiaceae_C > Allorhodoferax. The sequence goes on from CAZMXB010000057.1 coordinate 1,099, forward strand.
CAACGCCACATCGGCCTGCGGTTTGCCCGACAGGTCCAGCGCCAGCGCCTGAAATTTGATGGCCTGGCTGCTCGATACCCAGCCCTCGGTCTTGATGCCGGCCACGACGGCCGCCGGCCAGAGGGTTTGTGTGCTGCGAATGGTCTGCGCCTCGCCATTGGGGTCGGAGTAGGTGGCTTCCAGCAACAGGTCCTGCGGCTGGCGGCTGGCGGGCACCTTGTCCACGGTTACCCTGCCGGCACCGTTCTTGTCCAGCGTGAGGGGCAGCTTGTCGGCAATGACGCGGGCATCGGCGGATGCGTCGGCCTCTTCTTCACCACCGGAGCGGTTGTCCCGGTTGCCTTGGGGGGGCTGGAAGCTGAACTCAGAAAAGTCGGCAAAACTCAGGGTTTTGCCCCGCACCAAGGCCGATACCCGCACCGGCAGGCTGCTGGCACCTCCGCCGGAGACAAAATTGATCTGCACATCGACCGGTACGGACTTTACGTTCACCAATGCCGTCTTCTGGGCGGGTGTGACCCTGCCTTCCAGCACGGGCAGGCGAAATTCCTCGACCCGGAAACTGCCGCTGCTAAAGCTAGTGCCCTGGTTGTTGTCGCCACGCAGTTCCACTTGGTAGACACCAAGCTTGGCGGCCGGCGGTATGGAGAAAGTGCTTTCTGCGCTGAGTCCGCCCGTAGCGGTGTTGCGCCAAGCCAGAGCCTGGGTGTATTGCTGGCCACTGCCGATGTGGGTGACCACCAGGGTGCCAGGTTGTGTGGGTGCCAGCGCAAAACCCTGGCTGGTCTCGCTGCGCAAAATGTGCTTCATGGAAACCGTTTCACCGGCCCGTAGCAGCGTGCGGTCAAAGATGGTGTGGGCGCGTTGGTCGGGGCGCGGTTCCATGTTGGTGGGCACATTGAAACGCCAGGGTTCGATGCCCCGGTTCCAATCGCTCCAGGTGAAGGCCATGTCATCGACCATGCCTTTGCCATCACCCGAGGGTTGGGGCGATCTGGCGCTGACAAAGTAGGCTTGGGAGTAGGCGCCTTCAGTGTTGCAGGTGGGTGCCCGGGCAGCGATGCCGCTGAACCTTGCGATGCCCTGGGCATCGGTTTTGGTGCTGCCAAGTTCCCGGCCTTGGCAGTCGGACACCCGTACCTGCGCGTTGCCGACCGGTGCGCCTTTGTCCAGTGTCGTGACCCAGGCCAAGGCGTTTTCGCGGCCCAGTTTGAAGTGCACACCCAGGTTGGTGACCAGGGCCGCAGTACGGACAAACATCGTGCGACCATTGCCATGGCGCTGGTCCAGCAGGGAGCCACCCAATTTTTGCGACGCAATCTCGACGACGTGGAAACCGGCCGGCAGTGGAATGCCCACCACTTCAAAGGGGCGGGGATCACCACTGGCGGGCTGGGGCAGGTCCAGGGTCCTGGCCTCAGCATGTCCATTTAACAGCGACACCATGCGCGACTGGACCTGGTCCCGGTCAGTGGTGTCGAGGGCGGCGGGTAGCCGGCCTTTGACGTCCTGCGCAGCGCGGCGGCGCGACACGGAGTAGTTGTCGTAACGCTGCACCTTCTGAAACCACTGGATGATGTCGGCGTCGGTGCGCGCCTGCAGCGTATGCACCTTGCCCGCCGGTGCCTGCGGCGCATCCTTGGCCGGCCCCACATTCAAACCCTTGACGCCCAATGCGGCCTCGACATTGCGCAGCGTCACCGGTAACAGGGCCACACCGTTGGGCTCGGCAAAACGCTCCACAATGCCAAACGGTGCGGCGGCGAACTTGGCCAGTGGCGGCATGGGGCCGGTCGCGACTTTCATCGGAAACTTGTCGGCGTTGATCAGGCTGCGGCCCGACGCATCCTTGAAGCCCTTGGGCAGCTCCAGCATGAAGGCGGTCTGCTCCGCAAAGATGGCGTTGAAGCGAATGCCATTGACCACATGGTCCTGGTCTGCGGACGCATTGTCCTGGTCGTTGTCCAGGGTGGGTTTGTAGCTTTCCTTGCCCGACGTCAGCCTGATGCCGGCCAGCAGTTTGGCGCTGACCGGCGCATTGAAACTCAGCCGCATCGGCCGTATCGGCAGGCAGGCACTCTGGGCGTTTTCGCGCTCGCATGTGAAGCTGGCGGCAAAAGGTTCCCGCACCTGAAAATTGAAACGCTTTTCAACCGAATTGGCGATGCCATTGGGCTTGGTGGCGGTGGCCGGGGTGCTGACCCCCTTGCCAAACACCAACTGGACCTTGGCCGAGGCCGCCATCCTGCGGTTGCAGGCCATCGTCACGACATTGAGGCTGTTTGTGGCGGCATAGGTCTCCAGACCCTGGGCCTTGAGCAGCGCCTCGCGGTCCTTGCCACCAATCAGTCGCACCGCGACCCGTTCGCCCAGGCCTTCGATGGTGCACCACACATTCGCCTGCACGCTGTCCAGTGAGGCCGGTCCGTTCAGGCGCAGCGTAAAAAACTGCTCCTCGTCAATGCGTTGGCCCGCGTTGGGCTGGATGTCCTGCACAAACGGGCCGCCGGTGTTGAAGGTGTAGGTGGGCTTGCCCGTCAGCCCGGACCCCTTGGCCGATGTAAAACCGCCGCGGACCTGCAGACTGCAGGACACACCGGGCGGCAAGTCGTTCTCAAACTCGAAAGCCCAACTGCGGTCCGTGACCCAGCGCCCGGAGCCCTTGGTGACCTGGGCATCGCTGCAGCTCAGGCTGAACGGTGCTTCGGCCTTGGGGTCGCCAAACTGGACTGCCTGGTCGTCAAACTTGGCCACGATCTGGCGGACCCGGGCCACTTCGCCCTGGGGCGAAACACTGACAATCTGAATGGCCTGCGCGTGCAATGCGGCGCTGGCCAGCACAGCCGCGCAAGTCCTGAAAAATAGGTGGCCCACTTCCGCTCCTGGAGTGAAGACACAAGCGTAGCCGATTTGCGCTGCTAGTTTTCCAGCCCGCAACGTGTCTGGACGCTGGTACCACCGCCAGACAGGTTCCATGCTGCGCTGCGCAAGTCGTCCAGCGTATCAATGTCGGTCACGCTGCCCCGGTCATCAACTATCAATTCAGTAGCGCCTAGCGTAGTAACCACGAGGGCTGCACCCTTGTTTCCCTTAAGGAGCAGCAGATCTGCGCGACACGGTGCCGCAAAGCCCACGGGGTGGCCGCGTTGGCCCTGGAACACCGGTACCACCACCGTGTGTTGGGTCAGCACACGGGCGACAGCCAACAGCGTGGCACTGCGGATCAGCGGCAAATCGCCCGGCAGTACGAGCCAACCCGCCGCGTCTTCTGTAGCCTTGACGGCGGCAGCAATGGAGTCGCCCATGCCGGGGTGGGGGCCCCTTTCTACGTGAAAGGGCAGGCCACTGGCACGCACGGCGTCCAGCGTGTGCTCCAACACCGGCCTGCCGTGCAGCAGCGCCTGCAACTTGGAACCAGTGCCGCCGGACGCCACAAAACGTTCGCCGCGGCCGCTGGCCAGGATCAGGACGGTGGGAGGGCTTGCGCACATGCCGAAGCGGGCTCTGTCCGGTGTGGGTGCTGGAATGCGGCGTTTTTGACCTGCACGATTTCAGCCATCACCGATACCGCAATTTCGGCCGGTGTCTTGGCACCAATGAACAGGCCCACCGGGCCATGCAGGCGCGCCAGCACCTCGGCCGTGAGGTCAAAGTGCTCGGCCAGGCGCTGTTTGCGGGTGGCCTGGTTGCGCCGCGAGCCCAGGGCACCCACGTAAAAGGCGTCGGAACCCAGCGCCTCCAGCAAGGCCATGTCGTCGAGCTTGGGGTCGTGGGTCAGGGCGACGATGGCGGTGTGGGCGTCGGGTCGCAGTGCGCGCACCACATCGTCGGGCATGCCCGGCACGCGGGTGACACCCCCGGCTTGCAGGGCGCTGAAGTATGCGTCGCGCGGGTCACACACCAGCACTTCAAAGTCCAGCATCTGGGCAATCTGGGCCACGGCCTGCGACAGCTGGCCGGCGCCAATCAGCAACAAGCGCCATTTGGGGCCAAACACGCTGCGCAAGATGCTGCCGTCAAATTGCAGGGCTTGACCCCGAACAGCTGGCAGCAACTGCACCGCGCCGGTGGCCAGGGTGAGCTGGCGGGTGACGAGTTCATGCCGCCCGGTGCGCTGCAGCAGTTCTTCGACCCAGGCGGTGTTTAGCAGAGGTTCGCGCACCAGGCGCAATGTGCCGCCACAGGGTAGGCCAAAACGGGCGGCTTCTTCTTTGGTGACGCCGTAGGCGAGCATCGTTGGCAGGTGGATGGTTTGCGCTACGAGCCTGGGCGGCAGAGCGTTCTGCTCCGAGTCCTGCGCCCGCTGCGCGGGCTCCTCCTTGACCTGCGCAGAACGCTCTGCCCCCCAGACTCTCGGGTCATCGACCGCGCTCTGGAAGACCGCCCTGGTTTGTGCAATCAAATCGTCTTCCACACAGCCGCCGGACACTGAACCGCTGACCACCCCATCGTCGCGGACCGCCAGCAGGGCGCCGGGTGGGCGTGGGGCGCTGCCCCAGGTTTCGACCACCGTGACCAGGGTCACGGCGTGGCCGTCGTTGCGCCACTGCAGGGCGTCGGCGAGTACGCGCAGGTCCAGGCTTTCCATGGATCAGGTCAGCTTGAACGGCAGGCCGCGTGGTGTTTTGCCCGTCAACTTGGCAATGGCGTTGGCGAAAGCCGGTGCCAGAGGTGGCAGACCCGGCTCACCCATGCCGGTTGGCGGTTCGGCGCTGGGAACAATATGCACGGTTATGCGTGGCATATCGGGAATGCGCGCCACCACGTAGTCATTGAAATTGTTCTGCTGCACCACGCCTCCCTTCAGCGTGATGGCAGCCCCGGGCAGGCAGGTACCCAGGCCCATCAGTGCGGCACCCTGCACCTGGGCTTCCACGGTTTTGGGGTTGACCGCCAGGTTGCAGTGCACACCGGCGGTGACGGCGTGCAATTTGGGCACACCTTTTGTGACGGACGCCTCGGCCACATAGGCCACCACGGTGTCGAACGATTCGTGCACCGCCACGCCCCAAGCCTGGCCCTTGGGCAGCTTGCGTTTGCCGTAGCCGGATTGTTCGACCGCCAACATCAGTGCCGCTTGGTGGCGCGGATGTTTGTCGCCCATCAGCTGCAGGCGGTAGGCCACCGGGTCCTGCTGTGTGGCACGGGCTATTTCATCAATCAGCGTTTCCATCACGTACGCGGTATGCGTGGAGCCCACACTGCGCCACCACAACACCGGCACATTCACCTTGGGGTGGTGCACGGACAGCCGCATGGGCACATCGTAGGGGTCGCGCATGCCTTCCAGTGCCGTGTTGTCGATACCGTCCTTGACCATGAAGGATTCAAACGGTGTGCCTTGCGCGATGGACTGGCCCACCACCACATGGTCCCAGGCCAGCACCTTGCCCTTGGCATCAAAACCAATCTCGGCGCGGTGCACATGCATGGGGCGGTAGTAGCCGCCCTTGATGTCGTCCTCGCGGCTCCACATCACCCGGATGGGGTCGTTCAGCCCGGCCGCCATGGCCATCTTGCTGACGGTGCAGGCCTCCACCACATAGTCCGCAGTGGGCACGGCGCGCCGGCCAAAACCGCCACCGGCCATCTGAACATTGATCTTCACGTGCTTGGGTGCAATGCCCAGCACCTTGGACGCCGCCATCGCGTCAAAACCAGGCATCTGCGTGCCCAGCCACAACGTGGCTTTGGCGTCCTCGCCCTGTCCCGTCACGTGGACCGTGCAATTCAGGGGTTCCATGGGCGCGTGGGCCAGGTAGGGGAACGTGAACTCGGCGCTGATCTTCCTGGGGGCCTTGGCCAGCGCGCTGACGTCGGCCTTGAAATGCACCAGGCCGGTTTTTTTGGCCAGGGCCCTGTAGCTGGCCAACTGGGCCACGCTGTCGACCTTTTCCACCGCCGATGTGTCCCAGACCAGCTTGAGGGCGTCGCGCCCCAGTTTGGCGGCCCAGTAGCCTTGTGCCACTACGGCTATGCCTTCCCCGCCCCGGTCGGTCGGCATGCGTATTACGGCCTTCACACCAGGGATGGCGCGGGCCGCGCTGTCGTCCACCGACGTCAGCCTGGCACCAAATACGGGTGGGTGCACCACCACGGCGGTCAGCATGCCCGGCAATTGCATGTCCATGCCAAAAGCTTGAGTACCAGTCGACTTGGCGGTGGCGTCCAGCCGGTTGGTGGCCTTGCCGATCAGGCGGAAGTTCTTCGCGTCTTTCAGCGCCACTTTATGCGGCACCGGTGCTTTCATGGCGGCATCGGCCAGCTCGCCGTAACCCAGGGATTGGCCGTCGGCACGTAGTACCCGGCCGTTTTCGGTGCGCAGGGTCGCGGCGTCCACCTTCCATTGGCTGGCGGCGGCCGAGACCAGCATGGCGCGGGTTCGGGCACCGAGCTCGCGGTATTGGGTGTACGAGCGTTTGATGGAGCCGGAGCCGCCGGTGAGGTGCATGCCATAGGCCGGGTCCACATAGGCCGGGTCGGCATCGCCATGCACGGCGCGCACTTTGTTCCAGTCGGCGTCCAGCTCTTCGGCCAGGATCATGGGCAGGGCGGTCAAAACACCCTGGCCAAACTCCAGCCGGTTGATGGTGACGGTGACCGTGCCGTCCGGGGCGATGTGCACAAACGCGCCCGGCTGGTCAAAGGGCTTCAGACTGGCCACACTCGCAGCTTTGCCATCCTGGGCAATTGCGCCCTGGGGAAAAATTCCCAGCGCAAAGCCAGAAACCACACCGAGCTTGAGAAAGCTGCGCCGGGCCAAACCTTCATCTACTCCTGATTTCATAGCGCCTTGCGCACGTTCTGCGAGGGCTAGAAGCCCTTTTGGCAATTCATGGGCGAAGTCACCGAAGGCAGAATCGAAATGCATGGTGGTGTCCTTTGTAAGGAATTAAGCCAAAGCCTGGGCCGCGTCTTTGATCGCGCTGCGCACCCGCGCATAAGTGCCACACCGGCAAATGTTGCCGGCCATGGCGGTGTCGATGTCGGCGTCGCTGGGTCTCCTGTTGGTCTTGAGCAGCGCGGTGGCACTCATGATCTGGCCGCTTTGGCAGTAGCCGCATTGCGCCACATCATGGGCTATCCAGGCGTTTTGCACGGCTTGACCAATCTTGTCGCCACCGATGGCCTCGATGGTGGTGAGCTTCTTGCCCACCGCTTCGGACATTGGTATGACACAGGAGCGAATGGCGACACCGTCCAGGTGCACGGTGCAGGCACCACACTGCGCTGCACCGCAACCGAACTTGGTGCCGGTCATGCCCAGCGTATCGCGCAGGGCCCACAGAATCGGTGTGGCGGGATCGGCATCGACCAGGGTGTCTTTGCCGTTGATATTCAGCTTGGTCATGGGCAGATTTCCTTTGACGCGAGGTGTAAGGCCCGTAGCTTGTGGGGCCTGGCGTCGCGAGAATGTAGCGCAGATCGCAACTTTGTGCAGGGCCTCGCCGCGCGCCCGGGCGCGACCCGCCAAATGTGGCAGTTGCTCTACGTTTTGCGTGGTTTGAGGCGCGACCGCCAGGCGTCAGGCGGGTTTTTCCAACCTGTCCTCCAGCTCGCCAATGCTGGCGTGCAAACCGTTGCCGGTCTGTTCCATCACGGTGGTGAGGTTCTTCTGTACTTGCTCCAATTTCTGGTGAAGATTGTCCCGGGCTTCGGAATCACGTACCGCGATGGCCTGCAGTTCTTGTCGCAAGTACTCCTGCAGGGCCGTGAAACGCGAGGCTTCGGCCTTGTCGGCCAGTTGGCGTTGTTCGGCAACATCGCGGTTGATGCGGCGCACCTCCATTACGTGCGCCGTCTGAAAGTACAGCAACGCCAACAAAAAGATCAAAAGAACCGCCGCCAGCAGGCCCACCAGCACCAGGCCCATGGGCGCCTGTACGGTGCTGAGCCCCAGGTTCACTGGAGTCGGGCGCAATATTTCCTCGAAGTTGAGTGCGACAAACGTCGCAATCAGCACGATGAGCAGGATCAGAAGGAGTGAGCGTGTTTTCATGTGGGCAGGTTTCGCGTTATTTTGAAATGGAGAGGCCGCCAGGGTTCAGTCATAGCGCAACGTAAAAATCAAATCCACCGCACTTTGTTGCCCGCTTTGCGCCCTTAGCGTGAAGCGGCGCGACAGGTCGTAGAAGATGTAGAGCGTGCCCATGGTGCCGGCCATGCCGCTTTCGTAAGCAACATAAAAGTCGCGCGACAGGCGTTTGCCCAGTGTGACGGTGGCGCCGCTGGTGGTGGTGCCGTCGGATGCGGTGCTGCTGGCGCTGCCCATGGACACACTGTCCAGGCCCAGCCCCTGCGCCAGCCGTGCCGTGAACCCTGGGCCGCTGCCGCCCAGCAAGGCCATGGCCGCCTGTTGCAGCATGGCCGATTCGGCACCGCCGTTGGCGGCCGAGCGTCCCAGCACCAGCCAGGCGAGTTTGTCCGCGTCCGGCAGGTCGGGTTCGGCATACAGGCGCACCACCGGGGCCAGGGCCGTGCCACTGACCTGCACACCCACCCGCTGCGGCAGGTTGGGGCGAATGGCCAGGATGTCGAGCGAGGGGTTGTCAAACGGCCCGTAGAAGCGCAGCACCCCTTCTTCGACATCGAGTTGCTGGCCATAGGCCTTGTAGCTGCCGCGCTCGGTGCGCACTGTGCCCGTGAGGCGCGGAACCTGCCGGGTTTCGGCATTGCTGCGCAGCGCCAGGCTGCCGGTCAGGTTGGTGTTCAGACCGCGCCCACGCACTTCAAAGTTCGACCCCAGATCAAGGGTGATGGCAATGTCGGGCACCACCCGTGCGCCGGGTTGCTCTGACGACGGCTTTGGTGCAACGGCAGTGTCCGTCGGTCGGCGCACACGCACATCGTCGCCCAGGCGGGGTGTACTGTCCTCGGGCATGATAAACAGGGCCTGGTCGGCTTTCAGCGTGCCGCCGATCGCCAGTCGTGCACCTGCCAAGGTGGCGGTCAGGTCGCCCGACATCACCAAGCGACGGTCGGCACGCGCACTCAGACGCAGCTCCCGGGCCTGGGCCACCAGGTCCATACGAAGGCGTGCTGCGGCGCTGCCGGCACTGGCGCTTGCGGGCAACCAGACCACCGATCCTTTCACCGTCAGTTGCCCGCCAGTGGCGCCACCGGCGCCCAGCAGCTTGAACTCGTCAATTTCCAGGCGCTGACCGTCCAGCGTGGCGCGTAACGTGCCCTGGCTGAAATCGATGCCGTCCACCACGGAGCGCAGGGCCAGATCATTGGCTTGCAGCTTGCCGCTCCAGACCGGCGTGGCGGCAGTGCCGGACAGGCTGGCTTTGGCGTCCAGCGTGCCCCGCATGCGCCAGCCTGGGGGCGCCAGCATGGACCACGCGCCAACCGGTGGCAATGTGGCGTCCAGTGTGCCGGACACCGGTGCGTCGGCGGGCCAGGTCCAGGCGCCGTTCTGTTGTTGCAGGCGGGTGCTGAAGTCGGCAAGTACCTTGCCACCGCGTTCACTGTCCCAGCGCAGTTCGGCGTTGACCCGTTCGCCCTCGGCACGAACCTCCAGACGGGCCTGGCGCAAGCCAATCATGACCGACGCGCTGGCCGTATCGTCGGTCTGCAGTTGCAGGTCACCGCTGGTGCGTTGCAGCAACGCGCTGAGCTTCAGGGTTTCACCGCCGCTGGCGTCCCACTGTCCGCCAAACAGCAGGTCACCCTTGAGTCCCAGGTTGGCGATCTGCGTTTGCCCCAGCAATTCGAACCAGGGCAGCGGCAGGTCCTGCAATGTGCCCTGGGTGCGCCAGCGGGCGGGTGTGGCCGGTGTTGTGTGGGCCTGGTCCCAGCGCGCCGACTGCCATTGCAGGCGGGCAGTGCCCGGTACCGGTCCGCTCAACCGGGCACCACTGCCCGAGACTTCCAGGGTTTGGTTCGCCGGGCTTTGTTGGTAGTGGATTTGCACCGGGTCGGTCAACGCCAGATTCCACATGCCGGGCCGGGCCGGGGTTTGCAGTGTCAGGTCGGCGGAATCCAGGCTGGCCTGCCAGTCGCGCAACTTGGCCCGTCCAAGCTGCAGTTTCGCTGCGAGCGTGAGCTTTTGGCCGGCATTGTCGACCTGGGCATTCAGGCCCAAAGCCAGACCGTTTTGCGTATTTTGACGTTCCCAGCCACCGTGCCAGTCGGCGCTGAACTCGGACTGACCCTGTCGCAACAGGGTTGGCAATGCAACCGGCGCTGCGGGTAGCTGGCCCAGCCACAGCGCGGCGCGTGCGGCGTCGCTGACCTTGACCAGCAGCTTGCCGTCGCCACGGCTGGCACTGAGATCGCCTTGCAGGCTGGCCTGGGCCCCGGGCAGCGCCAGCACCAGGTGGGCGTCGGTGGCCCAGCTCACGGTGTCGAGCCTGACACTGCCGTCGAGTTTGGCGTCCGCCGTTTGCACCAGCAGCTGTTCCAGGTTCAGACTCGGCGCACTCCAAAGGCCCTTGGCCTGAACGGTTTGGAGCCGCAGGCTGCGCAGTTGGGTGGAGGCAGTGCTGACCGATTGGCGCATAGCCGGTTGGAGTTGGGCCTGAAATCGCAGGCCGTCCGGCCCTTGGGAGGCAGAGAGTTGGCCATCGAGTGCCACGGCCGCCAACCGGGAGTCGACTTCTGCGGCGTTTACCTGCACGGCTTTTGCGTTGACCTGCCATCCCTGGGCCGCAGAGCCGCCGGTGGCGGATTTCGCCAGTTCCCCCCGGGCCTCAACCCGTCCGCCCGCCACCACGGCACCAAGCGATTGCAGGTTCCATTGGCCCCGCGAATATTCCACATCAGCGTCCAGGCTTTGCACTGGCAAGCGCTGTTGGTCCCACGGTCCGCTGGCGCTGTTGCGTAATTGCAGTTTCGCCTGCCAGCCCCCGCTTACGGGTGTGACTTGGGCGTTGCCCGCCAACTGGGTGTTTGGCGCCTGGGGCCACACGGCGGACAGGTTCAGCGCTTGCCATTGGGCATCCAAACGGGCCAGAGGCTGCACCTGCCAGGGGTGAATGTCAGCGTTGAGTGTGGCCTGCAGTGCTTTGTCCAACCCGGCACCCGGTTCGGGGTTGATCTGGCTTTTCAGCACCAACAGGGCATCCTGTCCGCCCAACGCGCCCGTCAGGTTGGCGCGGGCCTGGACCGTGACCTTGCGTTGGCTGCCTGGAACGGTGGTGTCCACCGTGCCCTGCAGTTGCACCGCAGTGGCCATGGGCAGCATCGCCTGAACGCTGGCGTTGACCCGGTAGTCACCGGACGAAATACGCAGCTGGCCCTCGCGGATGCTGTGGTGAATGCTATCAAATTGATAGTTACCCTTGAGGTTGGTAGCCTCGAATGCGGTTGCACCCGTCAACGTGACGGAGCCTACTGCGAACGTTGCCTGCACCTTGAGGGGCAGTCTCAGGTCGGTGGGCGCCGTGGTCGCTGCAGGGGCGGTGCTGGGGCGCCTGTCGTCGATACGAATTTGAGCAATCGTCAACTGCCCCAGGCGCAGCTCGCCATCCCACAAGGGACGCAGGCTCCAGCCGATCTCGATGTTGCTGGCTTCCACCTGCAAGGCACCACGCGTCCAGCGCAGGCTGCCGATGTGGCCGCCGCTGCGCAACGAGCCGCTGACATCTGTAGCTTCCAGGGATTGCCCGTCGGGCAAACTGCGTGCAGCACGCGTCAGGGCCGTGGCCAACGATGAGTCGCTACCGGTCCACACCCAGAGACCAGCCACAAGCATCGCGACGACCGCCATCGCCGCCAAAAGGCTGTACAAGCTGATACGCAAAAGCCTTTTCAAAAGCTGAACCCCACATTCATGTGCAAGCGCAATAGCTTGACTTCCAGCCCATAGGCCAGGTCGATTTGCAGTGGCCCGATCGGGCTTTTCCAGCGAACGCCAGCACCGACGCCGAGCCTGGCCCGCAGTTCCTGCACCTGGTCGGCCACGGCACCGGCGTCCATGAACAGCGTGCTCTCCCAGTCGCTGGCCCGGCCGTTGATCACGATGGGGCGTTGCCATTCCACGCTGCCGGTGGCCAGAAAACGTCCGGGGGTCACCACGCCATTGGATCGGTCGACACCGATGTCACGGTAGGTGTAGCCCCGCACACTGGTGTCACCACCGGTCAGGAACAGCTGGGTGCTGGGCAGGACCGCGCCATCGCGAGCCCACACCGATCCAATCTCGGCACGCACCGCGATGCGTCCACCATCCTGCCCCGGCCCGGTGACACTGGCGTTGCGTTCCAGCGGCAGGTAGGTGAGCCCCCGGACCACCACCCGGCCATAGGGTTCATGCTGGGCACCCAATGTGGTTCCACCGCCGACTTCCAGGCCCAGGCCCCAGCCGCTTGACGGGAAAGGTGTGCTGTCGAAGTTGCGCAGGGTCACCGCATAGTTGGCGCTGATGGCCTGGGCCACGACCGACTCGGTACTGTCGGTGCCGACGCTGTCGGCACGGTCGTATTGGGCGTAGATCGCCCGGTCAGCACGTTCCAGTCCCTGGCTTCGACCGGCCCGCAGGCGCTGGCTGTGGGTGTCGGTGCCGGCAGATTGCTGAACCTGCACCTGGGCCGCTGCCACCCATCGCCAGATGTCTGCGTCCGGCCGGGACGTGAGTTCGGTACTGATGGCGCGGGTCTCGCGGTCCAGTGCCATTTTTGATACCGCGCGCCATCCAATGCCTGGAATCTTGTGGTGCGTATGCTCGGCAGACACGCGAGGGCCGGCGTCGGTACTGATGCCAACGCCCAGTACCAGCTTTTGCAGCAGGGCTTCACGCACCTCCACCAGCACCGGGGCGGCGGCCGGGTCGCCCGTCGTGTTCAGCGACACATAGGCTGAATCAAAAAAGCCACTATCAACCAGGCGCTGTTGCGCGGCGACCAGATCGCCCTGGGCATAGGCTGCGCCCGGCTCCAGACGGGCCAGCCGGGTAACGAGTTCGGCGTCATAACGTTGCAAACCGGTGATCTCGAGCGGGCCCAGCCGGTACAGTGGACCCGAGGCCAGCGTGATGGCGAGTTTTGCCAGGTGGTCTTTGGTGTCAATGTCCGCGCTGGAATCCGCTACCTGGCCGCCGGGGTAGTTGTGTATGGTGAGCTGGCGCAGGGCTTGCTGTTTTGCAGCATCCCAGTCTTGTTGCGAGAAGCGCATTCCGGAGCGCAAGACCCAACTGTCCTGGATCAGTTGGCGTTGCCACGCCGCCTGGGCATCATCGACGATCGGTCCGGTGAAGGTGATTTGCACGTCGTTGACCAGCGTGGGCGTGCCAGGGTCGACCGTGAGGGTTATCACCGGCGGCGCACCCGATCCGGCGCTCTGGCGTTCAATGCGTACCTCGGCAGAAAAGAAACCCAGGGTAGCGACCAGGTCACGGGCGTCGCGCGTCGCATCGGCCATCAGGCGGTCCAGTTCGCTGCCGTTCAGGTCGCTTTGTTCCCGGTACCGCAACAGGTCCAGATTGCGTTCCAGCAGCGTGCGAATATTGTCCGGCGCTTCGATCGCCAGAACAAAGGCGGGCGCAAGAGGGGTTTGGGCCCATGCGTTTTCCCAGTGTCCCATACAAGCGCAGACGAACGGCACCGTGATCCAAAACCGCTTCAGGGTCCAGAACAAAGTGCGCCGCAGCTCCCGGTGACTAGAGGGGGAAATCAGCGGCTCCATCCCAGTTCTCCGGGTCCAATCGACCTTGGCAGCTTGATAAGGTGGTGTTCTTCAGGGTGTTCATGTGACATTGTGAAGTGGCAGAGTGTAGGGTGAATGACCTGCGAACACCGCAATCAGGAAATCGACGATTCTTGGGCGTAAATTGGCTTTGGTCTGTGCGGCGGCGAACGACTTGCAGCGAAAATTGCGCCATGGCCAAGAAAGATCATGTTTCAGAGACCCCCGCCACCCACATGCTCAAAGCGCACAAGGTGTCGTTTACCGAGCATCCGTACACCTATCTGGAGCATGGGGGTGCCCAGCATAGCGCCCAGGTCCTGGGCTTTGACCCTTTTATAGTGGTCAAGACGCTGGTCATGCAGGACCAGGACGCCAGGCCTTTGCTGGTTCTGATGCACGGCAACCGCAAGGTGTCGACCAAGAACCTGGCGCGCCAGATTGGGGCCAAGTCGGTGGAGCCGTGTACTCCGGAGGTTGCCAACCGCCACAGCGGCTACCTGGTCGGTGGTACGTCGCCCTTTGGCACCCGCCGGGCCATGCCGGTGTACATCGAGGAAAGCATTCTGGCTTTGCCAAAGATCCTGATCAATGGGGGGCGTCGTGGCTACTTGGTCGGGATTTCTCCTGATGTCTGTGTGCAGTTGCTCGCCGCAAAACGGGTACAGTGCGCACTGGTCGAATGAAGCACGACGCCATGCGGTGACTGCCCGGCAATTGATCTCACAGGAGAATAGGTTTTGGAATCCCTTGCAGCTTTTTATCCGCTATTGGCCGTGCTGGCGGCATACCTGGTGGGCTCCCTGTCGTTCGCGGTGATTGTGAGCCGTGCCATGGGACTGCATGACCCGCGAACCTATGGCAGCAAGAACCCGGGTGCCACCAACGTGTTGCGCTCGGGGAGCAAGGCTGCAGCCATCGTGACCCTGTTGCTCGACGCTGTGAAGGGCTGGTTGCCGGTGATGCTGGTCAAGTGGTATGGCGCGCGCTACGGCCTGGGTGACGGGACCATGGCCATGGTGGGCCTGGCCGCATTTGTCGGCCACCTGTTTCCGGTATTTTTTCGTTTCGAGGGCGGCAAAGGTGTGGCCACGGCGCTGGGAGTGCTGGTCGCGACGAATTGGATTCTGGGCCTGGCAACGGGAGTCACATGGTTGCTGATTGCCTATTTCTTCCGTTATTCTTCGCTCGCTTCAATCGTGGCTGCGTTGTTCGCTCCGGTGTACTACATATTTGGCGGCGGTGTGGTGTGGGTCCTGGACAAGAGCCTGGTGCTGTCCACTGCGGTCATGTCGCTGATGTTGATCTGGCGGCATTCGGAAAACATTTCCCGTCTGGTCAAAGGAACCGAGTCGAGGCTGGGCAAAAAGAAAGTTTAGTCCGTTACCGCAGGCCCGAAGGCGAGAAAGTCATTCAGCAGTCTGGGCCGCGTCGGCACCCAACTGCAGGATGTGATAGTGGTTGAGACGGGCCCGCACGTCGGACGCCGCCAATGCCGCCCGAATGTGCGGAGCCTTCTCGGTGCTGTGCAGGCTGGGGGTTGCGATCCACTCACCATTGGGTTTGCTGATCACCGCGACAAACGGATGGTTGTGTTGGCTGCTGCGCCGCAGAACAATCGCGAGTTGGTCGTTGTCCAGCCGAACATAGGTTCCCGGAGGACACAGGCCAACAACACGCACCAGCGCATGGCCCACTTCATCGGTTTTTGCCGATGCATGGGCCATGATGGAGCGTGCCGATTCGGTTGCACTGCGACCGGTACGCGACATCCGCGGACTGATCATCGCCGCATAACGATCGACCACTTTGAGAATACGTGCCAACCGCGTCGTGGTTGCCATGGTGTTCGGATTTGCGCGCTCGAGGGCATCGTCATGGTGGTGCAAGATGATTTCCAGCCAATGGTCGTCGGCCACGCCCAAACGGGCCAACATCAGTGCGCCGTTGGCGGCGTGCATACGGATCATTTCCTGCTGTGCCGCACTCGGTTTTTCCGCCTGCGCGGCCAATTCATCCTGCACGGCCGTCATGGCAATGTTCATGGTCAGTGCCGCATGCACCAGGCTGTCGCGCTCGGGCAGGGGTAACGACATTTCCACTGCAATCAAATGGGTCAGCACCGCGCAAATCAGGGCGTGTGACGCGCTATAGCCCACCGGCGAATTGCTGGCCAACTGAAACAGCAGATACATGCCCACATTCGGATCGCGCTGCAACAGGCCCTGCATCCAGCGGTCATATTGCATGACCCGTTGCGTGAACTCCTGTGCGTTCCCAGAGTTGGCCAGAATCACTCCCAGGCCGGATTCCAGGTCCGACCACGAGGCCAGCAAATCTTCGTAGTCGTTTTCGCTCTGAATGTTCACCGCACGCTTTCGTTCGCAATTGCAGCCAGGACCTGTTGCGTCAGTCGCGGAAGTTGTTGAAACTCAACGGCAGGTCTGCGATGTCTTTGCGGATCAAGGCCATGGCGGCCTGCAAATCATCGCGTTTGGCGCCGGTCACCCGCACCGCGTCACCCTGAATGGCGGCCTGCACCTTGATCTTGCTGTCCTTGATCAGGCGCTGGATCTTTTTTGACACCTCGGTCTCGATGCCGTTGCGCACCTTGATGACGACCTTGACCTTGTCGCCGCCCATCTTTTGCACATCACCCTTGTCCAGGAAGCGCACGTCCACGTCTTGTTTCGTGAGTTTGTTGCGCAACACGTCTTCAATCTGGTCGAGCTGGAACTCGGCGTCGCCAATCAGCGTGATTTCCTTGTCTTTCAGCGCGATGCTGGCCGACGTGCCCTTGAAGTCGAAACGTGTGGTGATTTCCTTGGCGGTGTTATCGACGCCGTTTTTGACTTTGGACAATTCAGCTTCGCAGACGGTATCAAATGAAGGCATATTCGTTGGTTCAGTAGTTGGTGCACAAACCCCATCGGACTTGGGTTGCGCATGATTGCCAGAAGTTGGCCATGACCGACAGGACCGGTGCCCCGGTCCGCACGCAACACCCGATGCGACAATCCTGACATGTTAGTCGAGAAAAACGTCCCGCTCCAGCCCTTCAACACCTTCCACATCGTCGCCAAGGCGCAGGCGTTGGTGCGCATCAACAGTGAGGCCGATGTGTTGGCATTGTTGGCTGACCCGCAATGGGCTGCACAGCCGAAATTTGTATTGGGCGGGGGCAGCAACGTGGTGTTGACCGGTGATGTAAAACCGCTGGTGCTGAAAGTCGAAATCATGGGCCGCAGGCTGGTCCAGGAAACCCCCAGGCATTTCATTGTCGAAGGCGGTGCCGGCGAGGGCTGGCACGATTTTGTGGCCTGGACTTTGGCCCAAGGCTACCCGGGGCTGGAAAACATGGCGCTGATTCCGGGGACAGTCGGTGCGTCGCCGGTACAAAACGTGGGTGCCTATGGGGTGGAACTGCAGGACCGGTTCGAGTCGCTGGACGCCATCGACCTGCAAACCGGCAAGTTGTTCACGTTGAACGCCGCCCAGTGTGCGTTTGGTTACCGCGATTCGGTGTTCAAACATGGTGCGGCTGTGCCGGTTGACGCCCACCAGGTGCTGGGCCTGAAGGACCGGGCACTGATTCTGCGCGTGCGTTTTGCATTGCCCAAGGCGTGGAAACCGGTGCTGGGTTATGCCGACATCGAAAGAAAGATGGTCGAGCACGCCTGCCCGCACCCCACAGCGCAGCAACTGTTTGACTGGGTGTGCGCCATTCGTCGCGCCAAGTTGCCTGACCCGGCTGTGATTGGCAACGCCGGCAGTTTCTTCAAGAACCCCACCGTAACCGCCGAGCAGTGTGCCGACATCATTGCGCGGGATCCCAAAGTCGTGCACTACCACCTGGCCGACGGCGGCATCAAACTGGCGGCGGGCTGGCTGATTGACTCCTGCGGCTGGAGAGGCAAGTCCGTAGGTCAGGCCGGTGTCTATGAAAAACAGGCGCTGGTGTTGGTCAACCGGGGTGCCGGGTCGGATGGCAATGGCGCCACGGGAGGCGAGGTGATGACGCTGGCCAAGGCCATACAAACGAGTGTGTACGAGCGTTTTGGCATCTTGCTCGAGCCGGAGCCGGTGGTGCTGTGAAAGAGTGGCAGCTTTACCCATGAAGTGTTTTGTTGCGCAGTGTCGCAGATGGATTGGCGCAGTCTTGCTTTTGGGCGTCACCCCGGTCTGGGCAGTAGACCCAGACATTGCGATCCACACCCAGATGCGCCGTGCCAGCGTTTTGCCACTGTGCCAGGCAGTGCTGGCACAAAGCGAGCCGTTGTCGCCCGAGCAGACCTACCAGAAGGCCCTGTGTTGGTTGTATGGGATTGAAGGCTCCCAGCGCAGGGAACCGGCGCTGGAGCTGTTGCGCGGCTTGGCGACAGGCATGGTGGAGGCCCAGCTTGCACTCGGTGACAGTCTGCAGGATGGCGATGCGGCCGCGCAGCAAGAAGCCCTGCGCTGGTATGCGCTGGCTGCTGCGAGCGGTGACGTGCGCGCCAGTGTCCGGCTTGGGCGCTTGCAGCTGCGGCTTGAGGCGGCGCAGATGGCCACCAACGCCGCCGCGGCAGCGCAGCCCACGCATGCTGCTCCAGTGGCCGACCCCCTGTTTGACAGCATGGAAGGCGCGCAGTCCCAGCTGCCTGGCTACCATTGCCATTTCTATGGGTTGAACCGAAAGGTGTGCCACGCCGCGTTTGACCAGTAGTTCCCCGTTTCAGGGTTGCATGGTGTAGACCTGGACCGACAAGCCTGGCACGTCAAAATTTGCCTGCCCCGTGGTATTGATGGCCACGCTGGCGCTGGCTCCATAACGCGGTGCCAGTGCTGCGCCCGGGGTCAGGCGGTCCACAGACAATGTGGCAGCCGAGGTGCCATAGTTGATCAGGACGAGGCTGGTTTCGCTGCCCAGACGGCGCTGGTAACCCATGACCTGGCCAACGACGAAGGGCGCCACATAACTACCCTGTGCGATGGAGGGCAGGCTATTGCGCAGACCCAGCATCTGTTTGTAGAAGCCGTGCAGTGAGTTGGCAACTCCAACCTGGGCACCGGCGTTTTGACTGGCCACATTGGCCGAGAGATTTCTGAATGCCGTGCCACTGCTGAAACCGGACTTGTCCGCCGTCCAGCTCATGGGTGTGCGCAGCGCCCAGTCGCCGCTCAAGCCCTGGCCGTTGGCCATGCCCACTTCTTCGCCGTAGTAGATAAAGGGCGTGCCGGGTAACAGAAGGTAGCTCGCGGCTGCCAGTTTGTAGCGTGCCAGATCACCACCCAACTGGTTCCAGACCCGGTCCCCGGCAAAACCATCGTGGTTGGACAGCAGCGTGGCCATAGAGGCCGGAGCCGTCACGAAGTATTGGCTGACGGCCTGAATGCTTGTCGCTTCTCCCCGGGCTGCGCGAATCAGGTGGTCCTTCAGGTCAAAGGCAAACGCACTGCCGCACGAGTTTTGCGCTGCAAATGCCTGCGATGCGGCGGGTGCCTCACACACCAGGTAGCGTTGGTTGTAACCCTGCACCAGTTGCTGCACATCCCGCATGACGGTGTGGTTTTGGGGCTGGACTTCCCAGGCACCGGCGCCGTTTTCCACGAGATTGCCGACCGCATCAAAACGCATGCCGTCGACCCCCTTGTTCAGCCAGAAGCGCAGGTTGTCGTGGTGAAAGTTGATGGCCGCGCTGTTCGTCAGATTGAAGTCCGGCATGCCCGACCCAAAGCCGGCAAAGTAATAACCGGTGTTGTTCACGCTGCTGTACCAGGGGTCGGCTCCGTAGATGCGCCAGCCCGTGGGTTTGCTGGCCTCCCACACGTAAAAGGGCCGCTGCGGATGGGTGGCGGATGACGCCGCATTCTTGAACAGGGGGTGTTCGCTGCTGCTGTGGTTGATTACGTAGTCCATGATCACGCCAATGCCGCGTGCATGCGCTTGGGCCAGCAACTGCTCAAAATCGGCCGACGTTCCGTAGTCGGTCTCAATGCTGCGGTAGTTCTTCACCGCGTAACCATGGTCCCTGTCGGCGCTGTCGGTTACGGGCATCAACCAGATGCCCTTCACACCCAGGTCTTGCAGGTAGTCGAGTTTGCTGATCAGGCCCTGCAGATCACCCTTGCCATCACCATCGCTGTCCTTGTAGCCCCGCACATAAATTTCCATGAATGCGCCGTTGCTCCAGCCAGCGGACAAAGCGCTGGCAGTGGAGCCCACGGCCACCGCGCCCAGGTCTGGAACGGCCAGGCTGGCGCCGGGCCCGGTATCGACGGATGCCGCAGGTGCTGGCGGTGGTGGCGTGCTGGTATTGCTGCCTCCACCGCCGCCGCAGGCGGCCAGCACAAGGGCCAGCAGGCTGGCCAGGAGGGTGATGCGAATTTTCATTGAACGCGCCATGGTTTGTGTGTCTGTGCGATGTGTTGTTGCTTGGCTTCAAAGTCGGCGCATTATCAAGACTTCGGTGGCGATTTCAAGTGAGCTGCTGCTGCCCAAAAGTGTCTTGCGCATGAGGCTTTATGCCAATTGGACGTAACTGCATCGTTACTCGTACACAGCATAGGCTGTGCCCATGGTGCAGCCCGTGGTGTGTTCGCCGGGCCTGCTATTGCGCCGCGGCAACCCGACTTCATGCGCGGTGCGCAACCCCATCCTTGGTAACCCCTTGTAATGGACAAGCCTTCGTTTGCGGGTTTACCCGGGCCGAGGCACCCCGGTTTTTTCTTTCACTTTTTTGTTGGCGGTGTTGTTCTAACGAAACTTTGTCAATGGCGTCTCACGATCCATCCATTGCGCTTTTCCGGTAAAGTCAATCGTCAATGAAGGGCGCCCATGACCATGCCGTGTGCGTTCCGAAGAGAAGACCGTCGAACAAGAAAGTGTCACTATGAAGCTCATTGCAGTATTTCTGTTGTTCTTTTCGTTCGCCGGTCACCTGCGGGCCGCGATTGAACCGGTTTACGAAGGCGCCAATGGCATCCGCAACGGTGCGTTGGCCGTTTGCATGCAGTGCCATTCCACCACCCTAAGCGGCGCTGCACGCGGCGGAGCACCGTCGCCGCCCAATTTTGATACCTACCAGGAGGCGATTCAGCAAGCCGACAATGCGGTGGCGCGGGCGGTGGGCGGGACCATGCCGCCCGCCGGCTTTGCCAAGCTCAGTGCTGAGCAAAAGGGCGCTTTACTTGACTGGCAGGCGGCCGGATTTCCGCAAAGGTCTGCGGCCCCTGCCGCTGACACGCAGGCACCCACCACCCCGGGTGGTCTTAGTGCCACAGCCGCTGGCACCAGCGCAATCAGCCTCTCCTGGGCGTCGTCTACCGACAACGTGGCGGTGACCAGCTACAAGGTTTTCCGTGGCGGCGTCCTGATCGCCACGCTGGGCAACGTCACGGGGCATTCGGACACCGGGCTCAGCGCCGCCACCACGTTTACCTATACGGTCGTAGCCTGTGATGCGGCCGGAAATTGCTCGACATCCAGCGCGGCGGCACTGGCCAGTACCCAGCAGGCGGCCGATACGCAGGCACCGTCAACACCCCTGGGTGTGGTTACCACCGTGGTGAGCGCGGGCGAAATCGTTGTTTCCTGGAATGCCTCAAGCGACAACGTTGCAGTGACTGGCTACCAGGTGTTTCGCGGCACAACCTTGGTCACCACCTTGGGCACGCTGACCAGTTATTCCGACAGCGGACTCAGCGCCGCGACCACCTATGGCTACACGATTGCGGCATGTGACGCCGCTGGCAACTGTTCTGCGCCGAGCACCCCTGTGTCGGCCACAACCCTGCAAGCGGTAGTGGTCAACCCGAACCAACTGCAAGACTGTTTCTTCAACTACGCGGAGACAAACTTTCCAACCGTCTTTGTGCCACGCGCCACGTCACAAAGCCTGCCGCCCTATTACTACCGCTTTTATCCACCTGGCACTTTCCTGGCGATTGCCGGGGACAAGTTGTTGTACCTCGGGCCTCTGTCATCGAACAATGTGGTCGATCTGGGTGATATCGGAGCGTGGTATCGAACTGCTGGGTGCAATTGATCGCACGTTGGGTGACGCCTTAAACCGGGTGCTGGCGGCAGCAGCCTGACCCGG
>CAZMXB010000058.1:0-22631 GCA_964569855.1 uncultured Rhodoferax sp.
TGGGATTGACCCCGTTTGGTGGACACAGGGTCAGGCGGCTTGTGCCGTCTGAGTGAGTCGGCGTTCGAAGTCGACTGGGCCGATCATACCCAGGGCCGAGTGGCGCCTGCGTCGGTTGTAGACCCTCTCGATCCAGTCGCCGACGGCCAGCTTCGCCGCCGCCTTGGTCGGCCATAGGTAGCGGTCGTAGAACTCGACTTTCAATGTCGCCCAGAATGATTCAGATGCAGCATTGTCCCAGCACACCCCGGTTCGGCCCACCGAGCGGGCCAGGTTGTGCTCGCGGGCGAACCGCGCGAGCTGCACGCTGGTGTACTGAGCGCCGCGGTCGGCGTGGAAGACGACTTCGTCAGCCAGTTCACCGCGCATCGCGACTGCCATCGACAGCGCGGACTCGACGAGGTCGGTGCGCAGATGATCATCGAGGGCCCAGCCGATCACCCGTCGTGAGCACCCGTCGCGGACCGCACACAAGTACAGCCAGCCCTCACCGGTACGCAGGTAGGTGATGTCTGAGGTCCACACCCGGTCCAGTACGCCGGTGTCGAATCGGCGCCTCACCAGGTCCTTGGGGACCGGGGCATCCAGGTCGACCACCGTGGTCGCCGGGGCGAATCGGCGCGGGCAAATCCCGGCTAAGCCTTGGCGGCGCAGCGACGCCGCCACCGTCTTGCGTGACACCGTCTGCCCGTCCTCGCGCAGATCGGCCAGGATGCGCGGCGCCCCGTACACCCCATCGGATGCCTGGTGGAACGCGGCGACCTTGGCGTCGAGCTCGGCACGACGCCGCTGGGCCGGACTCGGGCCGGCGGCGCGGGTCTTGCGCCACTTATAGAACCCCGAGCGCGACACCTCCAGCAGCCCGCACATCCGCTTGACCGTGTAGATGGCCTTCTCCGCCTCGATCACCCGGTAGGCTTCTACCGGTTCTGTTCGGAGACGAAGAAGGCCGCGGCTTTTTTCAAAAACTCACGGTCCAAACGTAATTCGGCGTTTTCACGGCGCAGACGCTCCAGCTCTGCGCGTTCATCGGCATCCAGCACCGCGCCAGTATCACCGGCATCGGCGGCTTGACGAGTCAGGCGCACCCAACGACCCAGCACTTGCTCACCGACTCCGATCTCGGCGGCCACATGAGCCACCGGCCGGCCGGTCTCGATCACCAGGCGGGCAGCCTGCTCCCGGAACTCCGGGGTGTACTTCCGACGCTTGCCCGACATAGGAACAACCTTCCCGCAGGACCAGCGGTCCCACCAGTCAGGTGTCCACCATCAAGGGTCAATCCCAAATCAATCAAACTTAGGAATGGGTATCCAAGCGCGAACTACCGATGAGGATCCAACCAAAGAGGGCGCTCCTCGAACGCTTCACTGCGGTCAACACTTGACTGCAGTCTGAGTGCAGCGTACGTAGACGGACTCAACAGATGCTCAATACTCATGCGCGAGTAGTACCGACACGAGTCCATGGGACGGAATTTTGGCGGTCCGTTACACTGGCGGCGTTCACTTTGCGAAAGCGTTGGCCGTACAGCCACGAAACCTTTACGCGCTGCTAACTCCGGATACGGCCAAGAAGCTGGCCCAGGCCGATGCCGACTACGCCGCGGGTAGCACAGTCAGCGGTGAGGAAATTCGCCGCCGATACGGGCTGCGGTGTGTGAGCCGAATGCTTCGTGGACAGTTCAGCAATCGTTAGCAGCGGCCCGCTCGCTGCAACGCCTACCGCACAAAATCGCTGCAGCGATCACCGAGTTAGCCAGCGTCGTGCTGCCCGACGACCCCTACCCGGTGTCAAGCCGCTGACGTTGCAATTCCAAGGGTCGAAGTGTTCCCGGCCACCCGGGAACATGGTTCTGGTTTTACAAACAAGCCAATGTCCTTTCGGCCCCTCCGAAATCGGCGCACCCCGAAGCGTCGGCGGCAATGCGGCAGATCTATAACGCCGAGGACATCGACAGAACAAGCTAATCGTCGCCGTGCAAAGTTCGCCGGGCGTGAGGTCACCGCACCCCACATAACCGCCCCGGTACGCGTCGGCTCCTTTTCCCTAGCAGGGAGACTGCTCGAACAACCCTCGGCGTCGCAGCCGCAGCATTGAGGGCCTACCCGAAATCACTCCGACGTTTGAGCTTGCTGTGCCTCCGGGCCCGCCTCCGCCGCCATTGCGGCGGGCGTTGCCGCGGTAGCTCGGTCTGTAGGGGTTGGAGTGGTCGACGAGACACCGGGCGCCGCAGCCGGAGAGCGTTGAGGATCCATTTAGGCAGTAGTGCCATCGTTACTTGGCGCCTCTGGGTGCACAGTTCCGTCGTTACTTGGCGCCTCTGGGTGCACAGTTCCGTGACGACCATCAGCAGAAACCCGGAAAGGCCGGAGTGAATCGCACTGACTCTGATGAAGGCTGTGCGATTCAGACTTTGGAATGCATGATGACCAATCAATTTCGGGGGCCGATCCAGGACCGTCATGCCAGCAAACCAAACGTCGCATCAGCCGTACGGCGGTGGGCTCGCTGGTCGCAGTGGTCGTCGGCAACAGCTCTGCGGCGGTCGTCGGCAACAGCTCTGCGGCAGCGCACATGCGTACCGTCCAACTTTGGTGTCGTCACTGGAGGAGTCATCAATTTGAACCAGCAATCAAATCTCCGAGAGCTCGATGACTCGGCGCAGGTTGCGTTGCGATGACCAACTACGCGGTTCCCAACACCGCGCCCTCCCCCGCGCGGCACCGCATCGCGCGCTACCTCGCGACGGTCATCCTGATCGTGCTCGTTGCCGGCTACGCGCTAGTGATCTTCCTGACCAGATCGATCTGGGCCGACCCGCCGCCGCAAACCCGCGTCAGTGCCACCTTTTCGGCGCACACATCGGACGGATCCCCTCCATCTCCCAAAGCAATGGGTCAGGCCGGAGAGGTGCTGGCAAAACGCGTGACGGCGCTGGGTATGGTCGACGTCGAGACACGCGTAGACGGCGACGAAGTCGCCGTGACAGCAACGGGAAGCGATTACGGTGCGCTGCGCGAAATCGGTGACATCGGCCGGCTCGACATGCGTCCGGTGATCCACGAGATCCCGATTCCGACGCCAGATGCGCCCCCGTCACCACCGCGGACCGGACCCAACAGCGACCTGGCGCAACGCATTGCGGAGGAGAAGGAAGCACGTCAAAGCAGCGACCAGAATGTCCAGGTTCTGGCTCTGCAGTTTCAGGCGACCCGCTGCAACCAGGACGACGTGCTGGCAGGAAATGACGATCCAAACCTGCCGCTGGTCACTTGCTCATCAGACAACAGTCGGGTGTACCTCCTCGATAGGTCCATACTCAGCGAAGGTCAGATCACCAACGCCGCACAAGTCGACGATCTCAGCAGCAGCGACACCGTTGAGGTGACTTTTGGCGACGCCGGCGCACGGATTCTCGCCGGCTTCAGTGAAGCCAACATCGGCAAACCGGTCGCCTACACACTCGACACGGAGGTGCTCAGCGCTCCGGAAATTATGGAGGCTGACCCCGGTGGACGGGCTACCATCACCGGTCTCACGCCTATCGGCCAGGCGCGCATACTGGCGGCCACACTGAGTGGTGGCCCCTTGCCCGTCGAGCTGTCGAGCCAGTTGGCGGCGACCGAGCAGGTAGCGGTGGAAACCGGCTCGACGGCACATCGCGTTGGCGTGCTCGCCGGCGCGATCGTCGTGGGCCTGGTGGTTGCCAGCGGGACGACCTACCTAGTCCTGAGCGGGGTCCGCCGACGCCGGGCTGCACCCTGAATCGCGACCCCTGATCGCGGTGCTTCACATGGGTACGCCACAGGAGTGCCCGAGGCCGATTAGATGGTGAGCCGTTGTTAGATCCGCGGATAGTCAACGCCCAGCCGCACGCGGCTCGGAGGCGTCATCGTCGATGGGATCGGTCGCGGCCGCGGGTGAGGGCGACGTATGCCTGTGCACGGGTGGCGTTTACGCCCAAGACTGCGTGGTTGGTGTCTCGGTGACGCCCTGTGCGCAGTGGCGCCGAGCGGCCGTTCCGCAGTGCGTGAAAGGCAGACGCGGTGATGAGACTGAGAGGTGGGCTCAATGCCCCTTCACCGGCCCTACACGTTCGAGCTGGCCGCGATGGCGCTCGCCGAACCGGCACAGCACAACGACATCAAGACCCTCGCAGAGCGCAACGGCGTGGATCCCGACGACTTCGAGCGAGCCACCGTGATCCTCAGGGGCATCGGCGTTATAGGTGAAAAGATCGACGACTATGCGAGCCGCGACTACATCATGGACGGCTGGCTGCATAGCTACCCCCCGCCGCTTGACCTCCCCCAGCGGCCCCTCGCTGACCGTCTGGAAGCTCGGACAGTTCGCCGAAGCCTTCTACCGGACCTAGCCGTGCAGCCGATCGACCCGCCGCTCGATCCCGACTGGTGGCGCAACCAGACGCCACTGAGCACGCGCCTGCGCGATCTAGTCCCGGGCTTCGACAGCATCAGCTCGTTCACGATTCCGTACACCAGATTGCCCCGGCGGCTGGGCGCCTACGCTGAGGATTTCCCTCGCTGGGCCGATGTGGCCGACCAAACTCCCCAGGGGCTGCTTCTGCGCCCCAAGCTGGGCGCAGCGGCGGTCCGCGCATTGATCCAGGCCGCGCAGCGAGCCGTGCAGATCCGGCAAGAAACGATCGCAGCCGGCCGGGTCGGAGCCGACGCCGCGGTGGCCCGCCTGGTCGGGCAGCTCAATGATTTCGACCGTGAGATCCTCTCAGCCCAGGTCTGGGCGCTGAACCCGGTTCCTCAACACGTGGTGGCCGAGCGCTTGGGTGTGCACGCAGTCTCGGTGGGCCGCAACTTGCGCCGAGCGCGAGCGCGGTTCGCCGAGCTGCTCACCGATCCGGCACACCAGGAGGTGGGCGAGCACGCTGATCTGGTGCGGCGACACTTGGGCCCCTACCTTCCCGTGGAAGTGGTCGACCTCGAACTGCGTCGTCTGGGCGTCGTCCCCACCAGCCAGACCGCCGCGGTCCTGCTTCATGTCGCCGGCCCCTACGCCCGCCGCGGCGGTTGGATGGAGGAGACTTCGACACCTGGTGGATCTCGCGCGCAGGTGATCGCCGCCGTCGACGCGGTGTTCGATGCCCAGCCCGCCCCCACCTCAGATGCCCTGCTTCACGCGCTGACGAGCCTGGGGCTACCGACCGGGGTTGCCCTGACGTACCTCGAAAGCCAGATGAATTTGCGTCGTTTCGGCGATGTCTGGGTGCGGTGGTCTGGTGATACCGCCGCCAACATGACAGAAGCGGCGCTTCACATCCTTGGAACCCCGGCGACCGCAGAAGGCATCTTTGCGACCATCGGAACTGGCGACACCGCAGGCACCAGCCTGGAGCGTGTCAAAGCGGTTCTCTCCCAACACGACCGGTTTGTTCGCACCAGCCGAAGCACGTGGGGGCTGCGGGAGTGGGGCGTTGCCGAATACGTCAACATCGCGCACGCGATCGGTGAATGCCTGGACGCCGGCGGTGGCACGGCCGCCGTGACGGCGGTGATCGAGGAGCTTCGGGCCCGGTATCCCGATATCACCGAGGCGTCGATCCGGGCCTATCTGGGCACGTGGGAGTTCGTCCTGGAGAAGGGTGTCGCACGCCGGCGCACCAAGGCTGATGGGTGGCCGGCGGTGCCGCCGCTGAACACAGTCCGTGGCGTTTTCCGCAACGGGGCCAACGAGATTCGTGTAGCGCACCTGGTCACTTCGGAGGTCCTGCGGGGCTCGGGGCAGACTGTCCACCCGGCGGTAGCCGACGCCGCCGGCGTCTTACCTGGCCAGCAGCGAACATTCACCAGTGCGCATGGTCCGGTCACGCTGTCGTGGAAGCTGGCGTCGACAAGGGGTGTCGGCATCGGTTCACTGCGCGGCCACGCCGTAGCTGTGGAGGCGTCTGCCGGTGACACGCTGGTGCTGGTGTTCAAGCTCGGCGATGCGTCACTGAAGGTGATCCGCCTCGGCGCCGAAGACAGCGGAAGGGCTCGGTTGCACAAGCTGCTGGGCCACGCGGTTCGAAAGCCCGCCGCCGCAGCGCTGGCGGCCGCCTTGAATTGTCGCAAAGAAGACGTCGGCGCGGTCCTTCGCCGCCGCGGAGAAAACGAGCTGGCCGCCGTATTCGACGCCAACTGAGAATCGCCGACCGGGCTACGGGGACTGCTCGTCGGCTGGGCTGACATCACCCGCAGGAA
This sequence comes from uncultured Rhodoferax sp., assembly GCA_964569855.1. Taxonomy (GTDB): domain Bacteria; phylum Pseudomonadota; class Gammaproteobacteria; order Burkholderiales; family Burkholderiaceae_C; genus Allorhodoferax. The sequence continues at coordinate 6,219 of CAZMXB010000058.1, forward strand.
GCCACATAGTCGCGGCAGCGCTCGAGCGGCGGTTCGGGCTCGACACATCGACTCCGACGACCCATCCCCCGTCGCTGCGCCTCAGCCAGGCCACCAGGCGGCCGGGCATCCGCGGCTCGATGAGTAGGCCACCGCTGCGAACCCATAGCGGCAGCTCGTCCATACGTGCCCCGCTCGCCGGCAGGGGCCGGCCTGTGTTAACCCACACCGGTCGGGACATCGGGAACAGGGTTGGGTACTCGGTGGAACGGTCCCATCGGTCGAACACGCTTTCGATTATGCGCTATTTGGGCGCATATATTCGGCTAGCTGGTGGCGAGCGCATAGGCGGTGCGCTTATCTTCGGTGGCGTGGGTTTCTGGCAGCAGCAGGTCAACGACCTGGTGACAGGCATCGGTGGGCTGGGCGGCATCAATCCGCCGCTGGAGACGCCGACGCCGGACCCGACGCTGCCGCCGTACCCGGCGCCGAGCTATTACCCCCAGATCCCCGGGCCCGATGGCGTCGCGCCCGAGGTCCCGCAGTACCCGCCCTACATCCCCGAGCAGGACATGAACACTTCGTCGGGCATGCCGCGCTCCACATTGGATGGCATCCACGATGACGGCGGCGTGATCATCAAGCAGCCCGGCGTGCTGGGTCCGCCGGTGTATCCGAATGGACCGAACTACACCGAGGCTCCTCCTGGATCCGGTGTCTGGGTGCCCGACCACCGGCCCTATCCCCCTGGGTCGGTTCTGCCGGCGGGATGGTCGGGTGAGGGCGCTGAGGAAGCTGACGCGACCGATGCGGCGCTACGCAAGACACGCGAGGCGCTCAACCAAGCGGACCAGGGACTGGCGCAGAACATCACCGACGCGCACGCCGCCGATGCGCAGTCCAAAGCGCAGTTGCAGCGGATTCAGCAGGAGATCCAGCTGGGCGTCGCCGCCATGCAGCCGAGCTTGGGCAGTCCCGCCGGCCGCGAGCAGCTCGCCGAGTTCCTCGACCGTAAGGCCTCCGAGGCCAAGCAGGTCGCCAGCAACGCCCAGGAGATGTCGACGCGGCTCGCGTCGAACTTTCAGACGGTCGGCCATCAGTTCGCCGCGGCGACCGATCCGTGGGACTGGGACGGCGAAACCGAGGAGTGCGAGCCGATCGATCCTGGCGGTGCGGGCGCCGGCCCGAATGTTGGGCCCGCGATCCCCCCGAGCATCCTGTAGCCCATCACAGCAGAAGCGCATACCCCATAGCGCCCATACGGGTGCTTAGTGGCCTAGTCCGGGGCCGTCCTCGTCGCGGGTGCGGTCCTGGTCGTGGACAGCGATATCGCGCTGGTGGTGTTCGAGTGCCATCCGTTCCCGAATGCGCACGGCGCGACGCACCGCGTCGGCGTTTGGGTAGCCGAGTTCTTCGACCAGCGCCGGGGTGGGATTGAGGATCAAACTCCACCCGGGTTCACGACCGCGCATCTTCATCCGCTGGCTGGCGGCCTCGGCTCGGGCCTTGGCCTCGGGGCTCTCGGCGGCCATCCGCAGCTCCAATGTCAACGCGGACAGCTCGGCCTGCTTGGCCTCGAGTTCGCTGCGCTGCTCGAACGGCGCCGGCGGATTGGCCAGCAGGTCATCGAGTTCCTCGCGCTGGCGGTTGTGTTCGCGCTGCATACGCACGTGGTGGTCGGGCAGCCCGATGTAAAGGTTTTCGACGCGGCGCAGAAGCCCGAGCTGCTTGGGCCCGGACACGTCGAGTCCGAGAGCGGAGCCTGCGGCCAGCAGTTCAGCGCCGTCAATCTCGGTGGTGCGCGAGGGCACGTCCAGCCGCAGCAGCAGCATGTCGTGAGTGAGGTCGCGCGCGCCCAGGACCTCGACACCGTTGATGGCGGCACCGATCGGCTCGTAGCGGGTGGCGCCGCGGTCCTTGCCGGCCATGTAGGCACGCCGGCACGCCACGGTGAGCGCGGCGGCCGCCTCGGTCCGATCGGTGAAGGTGTTGGCGCCGACGACGATGCGGTGCGGTGTGTCACCTCGGTCCCCTGCGGCGTGCGCTACGGGTGCGAGCGCCTCGATGTCGGCCTGCTTGGCCGGAATCGCGCGTTCGAGGACGCGCACTTGCCAGTCCCGGTTGCGAACCGATTGCTGGTGTGCCCGTTCCAGGGCGGTCAGGCGTCGCACGGTGTCGTCGAGTTCCACTTGGCGCAGGTAGCGGGGGTCACCGGTGGCGATGGCCTTGGTTTCTGCGGCTGCGGCGCCGATGTCTCCCCCACCGAGGTCTTCGATTTCGGAGTCGAGCACTTCGTTGCGGCGCATCTGCTCGATGAACAGCGCTTTGGCTTGGACACGCTGCCACATCACGGTGTCGTAGCTGGATTCGGTGACGTAGTTGAAGATGTCGATCTCGTGGTTTTGGTTGCCTTGGCGCAGGATTCGGCCTTCGCGCTGCTCCAGGTCGGCCGGGCGCCAGGGCACGTCTATGTGGTGCAGAGCGGCCAGTCGGGACTGCACATTGGTGCCGGTGCCCATTTTTTCGGTGCTACCGATGAGAACTGATACTTCACCGCGATTGCATTGTGCGAACAGGGCTTTCAGCTGTGCGGGGTTGCGCGCCTCGTGGACGATTCGCACTGCCTCGGGCGGCATTCCTCGATCCACAAGCTCGTCTTTGATGGCTTGGTAGATGGTGAACTGGCGCGGATCCTTCGACGGAGTGCCGCGGTCGCAGAACATCAGTTGCAGCGGTCCGCGGGCGGGAAGCAGCTCGCCGGTGTCGCGGTCACGGTACTGGCGATCGGCCAGGCGGCGGTGCACCCCCATGGCGCGTTCGGCAACCTCGGCGGCCCGGCTGTGTTCAGGAGCGCCGAGGTGGGCCATCCTGGCGTCCAGGGAGGCGTTGCGGCCATCGTTGCTGATCTTGAGGATGTTGTCGCGCTGGGGTTTTCGGGCGTCGAGATGGTCGGCGCGCCAGCCCAGGTCGGCGATGAAGTCGACGACTTCCACCCCGGGTTGGAGGCTGATGATCTGGCGGGCCCCGGTGCGCAGCTCGGGTAGCGCCACGGGCACCTGGTCGCGGGTGACGACGTCGGTATAGGCGTTCGACAGCGCCAGGAGCTCGGGCAGGTTGGTGTACTTGGCGACGCGGGTAACGGGCCGCAGTTTGGTGCCGGTGGCGTTGACTTCGATGCTGGTGTGAGTGGCGGTGAACGCCGCTCCCCAGTCGCCGAGATCGGCTATACCTGCGGCCTGCAGAAGGTCCGGGCGCAGGTAGGTCTGCATCACCCAGAGCTCGCCCAGGGAGTTGGCGATCGGGGTGCCGGTGGCGAAGGTGGCCACGCGCTCGACGACTGCGTGCTCGGGGATGCCGCGGGCCCGGGCTTCGTCGTGGCGTCGCTCACGCAGGACGTCGAGTTTGAGGCTGAGGTCTTCGGCGCGCTGCGCGGCGGTCGCGCACGTCAGCTCCTCGATGTTGCAGACACGCTGCTTGTTCTTATACATGTGTGCTTCATCGATCAGGAGGTAGTCACAGCCCGATTCCTCGAATCGCAGTCCTACGTCTTTGGTTTCGGCGGCCATCAGCTTCTCCAGGCGCGCCTGGGCGGTCTTGATGGCCCGCATGATGGCCTTCTGGCTGCGCTCGACCGTCGCATCCTGCAACTGGGCGCGCAGCTCGTCGAGCTGCTTTTCGGCGTAGGCCGTGCGCACATCGTTGGAGACGTTGATCGCGGTGAACGCCGATTGCGGCACGATCACCATGTCCCAGTCGCCGGCGGCGCTCTGGGCGATGAACCGCCGGCGCCCCTCGGCGGTGGTGGCCGAAGACCCCAGAAGTACGTTCGCCGCCGGATACCACTGCTTGGCCTCCCGGCCTACCTGCTCAATGATGTGGTTGGGCACCACAATCCAGGGCTGGCGGACCAGGCCGAGACGGCGTAGCTCCATCGCGGCCATGAGCATGGTGCCGGTCTTACCGGCGCCGACGACATGATCGAGGAGGGTGGAGGGCTCGTTGGTGATGCGGGCGACGGCGTTGCGCTGGTAGCTGTGCGGGGTGAAGTGGTCTGAGAGCCCGGGAAGCCGCAACTGGCTGCCGTCGTAGACAGGGGCTCGCAGGGAGTTGAAACGCCGGTTGTATTCGGCGACCAGGGTGTCGCGGCGCTCGTCGTCTGACCACAGCCACCGGGTGAACTCCTCGGTGATTTTGGCGCACTTGGCTTGTGCGGCGAATGTGGCCTGGGCGTCGACATTGCCCTCTTCGGTGGTGATGACCACGGCCTTGGAGTTGCAGACCGCTTCGAGCAGACTCACCGCGTCGAAGTTGCGCCGATCGACGCCCCATTCGTCGGTCATGAGGCGACCGCTGCGCTTGTAGCTGGGGACGTCGACCGTCCAGCGGCCGCCGATGTGTTCAGCCTTGACGCCGTTGGCGCCGAACGTCTTTTCAGCGAAGGCGGCGATCACCGGGGCCAGAATCCACGGGGCACCGGGGCGGACCTTGATGTCGTCGGCCTCGCGCTGTTCGGGTTGCACGTCGCGCAGTGCGGCGACGTAGGGCTCGTAGACGGGGTTGGTATCGGCGGCCTCGATCGCAGCAGCCAGCTTGGAGCGCACGTTGCCGGAAAGCGCTGTGGTGGCCGGGACCAGCTCGTCGGGGTCATCGAGGCTGGGGTACACCAGCCCGTCGAGCAGGGCGCGGGTGTCCTCGTCGCCGACTCCGAGCAGCTCCGAGATCAGCGCGACGTCGACCCGGCGCGTGCGGTCCAGGCTCATCGCCAGCGCTTCTTCGGGGGTGTCGGCGGTGACGCGCTCGACGGCCGCGGTCAGAACATCGCGGGTAAAGATCGGAGCCTTCGTGGCGATTCCGGTGTCGTCGTCGAAGTCCTCCAGCGCCGACAAAACCGCCCAACCGGGGTCATACCGCATACCGCCTTCGAGCTGGCGGAACTTCTTGAACGGCTCCGGGGGCTGCCACGCCTCGGTTTCCCACTGTTCGGCCAGCTCCTCGGGGACGGGGCCGTCATAGGGGCGTCCGGTGGCGCCCTCCTGCTCACGCCATGTCTGCTCCAGTTTGGCGATGCGCTTGTCGTGCAGGGACTGAGTTGCGTTGCGCTGCACCCATTCAAACCGGTTGACGGGTCCACGCTTGCTGACGTAGTTGTCGTAGAGGGTGTTGAGGTGCCCGCGGAGCTGCTCGCGGTCGTGCTCGGGTTCGCCGTCACGCTGTGCGGCGATGAGCGCGGTGGCGACGTCGCGCAGCGCGATGAGTTCCTTGGTCTCCTCGACGAGGGTCTTGGGCGTCTTGTTCGGCTCCCAGCTGTGTCCGGCCCAGTAGTCGATGCTGCGGGTGGCGGCGTTGTAGCGCAGCGTGTACAGCGGCGGATCGTCAACCTGTGCGCTCGGCGTGCGCAATCCGGGCGCGAAAACCGTTGCTGCGCTGATGGATAGGTCTTCACTGCGGGCGGTAAGCCCGTGTCCGCGCGCCACGGCGGCCGCGATCATCGGCTCAAGCTGGTCGCGGATCTGGTCTGCCAGGTCCGGTCCCGTAGCGCCGGCGACGACGAGCTGCGCCGAGCCGTGCAGTCCGTGGCCGAGTTCGGGGGTGCCGAGCACCCGGTGCGGGTTGTTGAGGAAGTGGGCGTTGATGGGCACCTGGTCCTCGTCGCCGGTGCGGGGGTCGACGAGATCGGCGGTTTCGGTGTTGATCCAGTCGAGAGTGTCGATGCTGACCTCGGTGCCCTCCTCGCGGCGGCGGAAGATCAGCAGGTCGGTGACCACTTCGGTGCCGGCGACCCGGCTAAAGGCCTGAGAGGGAAGCCGCAGCGCTCCGATCAGGTCCGCGCGTTGGGCAATGTCCTCGCGCGCAGCGGTTTTCACTGAATCCGTGGTGTAGCGACTGGTCAGGACGGCGACATAACCACCTGGTGCAACCAGCGCCAGCGATTTCACGATGAAGTGATTGTGAATATTGTGGCGGCGCGGATTGTGCTGGGGGTCGGTGAGTGCGTACCGGCCGAACGGCACATTGCCGATCGCAGCCGTGAAGCTGGCCTCGGCGACGCGAGTAGTTTCGAAGCCTTCGTGGCGGACCTGGGCGGAGGGGTAGAGCAGCGCCGCTATCGCCGCGGTGATGTCGTCAGCTTCGACGCCCACCATGGTCGACCCCTGCGGAGCGTGACCGATAAAAGTGCCGCTGCCACAACCTGGTTCGAGCACCGGACCGCCGGAAAAGCCCGCCGCGCCTAGTGCATCCCAGACCGCAGACACCACGGCGGGGTCGGTGTAGTGGGCGTTGAGGATGGAGGCTTGGGCGCGACGATACTGCTCGGGAGTGAGCAGGCCGGCCAGTTGAGCTCGCTCGGCGGTGAAGTCTTCGGCGCGAGGGTCGAAAATTTGAGGGATGGCGCCCCACCCGGACCAGGCAGCCAGGACGCGCTGCTCGGGCAGCGTCGCCGGGCGCCCGGCGTCGCGCAGTGTATGGACTAGCTCGATGGCAGCCATGTTGGCTCGGGCTCGGGCTTTGGCGCCGGACGGGACCAGAACCTCGGTGGTGGCGGGGAAGTCCGTGGTGCTGCGGAACTCCTCGGCCAGTTCCGCTGGGGGCGGCACTGACTGCTCGGGGGTATCTGCTGCGGTCACGAGGGCCCCGTCGACCACGATGGGATCGAGTGCGTCAACCGGCTCAGCGGCGGGCATGCCGAGGTCAGGATCGGTGCCGACGTCGATGTCGTCGATGTCGTTGATGTCGACGGGATCGTCGAACAACGAGGCCTGGGGGCCTACCGCTCGGGGAGCCCGTCCGCTCGCAGGTCGCGGTAGATCATCTGCGCCAACTCCGCGGTCAAAGGGTCCTCGGGGCGGGCGGGTAGCGGCTGGCCGTCCTCGGCCCGGGCCGAGATCAGGTACCCCGCCTTGATCCGGAACGGTCCCGAAAAGTCCGGTGCCGGCCATAGGAGATCGATCAGCGCTTCCAGGTCCTCGCTGGGCTCGCTCTGCAGCGCCGGGTTCGTCCAGCGCCGCTCCCACCCGAGGTGCGCCGGATCCGGGCTCCCCCACGAGGGCGGGATCTCGTCGGTCTCGATCAGGTCCTCGCTCTCGCCGGTCTCGATCAGCTCGTACAGCTCGTTGTTCAGCACTGTCTTCGCTGCCTGCGCGCGGGCCGCTTCCAGCAGGGCCACTTTGGTCGCGTGATTCGGTGTCTTGCCGTTGCGGTTGCGGCTCCACACCGCGATGGCTTTCTCCCACAGCTCCTCGGCCATGCTGGCCGCCATCGAGCTGATCTTGTCCGCTTCGGCCGTCAGGAACTCGCTGCGCTGCCCCGGGGTCCATTCCTCGGGCAGGCTCAGATCGGTCGAGTAGACCGTCTGCACCGCCTTGAGAATCTCCGGGTCGATCACCGTCACCGCCTGCCTCGTCGAGGATGCTGAACAGATCCGGCTGATCCGGGTCCGGCGCTTTGTTGCGGCCCATATTGTCCTCTCCTGGCTAACGGTGGCGGGGTCCGGGTAACCCCGGACGGCGAAGAACGCGCGGAGCCGCCGGTCGGTGATGCTCATAGGCCGCCGCGGCGTCATGTCCGCCGGCCGATGTCGACGTCGACGACGAGGGGCACAGCGGGGTGGCATCCGGCCCGTGCAGCGTGCAGGTGAGCGTCGAGGATGCTTCCGGCTCGCGTGATCCGCGGTGGTCCGCTCCACCCGCAGGTGCACAGCGAGCGTCGGTGACGCCACCGGGCGACAACCACCCGCACGGTTCCGCGGGACGCCGTGCAGGCGTGCGCGTTGTCTGGGTGAAGGTGGGTAGCGACGGTTGTGCTCATCGAGCTGGGCTTCTCTGTGCGAGAGGTGGCGGATCGAGGTACTCGCCGCAGCCGCCCGCTCCGAACTGCTGCCAGGGCACGAACGCCGGCGGGCCCACTGGCCGGGGGCACCAAAAGCCCCATCGGCGGCAGCGAGGTCCGGTCACGATGATCGTCGTCACCGGCGCCCGGTCGAGCAGCTCCACGCGGTGGCGTGAGCTGGCGCGGCGAAAGGCCACTGACCCGGGCCGACGCATGACGGTGCGGCGCTCGCTGACCTCGCGGTAGTTTCCGGTAAGCACGATGCTGGCGAAATGCCACGGATGATCGTGCGGCACACTGGGATCGGACCGGCAGAAGCGGTGCCGATAGATGTTGACGAGTGGGTTCCTCGGGATCAGGAACCACCGCAGGAGATAGGGCTCTGCCGGGTCGTCGCCGATGACCTGGTGCGGTCGCCCAGACAGCAGCGTAGTCAGCCAGTCCCGCAGGGACAGCGACTCCTCTGCGGTGTGGTTGTCAACGGCGGTCATGATGCGCCTTCCTGGGATGCGCCGCAGCGGCACGTATTCGGCGCTGTGGCGACTTCCCAGTACCTGACTCGTTTGTTGCTCGCAGTCTTGAGTCGGCGAACAGCGCCGCGGCCGCGCAACGCCTCCACGGCCCGGTACACCTGGTCGACGACCAGCGGGGTTTCTCGGTCGCGGTTGAGCAGGCGCATCAGGTCGGTGGTGGTGACAGGGCAGCCGATGCGCTCTAGAGCCGCGAGCACTTCTGCTGTCAGCGGCGTCGCCGGCATGGATCAAACTTTGACGGGCGATGCACGTCAGAAGCGCTGGGTGCGCTGAACAGTGCATCGAGACTGGCGATTTCGTGGTCGGCGTCGGGGTTAGCGGTGGCCACCCAGGTGCGCCGGCAGGCGGTGGTGTCGGCGACGGCGATCGCGCCCTCCGCCTGCAGATTGCGCAACAGCCGGTAGATGGCCTCCTGGGTCGGAGGCAGCGGCCGGGCGCTTCCGGGCACGGCGACCGAAGGCGCCCCCTGGCGCAACTGCGTGGTGGTCAGGGGATGCGGGGAGCAGCGCAGCGCGGCGACGAGGTAGTCCCGCAGGAGTCTGTTGGTGCAGGTCCGCGGACCTGAACTAGGCACTTACCGACTCCGCGACAGGGGCACGCTGCCCGGGAAACGCCGCGTAGTGCATGGCCTCGCGAATCGCCAGGCAGCGCTGGCGGTGCGCCTCGGGCTGATGGTCCATCGCCGCGACCACCATCGTGAGCTGGCGGCGAGCGACGGCCTGTTCCTCCACCGTGGCGTGTTCGCCCGGCAGGTCGACGCCGGCCCACACACCATCGGTGGCTGCGACGGCCAGGGCCGTGCGGGCGCACGCTTTGCGCAGCGGGCAGTTGCCGCAGATCCGCTTGCACTGCTTGGCCTTGCGGTAGTCGAACCACTCCTCAGGATCAACCGAGTAGTTGCAGAGCCCGTTGATTTCCATCTTGACCGGGTTGGCCACTAGATGCGTCATCGCGCTACCTCCCGAGTTGGGCGTTAAGTGAGCTTTAGTTGTGCCCCTCTTGAGCATGCGGTGATCATAACCCCAACATGGGCTAGTTGTGCAGCACTAATCTCCACCTGTCCGCGGCCAGGCCCGAAATCTGGGCGAATCCCAGGGGTGCCGGGGTACACGCCCAACCTGGCTTTATCTGCCTTGAACTGGCTTTTCATGCGCCACGTGGCGTGTACTTTCCCCGAAATCCTGCTATCGAGATCGGAGAAAAATTCACCTCGGAGCCGTCACTCGCCCCGAAGATTTTGGCCGTTAGTTGGTTATAAGTGATGCGTTCCTGCGTAGCGCGACGGCCCATAGCGGTGCCGGACCGGCGCATAGCCAGATACGTGTCTGTTAGGCCAGCATGTGGTTCACTTTGAGTGTGGACGGCAACACCGACGACGAGGCGGGCGAAACGACGCCTGCCAGCGACGATGCCGACCCATCCCTGGTCCGGCTACGAGACTGTGTGGCGCGTCGTCGCGCCGAGCTGGGCTTGAGTCAGCGTGCACTCGCCGAACTGGCCGGGGTCTCGCTGGGCACCGCGACAAGGCTCGAACGCGGCGGCGGCCCGATCCGGGTGAGCACGGTGCCCAAACTGGAGGATGCTCTGGAGTGGCCGCGCGGCACATTCCAGGCCATTCGGGAGGGCCAAGACCCGCCGAAGATCCCACCTCGGGGACGTGAGCGCGCCCCCGCCTCCGCGCCCGGCCCGGGCCCGGCGATGCGCAGCGCCACCCAGTACGGCCAAGCACTCTCGATCGCCTCAGCTGTCGTGGCCATCAGCGCCGTCTGCCTTGAGGTGTTAACCAGTGACCTCAACGATGCCTCGGCGCGCGTGGCAGCTCTCAACGCCCTGGACGCGAACATGCGCGAAATGGAGAGTTTGATTGCGGCGAGCCTGCCCGACGCCGACTCCTTCGATGACGCGATAGCGGTCATGCGTGAAGTCCACGAAAGCCGCGAGTCCATCCAAAAGGCCGCTGAGTCACTGACATAACCCCCACAGGACGGGGCCGTACGAGTCAGTAGCCGTTGTAGCCGCCACCGATGCTGGCGATGTGGACGTGGTTGAAGTGGTTCTGGTTGGGATCGCCGCGGTCCCCCATTCCTGAGGAGCTGCCGTCAGCGTTGTGCTGCGTTTGACGCCAGAGCGCGTGGTCGAGGCCGAGTTCCTGCGCGTTGGCTTGGACGAACGCCACCACCCGGTCACCGAGCGCCTTGCCTCCCGGCGTATCCCACTGCGGGATCATGACGTCGATGGCCAGCCCCGAGGGGTGCCATTTCATCGAATCTGGCCGGTATCCGCCGATGTCGGTGATCTCGGGGAAGGCTGCCGAGATGGCGCGGCTCAGGCGGCGGGTGTACTTCTGCAGCCGGACCTCGTTGGCCAGCCCAGGCCGGTCGAGCCCCGGCATCCCAGGAACGCCCTTGGCGCTTCCGGACTGCGCCGAGGATGACCTACTGGCAAGCCCGGTCTTAGTCAAGGGCGCGAAAAGGCCTCCGAGGCCGCTGAGTCCACCACCGCCGCCGCCGAGAGCGCCCATCGGCATGCCGCCACCGCCGCCCATCGGCATGCCGCCACCCATGCCGCGGCCACCCCCGTAGCCCCCGCCCGCGGCGCGAATCATGTTCGCCATGGCGATATTTCGCTGTTCGGATTTGGTGAGCAGCGCTTTGGCGCGGTCGAGCTGGCCTTCGAGGTGGTTGACCAGGACCGTCTTGCCCGCCGGGGTGTCAGTACTCGGAGCGATGGCATTCACACCACTGCGGGTGTCACTCACGACCCCGTTCATCCCGGCCCGCCCATCGCGGGACTCGTTGGATGCCGAGACGACTTGCGGGCCCACCCGGCCGTCAGCGTTGATCACGTTGTCCAGCGCGGTGATCCCGTCGCCGCCGGCCTGCCTGTATCCCTCTCCCCCGGTCCCCCGCCACGTCGCCGGCACCGTGTCCACCGACGCCCGCAGATCGGTCTTGAGACTTTGCAACCCACTGGTCGACGGCAACCCCGACGCCGGGGCGGCCTGGCCGTACATATCGCGGGCACCACCGAGCGCATCCGCGGTCGCATCAACCAGGCCCTGCAACGACATGACCGGCAGTATCACCTACCTCCAGCTCCAAGGGCCACCACCAACGCCGAAATGGCCTGGCAGGCGCTCAATATCCGCGCGGGCTGGCATTGGCGTTAGCCTGGGCCACCCGGGAGGCCAGATTGGACCCGTCCGGGCTCACGCCGTAGCGGTCCATCACGTAGTTCATCGAGGCCGCGACGTTGGCCACTGGTTCGTAGATACTCGTGGAGGTGCCTGGCTGGTGGTATCCGGCAAAGTTTGTGGGAATGCACTGTGCGGGGCCGCGCGAGCTGTTGGCGGGGGCACCATCGGACATCTGGGCGCCGTGGGCGTTGGAGTCGGACACGTTGACCACGGAGGCGTTGTGGCCGCTTTCGCGGCCGGTCAGGGTCATGTAGCCGTCGTGCCATCGCTTGCGGGCCACTGGGTCGGTGACGCCGCGGGCGTCCAAGGCGGCGTTGATGGCTTCGGACATGGCGGCCGGCCCCTTGGGGAAGCTGCCACGCCCGGCGAAGCTGACGTCACTGACCGGGATTTTCGCTGCCGATGACGGTGGTGCTGCACCGCGTGCGGATGCCCCTCGCCGCGGTGATGAGGACCCGGAAAGTCCGGGAATCTTGCCGGTCAGGCCACTTAGCGCCGACAGGGAACCGAGGGGGGACATAGCGCCCATCGGTGAGCCACCGCCCATGCCTCCCATGGGCATGCCGCCACCCATAGGGGCCCCGCCGTAGCCGCTGCCTGCGGATCTGATCATCGTGGCCAGCATCTGGCCGCGTTGTTCGGATTTGGTGAGCAGCGCTTTGGCGCGGTCGAGCTGGCCTTCGAGGTGGTTGACCAGGACCGTCTTGCCCGCCGGGGTGTCAGTACTCGGAGCGATGGCATTCACACCACTGCGGGTGTCACTCACGACCCCGTTCATCCCGGCCCGCCCATCGCGGGACTCGTTGGATGCCGAGACGACTTGCGGGCCCACCCGGCCGTCAGCGTTGATCACGTTGTCCAGCGCGGTGATCCCGTCGCCGCCGGCCTGCCTGTATCCCTCTCCCCCGGTCCCCCGCCACGTCGCCGGCACCGTGTCCACCGACGCCCGCAGATCGGTCTTGAGACTTTGCAACCCACTGGTCGACGGCAACCCCGACGCCGGGGCGGCCTGGCCGTACATATCGCGGGCACCACCGAGCGCATCCGCGGTCGCATCAACCAGGCCCTGCAACGACATGACCGGCAGTATCGCCCACCACCAGCACCAACAGCCACCACCAACGCCGAAATGGCTACTGGTTGCCGCGCGGCACGATGCGGCCGTCGAAGGCGACGAAGGTGCACTCCGGCGTGGGTTCGGGGTCGTAGATGGTTGCACCGCAGGCCCTGCACGTGAACGTACGGTGCGGGCCAGCGCACTGCGTCAGCGCAGGTCGCGCATTGTGTGTCCCGACAAGGACTTGCCGCGGTCCCAGGGGATGTCCGCTGGGGCACAGCGGCGGGGGCCCTGGCTCGGCGTAGCCCTTGCGAGTCCGTATCAGAAGCCGCGACACGGTTCGATCGTACGTTCGGAAATGCGGCATGCCGCGACTTTCGCTGCGCGTCGTGCCCGTGCGGATGCTGACTGAGGGACGCCGGTAGCGGGGCCGCTCAGCAGCGGACGGTATCGGGAGGTGCCATCGGCCCGGAACAACGGGGTCGCTGCCCAAAAGTGTTGACGCGCAGCGCGACTCGTTGGGTCAGGTGAACGAACTCGCCCCCACAGGCCGCTGTTTTCCGCGGAAAACTACCGATCCGGCAGTCAGTTTTCCGCGGAAAACTGGAGCTGCTGATTGAGAAACCGCTGTGGTGCAGCTGACCACCCGCTATTGCTTAACGAGCTTCCTGAGTTGACTCACGAGAGTTCGTGATCCCGCATCACCGAGCTGACCGTGCAATGCAACCGCGAGAGCATGCGGATCGGTGTCGAACCGCCTAAGTGCCCGGCTCACAGCGCGCGTCTGGGCAGCCGGAGCCTGCCCATGGCGGCCCGCTTCATTCGACGAGGAGTTGTCGTTCCCATCCGTGCCCCGCTCGTCGTCGTCAGCGTCTGATTGGCTGTTCCTCCAGCGGGCCACCTGCTGCTCCAGAGGCACGCGCGCCAGGTCGCGGGCTTCACGTATTGCCAGATCGCCGCGACGGGTCGCCTCCTGCAGCTCGGGCGCCAGTTTGAGGAGCGCACGACGCTGGGACACCCAGGTCTTGCTCTTGTGAAGGTGGTCGGCTGCGGCGTCTGCGCTGCCGTACTCCCCCACCAGACTCTCCACCGCCCGGGCCTCTTCAATGACGTCGAACCCCGACCGGTCCACATTCTCGGCAATGACGGCGGTGAGCAACGTGGCCCGGTCTTTGGCGAGGTCGTCTTTGATGACGATGTCCAGCTCGGGCCGGCCAAACTTGTGCGCCGCGGCCAGACGCCGATTGCCAATGATGACCACCCAGCGCGCCTCGACCGCGGCGTCAGGATACAGCTGCTGGTATGCGCCCTTAGTGACGACGACGACTGGCTGCAGCTGATGATCAACGATGGACGCAAGCTCGTCGAGCTTGCCTAGCGTGTCGCGTGGGTTGTGCGGATTGCCCACGAGCTCGCGCAACGGAACTGAGCGTGATTGCCCGGCTCTCGGGATGACCGAGGAGGCAGCTCCCGCCCCGTCAACCGAGGACTTCTCGCCGACCGCTTCGGCGAGTCCGGCGAAACTCTTGACTCCCCCGCGGCTCATCCGTGGACTCCCGTTGACATCAGCTCATCGGCCAGGTTGTAGAAGTCGGCAGCCGCAATCGCCGCCTTACCCGTCTTCTTGTACTGCGTCACAACCACACCCTCGTTGGACGCGTTGGTGTGGATCTTGTAGTGACGAATGACCGTCTCGGCCAGCGGCCAGCCGCGGCCCCGCACGAATTCTTTCGTTTCATTGAGCCAGTAGGTGCCATCGCGGCCGTCATGGTTGTTGATGAAGACGCGGTAGGGAAGTTGTCTAGGTTCGAGGATCTTGCGGATGGTTCGCGCTGTCGGGTCGAAACAGAGCGGCTCAGTCAGGATCGGAACGAGCACCTCGTCGCTCACGTCGAGGACAGTCCTGAGGGCATCGGCGGAGTGGCCGGAGCCAAGGCCGTCTCCGGAGCCGTCTGGGTCGAGGTCGAACCAGCCGGCGGTGTCGACGTACACCTCCGCAATGGCCGGCAAGTTGTTCAGCTGCGCGAGCCAATCGAGGGGATCGTCGTGCGCCTGTATGAGGTGGAAGGGGAGGTCTTCGACCTGGTTTGCCCACCACGCGGCGGAGCCCTGCGGGTCGATCGAAATCGCGGCGACTGGGGACTCGGCGTCGTCGGCCAGGCCCTTACTGAGGTGCTCCGCGCGTACTGCAGCGAGGTTGACGGCAACGGTGCTCTTCCCGACACCGCCCTTTTGATTGAGAAGTGTGACGACTCGTGTCATTGCGATTTGAGGTCCCTTGAACGTATCGGCTAATGCGGTTGGGCTTGGGAACAGATCGCCTGCGAGGCTACGGTGAGTGCGTAAAATCGCCGCGGCGACACGCGCAAGACGGAGTAACAATCGCGAGTTTTCCGCGGAAAACTAGCCTCCGTTTCGGAATCGACGCGTGAACGGCTATTTCCCAGAAGTCTCCACTGAGAGGCAGTAGATAGCCCGTGACCTGCGACAATGATCGCGTTTTCCGCGGAAAACTGGCTCGGCAGTCCAGTTTTCCGCGGAAAACTGGCCGTGGCGGAATTCATCGTTGGCCGTAGACCCTGGCATTTGGTGACGCAGTTGGCCGCACCGGTCGCGAGCTTGTGGCAGTCGGATGTCTCGGCAATTCGGCCGACGCTGGGGGATTGGTAGCGCTCCGAACGTCAGCCCGCAACAGTCTCGCTTCCGACGAGGCCGGCCTGGCACCATCCACCGCTCGCTTTCCTCCTTCCTCAACGGCCTCGCTTGCGCGCCAGCGTGGCGAAACGAATGGCTGGCGGCGCCGAGCCCAGACGGAGGGTGCCGTGACCTAGTGGCCGCGTACGGCACGGTCGCGGGAACGCCAGGCCGCCGCCGTGCCGGTGGGGGTGCTGAAGCTTCAGCATCGAGGCTTCGGCGCGGCGGTAGGGGAGTGGGGTCATCTGTTGCCCGGTTCGGCTGCGGTGACGACCTTGGGCGCCCGTACGGGGTTGCGTCCCGGGAGGATGTATCAGTGCGTTTCCGATTCTGCGCTTGGAGGCCTGCCGCGTCGGGCGGACCGTCTGCTGAGGTAGCGCAGCTTAGGGCACTGGGTCGGTCGCAGCTTCATCGACGAGGGCTGCCTGCAGGAGCTCCACGGCCGCATCCCAGATCGGGTGAGCGTTCCTGCGGTAGTACACGCGACCCATCCCGTCCTGGCGGGTGATAAGGCCGGCCTCTGCCAGATCGCGCAGCGGCGTCTGAACAGCGCTCTGCGCGGGGAAATCCAGTTCGATAGCGAGGTCGGTGGGGTTGACTAGGCCATCGCCGTTGGCGATCGCGGCCATGGTGGCGAGTCGGTGCTTCTGCCCAAACACAACCGTGGAGAGCTTTTGCACTCTCGCCGATTGCGCGTACGACACGCCTGACATGCTATTACAGGATTCTAGTTACGGGAATCATGTTACTGATACTCTGTTATCGAAATCGTGTAACCGCAGGTCAACGTGTGACAGGCGGCACGAGACGAAAACTGAGCGGAGCGTCTGATGACAGACACCAGTGCGGGCGAGGACATGACCGGCCGGCGTCGCAACTGGCGGCATCGGGAGAACCGCGCCTCATCCAAACTTGTGGCGAAACGCGTCAGCGAAGAGGACCACTCTGCGCTCACTCGGTATGCCGAGGCCCGAGGGGTCAAGGTTGCCGAGCTGCTCGCCCCGGCGATCGACGACCTGATTGAGCGGGCGCATCAGTTCTGCGATCAAGCTGACGCCCGCGCGCAGGCCTCCTAGTGGTCTGTCTCACTTTTAGCTGACTACTTGTTGGAGTTTGGCGCGTGCGCG
>CAZMXB010000059.1:0-22414 GCA_964569855.1 uncultured Rhodoferax sp.
TCACCACCTTCAAGCTGTTCGGGTTCAGGCTCTCGATGAAATCTTTGCCACCCGCATCGGGCTGCGCGTCCAGGAACAGGCGGTCGTACATGCGCACTTCGGCATTCACGCCGTTGGCCACGCCCACCCATGTGATGGCGGCTTTCACCTTGACGGTTTCGCTGCCGGGGGTGCCGCTCTTGGTGTCGGGCACCACGGTGGCCAGCACGTCGGTGATGGCGCCGTCAATGTCTTTGATGCAGCCCCTGCATTCGATCACGTAGCCGCCCTTCAGGCGCACCTTGTTGCCGGGGAACAAACGCTTGTAGCCCTTGGGGGGCACTTCTTCAAAATCTTCGCGGTCAATCCACACCTCTTTGCCGATGGTGAAGTGGCGTGGGGGTGGCGGCTCGGTGCCTTCGGGCGGGTGGGGCAGGGCGGGCTGGGTGCAGGGCTCCAGGTGGCCGGCGCCGAAGGCCTCGTCCCAGTTGGTCATGATCAGCTTGACCGGGTTCAGCACGGCGAAGCCGCGGTGGGCCTTGGTTTCCAGGTCGTCGCGCAGGCAGCCTTCCAGCGTGGAATAGTCGGTCCAGCCGCCGGCCTTGCTGGTGCCGGTGCGATCGTGCAGCAGGTGCAGGCTCTCGGGCGTGTAGCCGCGCCGGCGCAGGCCGACTATGGTGGGCATGCGGGGGTCGTCCCATCCGCTTACCTTGTGGTCGTACACCAGTTGCGCGAGTTTGCGTTTGCTGGTGATCACATACGTGATGTTCAGGCGCGAAAACTCATACTGCCGGGGTGGCGGGCTGGCCAGCAGGCCACCTTCGGTCAGGCGCTCCAGCAGCCAGTCGTAAAACGGGCGCTGGTCTTCAAATTCCAGCGTGCAGATGCTGTGGGTGATCTGCTCCAGCGCGTCCTCGATAGGGTGCGCATAGGTGTACATGGGGTAGATGCACCAGGTGTCACCCGTGTTGTGGTGGGTGGCGCGGCGGATGCGGTAGATGGCCGGGTCGCGCATGTTGATGTTGGGGCTGGCCATGTCGATCTTGGCGCGCAGCACCATGGCACCGTCTTCGTGTTTGCCGTCGCGCATTTCGCGAAACCGGGCCAGGTTTTCAGCGGGCGTGCGGCTGCGGAAAGGGCTGTTGACGCCGGGCTTGCCGAAGTCGCCCCGGTTGTCGCGCATTTGCGCCACGGTTTGTTCGTCCACATAGGCGTGGCCGGCTTCAATCAGATACTCCGCCGCGCGGTACATGAAGTCAAAGTAGTCGCTGGCCTGGTAGGGCTCGGCGGTGGCGCTGCCGTTCCAGTCAAAGCCCAGCCACTTGATGGCGTCGCGGATGGAGGTGACGTATTCGATGTCTTCCTTCTCCGGGTTGGTGTCGTCAAAACGCAGGTGGCACACGCCGCCGTAGTCGCGCGCCAGGCCAAAGTTGATGCAGATGCTCTTGGCGTGGCCGATGTGCAGGTAGCCGTTTGGCTCGGGCGGAAAGCGGGTGCGGATACGGGCGGGGTCGCTCTGGCCGGCGGCGTGGTGTGCTGCGTCACCAGGGCTGCCCGCCCATTTGCGGCTGGCGTAGGTGCCTTTTTCCAGATCGCTTTCGATGATCTGGCGCAGGAAATTGCTGAGTTTGGGGCTTTCGGCAGACGCGGGGGCGCTGCTGGTTGGGGATTTGGGGTTGGTAGGGGTCGAAGAGCTCATGCATTCGATTCTAGACCGCGAAAAAAAAGGCACACCGGATAGGGTGTGCCCTGTGACTGGCAACCCCGGGGTTGCCAATGCAAGAAACGCTGGATTAGCGAATCACAGCCAGTTCGGTCAGCTTGCCGCCGCGAACGGTCTTCAAAGTCAAAGCGCCGTTCTTGATGTCGCCTTTTTCATCAAATGTGATGGGGCCGGTGACGCCAGCGTAGTCTTTGGTGGCAGCCAGCACGGGCAGGTATTTGGCGGGGTCAGAAGAACCAGCCTTGACCATCGCAGCAACCATCAGCTTCACGCCGTCATAGACGTAGGGAGCATAAACCTGCACTTCAGAGCCAAACTTGGCCTTGAAAGCGGTCTTGAACTTTTCCATGCCTGCCTTGCCCTGGCCTTCAACGCCACCGGCTTCTGCGCAATAGACCTGGTTGTCAGCGATGGCGTCGCCGCCCAGCTTGACCAACTCGGTGGAGCAGATGCCGTCGCCACCCATGAACTTGGCATTGATGCCCAAGGATTTCATCTGGCGCAGCATCGGGCCGGCAACAGCGTCCATACCGCCGAAGAACACCACGTCGGCTTTCTTGCCCTTGATGGTGGTCAGGATGGAGTTGAAATCAGTGGCCTTGTCAGTCGTGAACTCTTTGGCCACCACGGTGCCGCCAGCGGCGACAACTGCTTTGGAGAACTCTTCGGCAACGCCTTGGCCGTAGGCGGTACGGTCATCGATCACGGCAATGGATTTGCCTTTGAGTTCTTTGACAGCGTAACGGCCCAATGTGCCGCCGAGCTGGGTGTCGTCAGCCACCAGGCGGAAGGCTGTCTTGAAGCCTTGGCGTGTGTACTTGGGGTTGGTAGCCGAAGGCGAAACCTGGGGGATGCCGGCATCGCTGTACAGCTTGGAAGCAGGGATGGTGGTGCCAGAGTTCAGGTGGCCGACCACGCCGGAGACCTTGGCGTCAACCAGCTTCTGGGCGACCGCAGTGCCTTGTTTGGGGTCAGCAGCGTCGTCTTCGGTCATCAGCTTCAGGGTAACCTTGTTGCCGCCGATGGTGACACCCGCTGCATTGAGTTCTTCAACGGCCATCTTGGCGCCGTTTTCATTGTCTTTGCCCAGGTGGGCGATGGCGCCGCTGGTAGGTCCAACGTGGGCAATGGTGACGACGGTCTGGGCCGACGCAAAACCAGCAGACAGGGCAACGACCGCAGCCGCAACAACATTCAACTTCAACAGCATAGTTTCTCCAGTAAAAAGAAGATGTGGACACAAAGTGCCACTGCCGACACGATAGCGCATCTGTAAGTCCATTTGCTTAGGGATGCTACCAATATCTGCGACTTATTCAAATGGCTAATGCGGCATTAGTAGAACTTATTGGTACGCTGCACCGTCGAGGTGCGCTTTCCGCGCTGAATCGCCAGCACGGTGCGAAATCCAATGTCTAAAAGGACAGTTCCATGCGAACGCCCACCACGGTGGCGCCACTCACCGCGCGACCGCCAGCGGGGTATTGGTGCCACTGCACCAGCGGCTGAACGGCGAACGACTCGCCCAGTTTGACGCGGTAGGTGAGTTCCCATGCTGATTCGTAGGCCGACGTTGGCTTGCCAGCGGAATCCTGGAACGCCCGGTATTTGTCACTGAGTGCGGCATGGGTGTAGGCCAGACCCAGCGCGTCGCCGCCATGACCGGAAAACGGGTTGTTGACGACGATGCCGGTGTTGACGATGGAGCGAAGGGCGGTGGAGTCACCGTCGTTGATGGCGTAACGAACAAAGCCCGCAAGGCTGCGCCCGCTGTGACCTTTCCATAACGTGCTTTCCGCCAGGACATAGGCCCCTTGACTGGGACGCTGAACCGGGTTTTGCTGGCTGTCCACGTCCACCAGGTCATCGACCCGGGAGGAATAGCCCCAAAACCCGATTGCGTACCTGGAGCCTTCGGGGCGCCAGCCCATCTCGACAATCCCCATCGTTCCATCATCTTTGGCAAAAATGATGTGGGTGCCTGTAGGCTGGGCCGGATCTCCCGGAATACCGTCCAGCAGGGCCGCTTGGGCATAGATTGCCCGGTCGTCAGATACCCATTTGGCGCGCAAACCAAAAGACGAGCTGTTGAAAACGGAAGGACCCCGTGTCAACGCCAGATCCCCGGTTGTGCCGTAGGGCGGCTGTACAAAAAGCCCAGCCGTCTCAACCACCTGAAATTCGGAGTCAATGGGGTACAGACCGGCGAGTAACGCATATTTGCCGTCCAGCCATTCCTTTTGAATCCAGGCCTGCAAGAGTCGTTCGGTGTCTACCGCAACTTCAAGGTTGCTGACACCGGTAAGGCTACCGACGCGGTCGTGGTTGAACTTTTCACCATGGTCGTGAATGAGGTTAAAAAAAGCGCTGGTCCCGCTCCAACCCCATGCCCGGTCCAGGTCAGCCTTGAGTTTGAGGTCCAGATGCCCCAGCGGAAGCCCCCCACGCTGCAGGCCGCCGCTGACCAGACTCAGCAGGTCCAGCTTGTAGATGCCTTCAAACACCAGTGCGGATGGGGTCTGTGGATTTCCATCAATGGATGCGGCTTCAGTTTGCGTGTCGGGCGCTGCCTGTGCCAAAGAACAGCAAAAGGCAGCCGCCAGGGCCAGGAGGCGGATGCCGTTCTTGTTGTGCATGGTGCGTTGCGCTACATGGCCTTGAATAAATGGGCGTAGAGGCGGCTGACGACGAATTTTTCCTTCAAACCACGCACGGCCAGGTGGGTCTTGCCGGCCTCGTCGCGGGTGACAGCCTCTATTGCCAATGCCCGCACGATCGTGCCGCGGTGGACTTGCCAGAACACTTTGGTGTCGATCTGGTCGGTCAGCTCCTTGAGTGGTGTGCGTATCAGGTACTCGCGCTCGGCGGTCAGCACCCGCACGTATTTGTCGGCCGCTTCAAAACACAGCACTTCGTCGATGGGCACCATGCGAATGCTGTTGCCGACGCTGGCCTGGATCACAGTCAACGGCGCGCTGGCGACGGTGACCGCGGCGCCACCCGCCGCGAGCAATCCCCGCAATTGAACCAAGGTCGCTTCCAAATTGATAGCAACGGGATCAGGTTTGGCGAGGGCTAGTTGCAGTTTTTCTACTGTCTTTTGCAGCCGGGCCGGCTGTACCGGCTTGACCAGGTAGTCCACCGCCTGGGTTTCAAAGGCTTGCACGGCGTACTGGTCGTAGGCGGTCACAAAGACCAGGGCCGGGAAGGGTTTGCCGCCGGGGCGTTCAACGGGCCATTGGTCGGCCAGTTCGGCGGCGGCCTCCAGACCGCTTTGGCCAGGCATGCGGATATCGAAAAACAGCACATCGGGTTGCAGTGCCAGGGCCTGCACCACGGCTGACTTGCCATCACCCACGGTCACCAGCACCTTGAGCGCGGGCCAGGCACGCGCCAGTTCAG
This sequence comes from uncultured Rhodoferax sp., assembly GCA_964569855.1. Lineage (GTDB taxonomy): Bacteria > Pseudomonadota > Gammaproteobacteria > Burkholderiales > Burkholderiaceae_C > Allorhodoferax. The sequence continues at coordinate 5,105 of CAZMXB010000059.1, forward strand.
CCTGCAGGGCCATGGCCAGCAAGGGTTCGTCTTCGGCGATCAGGGCGGTGGGGAGTGTAGCGTTCATGTAGTCAAAGGAAAACAGAGGATAGCCCTCGTGCCTTCTGCACGCGATGCTACAAAATTGATAGTCGCCTTGGAGCCAAAGGCAGCATCCAGGCGTTCGCGCACCTGTTGCACGCCAAAGCCCCGGTCGGCGACTGGTGGCTGGGTGAAGGCGGGGTCGCTGGGGTCGAAGCCCATGCCGGTGTCGCACACTTCCAGCGTCAGGGTGTCGGCGTTGCGCCGCGCCCGCACGGTCAGCGTGCCGCCCTCAACCTTGGGCTCCAGTCCGTGCTGGATGCTGTTTTCCACCAGCGGTTGCAGCAACAGGGACGGTATGGCGTGCTGCGCCAGTTCGGGCGGCAAGTCCAGCGTGTAGCGCAGGCGCGGCCCCATGCGCACGGTCATCAGCTCCAGGTAGTCGCGCAGCCGGTCAAACTCCCGCTCCAGCGACTGGCTGCTGGTTCGTGATGCGCTCAGGGTGGAGCGCAGGTAGGCAATGATGTGGTCCAGCATGGCCTGCGCCCGCACCGGGTCGGCACCAATCAGCACGCGCAGGTTGGCCAGGGTGTTGAACAGCATGTGCGGTTCGAGCTGGGTTTCCAGTAACCTGAGCCGCGCTTCGGCCGCCAGGCGGTTGGCCTCGCTGACCTTCTGTTCGAGATAGGCGGCCTTGCCCTTACTGTAAAAGTAGTAGGTGATGATGGCGCCGATCACGAACGAGAAGAACCCCGACAACCAGAGGTTCTGCTGTGTGGCATTCGCCCAGGTAGACCAGCCAAACCAGCTGTCGGCGATGCTGGTGCCGATGACATAGCCCGAGGCGATGCCGGCCACGGGCAGCAGCTTGCCCCACAGGCCCGTTGGCCAGCCGCTTTGCCGTGCGGACGGGAACAGATCTGATCCGAAATCGATCAGCACCCAGGTCGTGATGCCAATACTGAGGGAATAGACCAGGCCTGGCTCGAACGTGCGTTCCGGGCGAAATGCATAGTGCAGGCCGGCAATGGTCAGGCAAAACGCCACGGTCTGCAGAAAATGCCGCAGTTTGGCGTTCCAGTCAATGCTCGAGAGGGGAGTGGTGGCCATGGTGGCTGGATTCTAGGGCAGCGTTTATGCCTTCAAGGGCGTCTGCGCAAAGCGCAGACGCCACAGATTGGCAGACCGCGCCAGGAAGATGCCGCTGAAGCTGCCGTACAGGGCTCCGACCGCAGTGGCAAACACGGTGTCATGGGCCAGGCCCGGTTGCATGCCGATGCTGGCGCCAACGGCGTATTTGGTGAAGAAGATGCCCATGAACAGGGCCAGGGGCACGGCGCTGCCGGGGATGTGGAAGGTGCGGCTGTGGCCGTCAAATCTTGCACGGTCTGCCGGCAGCAACTGCATGCTTGCGATGGCGACCAGTACGACCCCAGCCAACCAGGCCAGGAGGGCGTGGGGTGAGCCGCCGAACGCCGAAGTCACACCCAACAGGGACAGGCCGGTCATGACCAATGGCAGCACGGTGGCGCGGCCGACGTCGACGGTGCGGGGCTGCATTTGTTTGATGCCCAGCCACAGCAGGGCGAGGAACAGGGCGAAAACCCATTTGGGTGTGTGGGTCAAAATTTGCATCAGCATGGTGGTATCTCCTGGTGGTCAGCGGGTGGTTGATGGCTGGACTTTGCCAGCGGCTACCCACGTGGAGAACCGGTTTGCGACCATATCGCAGTCGGGCGGCGCGAAATGCCGCCACAAGCGCGCGAAATATCAGAAGCGCACCAGGCTGCGGTACACCAGCCTGGTGCTGCCTTCGGCAGGAATGCTGACTTTCCACACGGCCGTGTTGCTGGCGCTCTTGGTGTGGGGAAGGGTTTCGCTCAACACCTGCCAGTCGCCGGGCATGGGTTCCTGCACGGTCACCACCACGGACTCCTTCTTGGCGTTCTTCAGCACCAGTTCATAGGCGCTTTCGAACATGTAGTTGTATTTGCCGGTGCCCGCCAGTTTTTTGAAGTCGGTTTGCTTTTTGTCGGCAGTCACGTCAAAGGCATCACCCAGTTTGAGGCGGACTTTTTCGTTTTTGGGGGTATGGTCGACGCGGTCTTCGCCTATGAATTGGGCATTGCCGGCGCCATCTTTCTTGTAGACCCGGATGATGCCTTTGGGCAACGGCATGCCAAGCTGCGAGGTCTCCTTGTTGTCAAATTCAACAAAAACACCGACCTTCATTTTTTGGCCCAGTTCGCCGTAGCTGCTCTGGTAGTAATAGTCATTGCCCTTGAGCAGCAGCTCCTTGCGCGCCGGCACGCCCGAGGCAGACAACAGCGAGACCTGCTTGGTCTGGTTCTCGGCAATCGTAGTGGGGCGCGTCAGGGTGTACAGGTGGTATTCGAACAGGGATTCTTCGGCCATGTCGCTTTTGGCCTTTTGCATCATCGCGGGCGCTGGTGCCATGGCGCGTACCGCACCCTGCATCACGGGGGTGACCTGGTTGACGTCGCCCGCTACCAGTTGCAGTTTGGCATTGCGGTAACTGGCGCCACTGGTGTTGGTCAGCGTGACCCAGCCCGAGATGTCGAGTTTGTCTTCGCCCGCATTGAGTTCCACCACATAGTCGGCCTTCCAGGCCAGGCCACCGGTCAGGTAGCTCAGCTCCACGTCTTGCTGCTGCGCTCCGGTGTTGTCCAGTGACATCACCAGCGTGGGGCGGTCGCGCAAATTAGGCGGCACATCGCTGTAGACGATGCGCCCGGGGATGCCGGTTTCGATGCGCTCGCCAATGCGCAGCACCACCCCATTGCTCGCCGCCAGCACCTGCGCCTGCTCGGTGGTTTCCAGCCCGGTCGCAGGATTGGTGCGGATGATGCTCACGTTGCGGTTGACGTACTTTTCAAGCAGTTTTTGTGGCGTCAGCAGGTCAAAGTCAAAGTTCTGCTCCTGCACCGACAGGCTGCCAGGGGCATTGATGCTGCGCAGCATGGCAGTTTCGGGGCGCATCCTGGCGCTGACATCGCGAAATGCCAATGCTGTTGCCCCCGGCTTGAGCTGCAACTTGCGCTGGTCCTTGACCAGGGCCAGGTTCTCGTTGTAGATCGTCACCGCCACGCCCTGCTGGTCCGCCAGGGTGCTGCGCTGTTCAGTGGTTTGCGCCATCGCGCTGGGTAACAAGGCCAGGCTGAGAAGTGAGCCGGTAAGAAGTGGACGAATCATGGTTGTGTACTCCTAGTGTGATCGACGCTGGTCATACTTCGATGCCAGTCGTTTGCCCAGGCGCTGGGACGGTGCTTCAATGGTCCGCCAGCTGATTTCGGCCAGCACGAAGATGGATGAAAACGCCACCAACAGGCCGACCCAGCCCGTCAGATTCCAGTACTTGAAAACCCACAGCAGGATGGGAACATGGATCAGGTAGATCGAATACGAGACCTTTGCAATCCACAGCGTCAATTGGTCATGGATGCCAAAGCGCCGAATCCACAGGAAAAAAGCAGCGCAGCCAATGCCCGTGACGACGTTGGGAAAGTGTCCGAGTCCATGATTCCACAGCGGAACGAACAGCAAAATCAAGCTGGAAGTTGTCCACAGGACGGATGTAGGGACACGCAGCAACTGATGGCGAAACACATAAAGCGATGCACCGATCAGGAAATACACCATCTGGGCGGGCGGTGCGTTGTCAATCAGGGAGTGGCGGAACAGTGGATTGTCGATGGCGACACCGGTGAAGCGAAAGGCACTTTCGTAGAGCGGGTTGAGCAAACCACGGGCTGCACAAAAGACCCACACAGCAGAAACCACTGCTGATACCACTAGCGCGACCAGCCAACCGATCTGACGGCCACTGCCCTTGCCAATCAGGTAAACCAGTATCGGCGCCAGGACATACCAGAACAACTCCACGGTGAGTGACCAGCCGACGTGGATGGAGTCGAGCAGCAACACCGAAACCGGATGCAAGAACTGCAAATTGGCAAGATTGAGCAAAAAGAAGGGCCAGCGCTCGTCCATGGCGGCTTTGTAGCCGTCACTCGTGACATATTTCACGGTGGCAAATACCAGCAGCGCGGCCAAATAGGGCGGGAAAATCCGGAAAAACCGATGGATGGCGAACACGCGCAGCGGGTATTTCAGGGCACTTTGAACGATCAGGTATCCCGAAATCAGGAAGAACAACTGGACCCCGATCAAGCCACCGTTCAGGTCGAGATAAGGAATCTGAAACCCGGTGTAAGCGAAGATGTGATGGGCCAACACGCAGCAAATGGCAATGGCACGCAGCGTATCGATCGTGGAGACATGGTCCCTGTGCGCAAGGGTTTCACCACGGGTGGTCAGTTCAGTCATTGAAGATTGCTGGCTCTGTAGAGTGTGTCAAGTGTTGACAGGTCGTTGGCTGGCGGGCCTGTTATGTGTCTGCTTCAAGTATCGCATCCATGCGGGCCAAGCCGGCACAGGATCAAGGCGACAATTGCAGCATTCCTTTTCTTTGGACCGATGCCATGAAAAATTCTTCACATGCGATTCTTGCGGTTGCAGTTGTTGTCGCCCTGACGGCTTGCTCAGAAAAACCTGCCGACCAGATAGCAGCGCCGTCCGCGCCTGCACCTGCGCCCGCTGCGGTGGCCTCCGGCGCGGCGCTGGTTATACCCACCGACCTGCGACCAGCTCAAATCCCGGCGACCTTGGCACCGACCGACCAGTGCGCGGTCGATCGTGTGAATGGCGTGCCTGCGGTAGCTTCGCTTGCCATTTCGGACCGTGCGCCCTTGACCCTCCACGGATGGGCCGCCCACGTACCCAGTGGTTCACTGCCCAAAATGGTTTACATCGAGCTGGTTGGAGCCGACACCCGTTATCTGCAGGCGACCTTGGGCAGCAATCGCTCCGACGTGGCCGACATTTTCAAGAAACCATCGCTTGCCAACGCCGGGTGGGATGTGCTGACCAGTGTGGCAGGCATGACCCCCGGGACCTACACGATGCGGGTGATTCAGGTGCATGCCGACAACACCGGCACCGTGTGCGACTCTCTGAAGGCCTTGGTTTTAACGGCAGTACGCAACTGATCAAGACGCTAACAAGCTACCGGTGTTGCCTAGTCATGGTGATGCATTTCTTCACGACGTTGGTTGAAATATCGGATTCGCATTAAATCGCTGATTGTTGTGTTTGTATTTTGACTGTTGAATGCATGATTTGTGCGCTTGACAGCAAGAAATAGGTATACAACGCTCACCGCTTGCAGGGTCGAAGCGACATAATTTTTGCTTCTTTCTCTCGACGTGGAGGCACACCATGAATGTCACTGAGTCCCTGTTGCACGCCCTCAAGGCGCACGGCGCCACCCGCATCTTTGGCATTCCGGGCGACTTCGCCCTACCGTTCTTCCGCATCATTGAAGAATCGGAAATCCTGCCGTTGCACACCCTGTCACACGAACCCGGCGTGGGCTTTGCGGCCGATGCTGCGGCGCGCATCAACTGCGCGCTGGGCGTCGCCGCTGTCACCTATGGCGCGGGAGCGCTGAACATGGTCAACGCCGTGGCGTCGGCTTATGCCGAGAAGTCGCCGCTGGTGGTGCTGTCCGGTGGGCCGGGCAAGGGCGAAGCGCGCTCCGGCCTGCTGCTGCACCACCAGGCCAAGACGCTGGATTCTCAGCGCCAGATCTTCGAGCAGATCACCTGCGATCAGGTGCGCCTGGATGACGCCGCGCGCGCGCCGGCCGACATTGCCCGCGTGCTGGCCAACTGCATGCGCCAGTCACGCCCGGTCTACATCGAGCTGCCGCGTGACATGGTGGACACCGAATGCCTGCCCGTATTTCCTTTGCCCGCGCCCGTGGTCGATTCCGACAAACTGGACGCCTGCGTCGAAGAGATTCTGCAACGCCTGACCAACGCCCAGTCACCGGTGCTGATGGCCTGCGTGGAGGTGCGCCGCTTTGGCCTGGAAGATAAAGTGGCCGAACTCTCGCGCCGTTTGGGGCTGCCCATCGTCACTTCTTTCATGGGCCGGGGCCTGCTGGCCGAGGCCGATGCGCCCCTGATGGGCACGTATATGGGCGTGGCCGGTCTGCCAGAGGTGACGCAACTGGTGGAGTCGTCCGACGCCCTGTTCCTGTTGGGTGTCATCGTCTGCGACACCAACTTTGCGGTGTCCGAAAAGAAGATCGACATGCGCAAGGCCATCCTGGCCTTTGACGCCCAGCTCACCATGGGCTACCACACCTATGCCCAGGTGCCGTTGCCTGCGCTGGTGGACCGGCTGCTCGCGCGCGTCAGCGCCAGCGACAAGCGCTTCACGATCACCCGCCAGGTGTTCCCGCGTGGTCTGGTGGCCGACGGCGCAACCATCGCCCCCAACGACATCGCCACAGCGGTAAACGACCTGATGGCCGAGCATGGCCGGATGCCGATGGCGTCGGACGTGGGCGACTGCCTGTTCACCGCCATGGACATTGACCACACCGCGCTGGTGGGTCCGGGCTACTACGCCACCATGGGGTTTGGCGTGCCGGCTGGCTTGGGGCTGCAGGCCGAGACCGGGCAGCGTCCGCTGATTCTGGTGGGCGACGGCGCCTTTCAGATGACCGGCTGGGAACTGGGGAACTGCAGGCGTTATGGCTGGGACCCCATCGTGCTGGTGTTCAACAATGCCAGCTGGGAAATGCTGCGCACCTTCCAGCCCGAATCCAAATTCACCGACCTGGATGAATGGGGCTTTGCCCACATGGCCGCTGGCTTGGGTGGCGCCGGGGTACGGGTGCACACGCGTGCCGAACTCAAAACCGCGCTGGATCAGGCATATGCCACCCGTGGCCAGTTTCAGTTGATCGAGATCATGATTCCACGTGGCGTGCTGTCAGAAGCCTTGCAGCGCTTTGTCGCCGGGGTGAAGCGGCTCAACGCGAAGCCGTGAGTGGGGATCCGCCCGACGATAGGGCTTGGTGTTGCCGTCATCGATACACTCTAGGGTTTTCCCGAAACGTCCCATCAAATGACTTATTGTGTCGCCATCAAACTCAACGCCGGCTTGGTGTTCCTGTCAGATTCCCGCACCAATGCCGGGTTGGATCAGATCAGCACCTTTCGCAAGATGATTGTTTATGAAAAGCCGGGTGACCGGTTTATGGTGCTGTTGTCGGCAGGAAACCTCAGCATTTCGCAATCGGTGAGGGAAATCTTGCAGATTGAGAAGCTCAAGGACCACGAAAACGATGAAGGCATCACGATCTGGAATGCCAAAAGCATGTTCGATGCCGCGCGGGTGTTGGGCTCGGCGATTCGCAAGGTGCACGACCGTGACGCGGCGTCCTTGCAGCAAGCTGGTGTCGACTTCAATGTATCGCTGATTTTTGGGGGGCAGATTCAGGGGGAAGGCATGCGCCTGTTCCAGGTTTATTCTGCCGGTAACTTTATTGAAGCGACACCCGAGACCCCCTATTTTCAGGTGGGTGAGTCCAAGTACGGCAAGCCGGTGCTGGACCGTGTGATCACGCCCCTCACGCCCCTGGATGAGGCCGCGAAGTGTGCGCTGGTGTCGATGGACTCCACGCTCAAGTCCAATCTGTCCGTCGGCCTGCCGCTGGATATGGTGGTGTACGAGGCGAACCAGTTCCAGACCAACCGGATCGTGTGCATTGACGACAACAATCCCTACTTCAAAATGCTGCACGATAACTGGGGGCAAAAGCTGCGCGAGGTGTTTGACAGTATTGAGGACCCGATGTGGGACGGCGGCCAGACCAATGTGCCTTTGCTGGTGGGGTCGCTGCGCAGCCTGCCACTGAGAAAGATCACTACGCCCCAAGAGAAGTTAATCTGACGCTGTTGCTGCTTCGCGATCCATGTCAACCATCGTTTTTTCACACGCCAACAGTTTTCCCGCCAGCACCTACCGCGTGCTGTTCGGCCACCTGGAGGCCAGGGGCTTCGCTGTCAAGGCGCTGGAAAAGTATGGCCACGACGCGCGCTACCCGGTCACCAACAACTGGCCTCAGGTGGTGCAACAACTGATCGATTTCACCAGAGACGCAGGCGCTCAAACGGGCAAGCCGGTTTGGCTGGTGGGGCACTCGCTGGGTGGCTTTCTGAGCGTGATGGCTGCATCGCGCAACCCTGAACTGGCACTTGGCGTGGTATTGGTCGATTCACCTATTTTGGGTGGCTGGCGTTCGGCCGCAGTGGGCGTCATGAAAACCACGCAAATGATGGGTTCGCTATCACCGGGCGCGGCCAGCCGCCACCGGCGCACCAGTTGGCCAACGGTCAAAGAGGCATATGCGCACTTTCGTCACAAAAAAGCGTTTGCCAAGTGGGAAGATGATGTCTTGCTGGACTACGTCACCCATTGCACTATCGAGTCAGATGGCAAGCGGATGTTGTGTTTCGACCGCCACGTAGAAACCCAGTTTTACAACACCGTTCCCGACAATCTGGAACGTTTGTTGGCACGCCAGCCGCTCAAATGCCCGGCGGCGTATATCGGGGGGTTGAACTCGCATGAAATGAAACAGGTGGGCATGGCCAGTACCGAAAAGATCACCAAGGGCCGGATCACCATGCTTGATGGCAGCCATCTTTTTCCGATGGAAAAACCGATGGCTACAGCGGCGGCCATTGAGGCCGCGCTGCTCAATTTAGCGTCGGTCAACGCGAATTAGCCAATTGTCCGGGCAGTTGTCCTCAGAATTCATCAACCCGCGGGATGGTTCCGAGACTTTCCTTATTGGGCCCAGACCACAGTGCCGGTCCATGCCGTGACCAACACCAAGATGCCAAACGCGATCCGGTAGTAAGCAAATCCGACAAAGCTGTGACTGGCAATGAAGCGCAACAACCAGCGCACACAAATCCAGGCGCTCAAAAAAGACACCACCAGGCCCACGGAAAACAGGGGGATATCGGTCATGTCAAGAATGGCGCGCTCCTTGTACAGGCTGTAAACGCCGGCGCCAATCAAGGTGGGTATGGCCAAATAGAACGAAAAATCGGTTGCCGCCTTGCGCGACAAGCCCAGCAACATACCACCTATGATGGTTGCACCGCTGCGGCTGGTGCCAGGGACCATGGCCAGGCATTGCACCAAACCGACTTTGAGTGCAAGACGCCAGTCCATGTCGTCCGTATCACTCACCAGCACCGTGTTTGGGCGCAGTGCCTGGCGTTTTTCGGCCCACAGAATAATAAAACCGCCCACAATGAATGTTGTGGCCACAACCATTGGATTGAACAAATGGGCTTTGATCACTTTGCCGAATAAAAGACCCAGGACAACCGCTGGAACAAAGGCAATCAACACATTGAGGGCAAATTGCTGAGCCTTTCTTTGTGTTGGCAGGTCGCGCAGGGTGACCCGAATTTTCTGCCAATACACCAGAATGACGGCAAAAATGGCCCCGGTCTGAATGGCGATGTCAAACACTTTGGCCTTTGCATCCACAAACCCAAGCAACGACCCTGCCAGGATCAGGTGTCCGGTACTGGAAATAGGAAGAAACTCGGTCAGGCCTTCGACAACACCCAAAATCACAGCCTTGATAAACAGCGCAAAATCCAACTCAAACTCCTGATGAACTAATATCGACCCAGCCCTCGTATTATCTATTGCATTTGCTCATTATTTGATAGCGAGCGGGAAGGGCCGCACGGTTTGTATCCAGACCATAAAACAACGGGTCATTTTTCGGCCAAGAATACTGGGAGCTAAATCATGAAATGGGAAGGCAATCGCGAATCCGACAATGTCGAGGATAGACGTGGCGAGGACGGCGCAGGGCGCTCGATTGGTGGTGGTTTGGGTGGCCGCGGCATTGGCATAGGCACCATTGTGGTGGCGTTGCTGGGCGGCTGGATATTCGGTATCAACCCGATGACCATTTTGGGCATCCTCAGTGGAGACGGTGGAGCGCCAGCGGTGCAGGTGCAGCAGGCGCCGGCCCAGCGGCCACCAGCCGATGACCGTATGGCCAAGTTTGTGTCAACCGTGTTGGCGGACACCGAGGACGTATGGAAGGACGTGTTTGCCAAGGGCGGGGCTACTTACAAGGACCCCCAACTCGTGCTGTTCCGCGGCTCCACGCCCACCGCCTGCGGTCAGGGCCAGGCCGCCATGGGCCCGTTCTATTGCCCGGGTGACCAAAAGGTTTACATCGACCTGGGGTTTTACGAGACCCTGAAGACGCGTCTGGGCGCCCCGGGAGACTTTGCCCAGGCCTACGTGATTGCCCATGAGGTGGGCCACCATGTGCAAAACCTGATGGGAATCAGCGACAAGGTGGATCAAATGCGAGGCCGGGTCAGCAAGGCCGAATACAACGTCCTGAGTGTGCGATTGGAGTTGCAGGCCGATTGCTTCGCCGGTGTATGGGCGCACCACGCCAACAACGCGCGCCAATTGCTGGAGCAGGGCGATGTGGAGGAGGCCATCAACGCCGCAGCCCGCATTGGAGATGATGCCTTGCAGCGCAGCAGTGGAGGCACGGTGGTACCGGAAAGCTTCACCCACGGCACCAGCGCCCAGCGCCAGCGCTGGTTTGCCAACGGTTTGCAAAACGGCGTCGTCAAGGCCTGCGATACATTTTCAACCCGTCAGCTTTGAGACTAGGGGATAATACGGGGTGGCCCAGCGTTGGGTGCCCATCAGCTATCGGACGGATAGCACTTTTTTTTGCTATGCATGACCGACTTGAATACTGAACTGAATACCCCTGCTTCCACTGAAATTTCGAATGAACTGAACGCCGATACGCCCATCATGGCGTTCGCACAGTTGCAGCTCGCCGCTCCTCTGGCGCGGGCCGTGAGTGAAATGGGCTACGAGTCCATGACGCCCATCCAGGCCCAGGCCATTCCCGTAGTGATCACCGGCAAAGACGTCATGGGCGCTGCCCAGACCGGCACCGGCAAGACGGCTGCGTTCTCGCTGCCGTTGTTGCGCCGTCTGCTCAAGCACGAAAACCCCTCCACCTCGCCCGCGCGTCACCCGGTGCGCGCCTTGGTGCTGTTACCCACCCGCGAACTGGCGGACCAGGTGGCCCAACAGGTCAAGCTGTATGCCAAGTACACCAACCTGCGCAGTGCCGTAGTGTTTGGCGGCATGGACATGAAGCCGCAGACACTGGAATTAAAGCGCGGCGTCGAGATTCTGGTGGCGACTCCCGGGCGTCTGCTGGACCACATTGAAGCCAAGAATGCGGTGTTGAACCAGGTGGAGTACGTGGTGCTGGACGAAGCCGACCGCATGCTGGACATCGGCTTTTTGCACGACCTGCAACGCATCCTGTCCTACCTGCCCAAGCAACGGACCACTTTGCTGTTTTCGGCCACCTTCTCGCCCGAGATCAGGCGCCTGGCCAACAGTTACCTGCAAAACCCGGTCACCATCGAAGTGGCCCGCGCCAATGCGACGGCGTCCACCGTAGAGCAGCATTTTTACAGCGTGCCCGAAGACGAAAAGCGCCATGCACTGCACCAGATCCTGAAGTCGCGCGGCATGAAGCAGGCCTTTGTGTTTGTGAACAGCAAGCTCGGATGTGCCCGTTTGGCCCGAACGCTGGAGCGCGAAGGTCTGAAGACCACGGCGCTGCATGGTGACAAGAGCCAGGACGAGCGTTTGAAAGCGCTGGAAGCGTTCAAGAAGGGCGAAGTCGACTTGCTGGTATGTACGGATGTGGCGGCCCGGGGCCTGGACATCAAGGACGTGCCGTGCGTGTTCAACTTTGACATTCCATTCAACGCCGAAGACTACATCCACCGCATTGGCCGTACCGGGCGCGCCGGCGCTGCCGGTCTGGCCGTGAGCTTCGTCGGCGGCAACAACGACGCCCGCCTGGTCGGCGACATCGAAAAGTTGATCAAGACCAAGATCGAACTCGAAGCGGTGGAGTACGACGAAGACGCTCCCGACATCCGCAAGCAGGGCCGTATCAACGATGGCCGGCGCATGTATTCGCACGAAGGTGAAAACACGGGCGCTGACAAGAGCCGCAGTGGTGGTCGCACCGAAAGGGGCGAGAGCAGCCGTGCTGCTCGGGACGACACCTACACTTCGCGCGCGCCACGTGCACCACGCGGCGACTACAGTCGGCCCGCGCAAGCTGTTCGTGACCCGTTCTTTGACAAACCGTATGAGCCCACCGCACTCGGCGAAGCCGCATCAGCGCCTTCGTGGGAGACCAGCGCAAAACCTGCGTCGCGCAGCATTTCGGCCAACATCAAACACAAGGTCAAGGTCGCGGCGCTGTTCCGTTCGGAATAACGCTATAGACCAGGTTGTTGCTCGGCCTTGCACCGCACCTGGATCAGTTCTTGTGCCGCGTCCTGCAGGTTAAAGCGCAGTGCGCTCAAGGCGCCCCCCCATACACAGCCAGTATCCATGGACAGGACGTCAGCCCGATCCAGCCAGCCCAGGGTTGACCAGTGGCCAAAGGCCACCGTCGCGTTGGCGGTTTGGCGGTCGGGAATGTCAAACCAGGGCAGGTAACCCGCCGGTGCGCTGGCAGCTCCTTCCTTGGTATCGAATTCCATTTTGCCATCCAGCGTGCAAAAGCGCAGGCGCGTGAGGGCGTTGACGATGACCCGCAGCCGGTCCATGCCGGTCAGGTCGTCGCTCCATTGGACCGGTGCATTACCGTACATGCAGTGGTAGAAGTCCGCCGCCTGCATACCCTGTAAAACCACTTCAACTTCAAGCGCCAGGGCGACAGTTTTTTCGACTGTCCACGCCGGCAGCACACCGGCGTGAACCATGAGGAGTGGTTTGCCCGCGCGCTTCAAAACAATGGCCATGCGTTGGTAGCGCAGCCAGCCCAGCATTGCGGTGCGGTCGGGCGCGTCCAGCACGCACTCCAGCGTGTCGTTGCGGTGCGGTTTGCGCACGCCTTGTGCCACCGCCAGCAGGTTCAGGTCATGGTTGCCCAACAGGCAGTGGGCGGAATCGCCGTAGCCCATCAGGCGGCGCAGCACGGCGTCCGAGCCCGGTCCGCGGTTGACAAGGTCACCCATCAGGAAGAGCGAGTCGCGGCTGGGGGAAAAGTCTAGTGTGTCAAGCAGACGTTGCAAGGCTGTGTCGCAGCCTTGCACGTCGCCAATCAGGTAAAGTGCCATGTGTTCATTCTCGCTTGGGTTCCATGGAATTTATTCTGATCATGCTGCTCACGCTGCTCAATGGCGCATTTGCCATGTCTGAGCTGGCGCTGACAGCGAGCCGCAGGGTACGTCTGCAAAATATGGCGGACGCTGGTGACAAGGGGGCGTTGGCCGCCCTGGTTCTGCTGGAAAATCCCACCCAGTTTCTGTCCTCGGTTCAGGTCGGAATCACCTCCATCGGCATGCTCAACGGGATCGTGGGTGAGGCTGCGTTCAGCGATGGCCTTGCCCAGTGGTTGCAGGCCAATCTGGCAGTTTCGCACCGCGTCTCTGAGGTTTCAGCGACCGCGCTGGTGGTGACTGTCATTACATTTGTAACTATCCTTTTTGGCGAACTGGTTCCCAAGCGTATTGGTCAGTTGTATCCGGAAACGGTAGCGCGTTTGGTCTCGCGCCCCATGACCTGGATGGCCATCGTGGCCAAGCCCTTTGTCCGATTGTTGTCGGTGTGCACCCACGGCATGTTGCGTTTGCTACGCATTGACACGACCGACACCCGTGGGGTGACAGAGGCGGAAATATCAGCCAGTCTGGTCGAGGGAGTGGATGCCGGGATCATCGAGCAACACGAACACCAGATGGTTCGAAACGTATTTGATTTGGACGACCGTACCCTGCCTTCCATGATGTTGCCACGTGCCGACATCGAGTGGATGGAGGCCACGGCCACCGTTGCGCAATGTCTGGCGCAGGCCAGTACGGGCAGCACCACCGGCGCACATTCCTGGTACCCGGTTTGCCGTGGTTCACTGGACCAGGTTGTTGGGCTGGTGAGTGTTGCGCGATTGTTGGAACTGGGCGTCAATCACCCAGGCAGCATTGAACCTATCGCGGAGCCCGCAGCGTTCGTGCCGGAGACCCTGAGTGGCATGGAGCTGATTGAGCAGTTCCGAACCAAGTCAGCACGCATGGTCTTTGTCGTGGATGAGTATGGGGTGGTGCAGGGGTTGTTGACGCCGCACGATTTGCTGGAGGCCATCACCGGCGAGCTCAAACCCGATGCACAAACCCAGGCATGGGCAACACAATTGTCTGATGGTTCCTGGGCGCTTGATGGCCTGATGCCGGTGGGTGAACTCAAGACCCGCCTGGATATTGAAGAATTGCCGCAGGAAGACCGTGGTCGATATAACACGCTGGCCGGGCTATTGATGGCGGTTTCTGGCGAACTGCCTGCAGTAGGAGAGCGTATCGAATGTGCGCAATGGCAGTTTGAAGTGACTGGGTTGGAAGGCAAACGAATCGACAAAGTTCTTGCACGAATCGTCCTTTAGGGCACCGACGGCGCCAGTGTCGTGACGCACCCGGCTTACATTCGACCGGTCATGCGGTAAGCCAGGCTCCCAATGTATTCATGCAGGACCAACTGCCAATCGCGTACGCCGGATGCCAGCGAGTATTCGGTCCATGGCGTCCAGGGACCGGCTCTGAAGTCGACCGGATAGGCGGTGACGTTCCATCCTGCTTTGGTAAACGTTGCCATCGAACGCGGCATGTGCCACGCAGAAGTCACCAGTAACCAGGGTTGGGAGATGTCGACATTGGGTAGCTGAGCGGTGAGGCTGGCGTTTTCAAAGGTGTTGCGTGAATTCGCTTCGTACTGCACTTGCTCGCGCGGCAGTCCCTGGCTTTCAAAGAACACCCGAGCGCGTGCAGCTTCACTGGGGCCGATTCCCCATAACGCGCCTTCGCCCCCCGTATACAAAACGCGCAGGGTAGGATTGACACGCAACAAGCTGACGGGGGCGGTCATCCGTTCGGCAGAGTCATTCAGCAAGGGCTGGGTGTGGGCCTCAGCCAGATAGCCAGGTTCAGTCGCTCCCCCCAACACAACAACCCCAACATAGTTTGAGAGACTCACTCCGGGTGGAATTTCCGGGTACTGGCCTTCCAGTTGGTGGATCAGCCAATTGGGCAATGGTTGCCAACCCAAACACAGCAGCACAATCAAGCCTGCTCCAACGAGCCGACGGCTGAGAGCAGGGCGGCGTCGGACCACCAGGCTGCCAATCAAAAGCATCACCACCCACAGCAGTGGTTGGGTCAGCAGCGCAATCAGTTTGGACGCAATAAACACAAGAGAGGCCTGGAGTGGTGCAAAGGGTGCAATCGTACGTGAAGACATCTGCGCCGAGGGTTAATACTTAGTGGAGACCCACACTTGTGAGTTTTAGCCATACGTTTAAGCTTCAGCTACATTTTTACTTCAGGAGTACAAACCATGAAATTTCGCGCATTGGCACTCGGTCTGATGGTCGGATCTTTTTCCCTTCTCGCTTTCGCCCAGCAGCCCATCATTATCAAATTCAGCCACGTGGTGGCGAATGACACGCCGAAGGGCCATGCCGCCGAGTATTTCAAGAAAAAGGCCGAGGAACTGACCAAGGGTCGGGTCAAGGTTGAGGTGTATGCCAACAGCACGCTTTACAAAGACAAGGAAGAAATGGAAGCTTTGCAGATTGGCGCCGTGCAGATGCTGGCACCGTCTTTGGCCAAGTTTGGTCCGCTCGGTGTCAAGGAGTTTGAGGCTTTTGATCTGCCGTTCATTTTTGACAACTACGATGCATTGCACAAAATCACCCAAGGCCCCGTTGGTCGTATGCTGCTGGACAAGCTTGATGCCAAGGGCGTAAAGGGCCTGGCCTATTGGGACAACGGTTTCAAGTCCTTTTCGGCCAATAAACCGATGCAGACCCCGGCGGACTTCAAGGGCCTGAAGATGCGTATTCAGTCCTCCAAGGTCCTAGAGGCGCAAATGCGTGCTTTGGGTAGCCTGCCCCAGGTTCTTGCCTTCTCGGAGGTCTACCAGGCGTTGCAGACCGGTGTGGTGGATGGCACGGAAAATCCGATCTCCAACCTGTACACGCAAAAGATGCATGAGGTGCAGAAAAACCTGACACTGACGGAGCATGGTTACCTGGGCTACGCGGTCATTACCAACAAGAAGTTCTGGGATGGTTTGCCGGCGGATATTCGCAAGCAACTGGACGACGCCATGGAACAGGCCACCCGCTACGCCAATCAGATCGCGAAGCAGGAAAACGAGCAGTCGCTGGAAGCTGTCAGGAAATCTGGCAAGACCCAAATCTACACCCCGACCGCTGCAGAGCGCAATGCGTTCAAGAAAGCCACCATCAAGGTCCATACCGAGATGGAGTCTCGCATTGGCAAAGACCTGATCAAGAGCATTTACAAAGAAACCGGGTTTGACCCGGCCAAGTTGTAAATCGGACTGAGGCCATGAAGATTCTCGATCACATTGAGGAATGGATCATCACATTCCTCATGGGGGCGGCCACGCTGGTCATTTTTGCCTCTGTGGTGCACCGCTATGCTTCCGGTTATGCCATTCCCGGAGTCCAGGACTGGCTGCTGTCAATCAACATGGGCTGGGCACAGGAGTTGTGCATCATCATGTTCGTCTGGATGGCCAAGTTTGGCGCCGCGTATGGTGTGCGCACCGGCATCCACGTCGGCGTGGATGTCCTGATCAACCGCATGTCGGACAGTCGTCGTGGCAAGTTTGTCATTTTCGGCTTGTTGGCGGGTGCCTTGTTTACCGGCATTGTCGGCTCCTTGGGGCTACGCTTTGTGTGGGAAAACGGTATGCACTATTCACTCTTCACATCGTTGGGCATGGGTTTGGGCGACACGCCGGAAGGCCCCACAACGCCTGACCTGGAGTGGCCAACCTGGATGGTCTATTCCGTGATTCCGATGGGTTCGTACCTGATGTGCTTCCGGTTTCTGCAGGTCACGTTCAACTTTGTACGGACTGGCGAATTGCCTCACCACGACCATGGCCACGTCGATGGCCTGGACGAAGTGGTGCCACTGGAGCCCGGCAATGACGATGCCATCTACCGCATGAACGACAACCTCCATCCCCACGGTGTCGATGGCGACGACACACCGACGACCGGCCAAGGAGCTCAAAAATGAATGCATTGATCATTTTGGGACTGCTGGTGGTGCTGATGCTCACTGGCATGCCCATTTCGATTTCATTGGGCTTAACCGTTCTTTCCTTCCTGTTCTTCTTGACCGAAGTGCCGATTGAATCGGTGGCGCTCAAGCTGTTTACCGGCATTGAGAAGTTCGAGATCATGGCGATCCCGTTCTTCATTCTTGCAGGCAA
>CAZMXB010000060.1:0-5505 GCA_964569855.1 uncultured Rhodoferax sp.
CGCTGATGGATGGCATGAACATCGTCGGCGACCTGTTCGGCCAGGGCAAGATGTTTTTGCCGCAGGTGGTCAAGAGCGCGCGGGTCATGAAGTCCGCGGTGGCGCATCTGATTCCGTATATCGAAGAAGAAAAGCGCCTGGACGAGGCAGCCGGTCGCGATGTCAAAACCAAGGGAAAAATCGTCATCGCCACGGTCAAGGGCGACGTGCACGACATCGGCAAGAACATCGTCACCGTGGTCCTGCAGTGCAACAACTTTGACGTGGTCAACATGGGCGTCATGGTGCCGGCCCACGAGGTGCTGGCGCGTGCCAAGGCGGAAGGGGCCGACATCATTGGCCTGTCCGGCCTGATCACGCCCAGCCTGGAAGAAATGCAATACGTGGCCGGCGAGATGCAAAAGGACGACTACTTCCGCCTCAGGAAGATTCCGCTCTTGATCGGCGGCGCCACCACCAGCCGCGTGCACACCGCCGTGCGCATTGCCCCGCATTACGACGGCCCTGTCGCCTATGTGCCCGATGCCTCGCGCAGCGTGGGCGTAGCGCAGAGCCTGCTGGGCGATGGCGCCGCCCAGTTCATCGACGAGCTGAACCAGGACTACGCCCGCGTGCGCCACCAGCACGCCAACAAGAAGCAGACCCCCATGTGGACGCTGGACAAGGTCCGGGCCAACAAAACCGTGGTGGACTGGAACGCCTACACGCCAACCAAGCCCAAATTCATCGGCCGGCGCGTGTTCAAGAATTTCGACCTGGGCGAGCTGGCCAGGTACATCGACTGGGGCCCGTTCTTCCAGACCTGGGACCTGGCCGGGCCTTTCCCCCAGATCCTTGACGACGCGGTCGTGGGTGTCGAGGCGCGGCGTGTATTTGCCGATGGCCAGGCCATGTTGAGGAAAATTGTGGAAGGCCGCTGGCTGACCGCCAACGGCGTGGTTGCGTTGTACCCTGCCAACAGCGTGGACGAGGACGACATCGCCTTCTACACCGACGAGACCCGCAGCGAGCGGGCGCTCACCTGGTACGGCCTGCGCCAGCAGACCGAGAAGCAGGTGGTGGACGGCGAACAGATGCCCAGTCGCTGCCTGGCCGACTTTGTGGCGCCGCGATTTGCTACTGATTCAGGAGCGCACCCATCAGGTTTCGCGAGGGCTAGCGGCCAGAATGACCCTGTAGTACCTGACTACGCTGGCCTGTTTGCCGTGACCGCCGGTATAGGTGCCGACAAGCGTGCGCAGGCCTTTGAGGCCGCGCACGACGACTACTCGTCCATTCTTCTGAAGTCGCTGGCCGACCGGCTGGCCGAGGCCTTTGCCGAAGCCCTGCACCAGCGGGTGCGCACCGACCTGTGGGGCTATGCGGCTGCGGAGTCATTGGGCGCGGAGGCGCTGATTTCCGAAAAATACCAGGGTATTCGTCCAGCACCAGGTTACCCGGCCTGCCCGGACCACAGCGCCAAAAAGGACATGTTTGCGCTGCTGCAGTGTGAAGAAATCGGCATGGGGGTCACCGAGAGCCTGGCCATGACGCCAGCGGCGAGCGTCAGCGGCTTCTACATCGCCCACCCCGACAGCACTTACTTCAGCGTTGGCAAGATTGGCGACGACCAGTTGCAGGATCTGGCCCGCCGGCGGCATTTGAACCCGGCGGAGTTGCAACGGCTTTTGGCACCCAACCTTTGAATCGACTCATGGCGGTGAACCATGCCAGAATCCCGGCCTGAGGAGTATCGATGTCATCCTTGTACCTGGATCACTTTGGCTTGGCCAAGCCGCCGTTTCAAATAACGCCGGACTTGGGTTTCTTTTTCTCCGGTGGACGCCGGGGTGACATCCTGTCCGCCCTGTTGCATGTGGCACAGCACGAAGAAGGCATCATGACCTTGGTGGCCGAGGTGGGTAGCGGCAAGACCATGCTGGCGCGCCTGCTGCTGAGTCGGCTGCCTGGCACCGTATGCACCATCTACCTGGCCAATCCGAGTTTTAGCCGGGATGAGATTCTGGGTGCCATAGGCCGCGAGCTGGGCCTGACCAATCTGCCGACTTCGACCGAAGCCCGCTTGGCGGCACTGCACCAGGAACTGCTACGTCGCCATTCAGCCGGTCAACGTGTGCTGCTGGTGATTGACGAAGCCCATGCCATGCCACCGGAGTCGCTGGAAGAAGTTCGCCTGTTATCCAATTTGGAGACCGAGCAGCACAAACTCCTCAACATCATGTTGTTTGGGCAACCGGAATTGGACGAAACCCTGGGCGACCGCCGAATGCGCCAGGTGCGCGACCGCGTGATCCATCGTTTTGAACTTACACCCCTGACGTCCGACGACGCAGCGGCGTATGTCGACCACCGGTTGCGCGCTGCCGGCTGGCGGGGCGGCACCCTTTTTGCGCCCACCGCCATGGCTCTGCTGATCAAGTCGTCGGGTGGGCGGGCACGGCGCATCAACTTGCTGGCGGACAAAGCCCTGCTGGCAGCCTATGCATTAGGGAAGCCCTCCGTACAGATTGAGCAGGTTCGGATCGCGTTGTCCGAGTTGCACGACGACATTGCTGCCCCCTCGCCGTGGCAATTGCCAAGGGTGTGGGCTTGGGTTGCGGTGGGCGTGATGGGTGTGTTGGTGTTGGCCGGTGTAGTTTGGACCCGGCCAACGGCCGTGGCCCCGGCATCGGTAGCAGGTTCTGCGCCGCCAATGGTGGCGCCTGCGATCGCGCCGGTTCCCGCGGCCGTTGCGTCCGCGGATCCAACGCCATCGGCGGCACCTCCGCGTCTGGCGCTGCCTGTAGTTCCGGCGCCGGCTGGCGCAAGCACCCCGTCGACCGTCGTGCCTTTGTCCCCAGCGCCGTGGCTGGCGGTGTTGATGCCTTATATTGAAAGCACCAAAGCGCAGTTGAGCAGCGGCGAGTTGACCGGTTACACCGTACAAATTGCCGCGTTGCCGCGTGAGCCCACCGCTGCGGCCTTCATGGAGTCCCTGTCACAGCAGGTCAATCCCAAGCAGATTTACGCGCAACTTAGTCATTACAATGGAAAAGACTTTGTTGCTGTATTCGTGGGCAATTACCCCAACAGTGCCAAAGCAAATGCAGCGTTGATCGATTTACCAGCGCCCCTGAAGGCCAACAAGCCGATGGTGCGGACGTGGAACAAAATACGACAGGATCAACTACCTTGAACCGTTTCGCAGCTACCACGGGTCGCTCGTTGGCCGATTCGAACGCCCTGCCGCGTGCAGTGTGTCTTTCGGTGACAGTCCTGGTCGCAGCATGCGCTGCACCCCCCGCCCCGCCCATCTCCAGCTCCCATTTGCAAGCGGCGCCGGTCGTGACTGGAAGTGCGCCGGAGTTTGCCATCGCGCCACCTTTGCCGCCCCCCCCCCGGGTGACTCCCAAGCAGGAGGTCTATAGCGTGGTGATGCAAAACGTCAATGTGCAGGATCTGCTGTTTGCTCTGGCCCGTGACGCCCGTATCAATGTCGACATCCACCCCAGCATTTCCGGCACAGTGACCATGAACGTGCGGGACCAAACCCTGACCGAGATACTGGAGCGCGTTGCCCGTCAGGTGGATTTGCGCTACGAGATGCAGGGAAACAATTTGTCTATCCTGCCGGATTTGCCGTACCTGAAGAATTACCGCGTCGATTACCCGAACATTCAGCGCAATTCAGCCATTTCAATCAGCACGTCAACCAATGTCGCCAGCACCGGTTCCGCGCCCGGGCAATCCAGTGCGGGGACAGGCAGCAACGCTTCCACGTCGGAAATCACCAGCCGGTCCAATAACAACTTTTGGGACACGCTGGTGAACAACATCCGCGATATGCTGCGCGAGACCGACAAGGTGATTCCTGCCAATGCCGCTACGGGCGCCAATGCCAGCCCTGTGCAAGCACCAGCCGTCGGCGCCGCAAGCGCAACATCCAACAGCGCAAATGCCAACCCCAATGTAACGACCGGAGCAGGCCGTACCGTATTCCGGGAGGCAGCTTCGGTCATGGCGAACGCCGAGGCCGGGTATATCAGTGTGCGCGCAACGCAAACCCAACACGACAAGGTTCGGGACTTTGTGGACCGGGTCATGCGTTCGGCGCGGCGCCAGGTCTTGATCGAAGCAACCATTGTGGAAGTGGACCTCTCCAACCGCTACCAGCAGGGCATCGACTGGTCGCTCATCAAACCTGGAGGCACGGCTTTTGATTCCTCCTTTTCGGTTCGTCCGGCCGGGCCTTCGGCTGGATTGCAGACCGGTGGGTTGATCAGCTCGCTCACATCGCTTACCTTGAACGGGCCCAGCATCTTCAAGGGTTATGACCTGACCGGCATCCTGAACATGCTGGAGTCGTTTGGTACCTTGCGTGTGCTCTCCAGCCCCAAGATCTCGGTACTCAACAACCAGAGCAGCGTGCTCAAGGTGGTCGACAACAAAGTCTATTTCACGTTATCGGTGACCGCCGGCACCGCGGCAACCACCACGGCGGCAGCAACGCCGGCGACCTACAACACCATCATCAACACCGTGCCGATCGGGTTGCTGATGTCGGTCACGCCACAAATCAGCGAGTCGAATGAAGTCATTTTGAATCTTCGTCCGACAATCAGCCGCATCACCGGGTACGCCAACGATCCCAGTCCCACCTTGGCGCAGTATGGCGTTGGCAACCGCATTCCGGAGGTCCAGACACGTGAAATGGAGTCGGTCTTGCGGGTGCAGTCGGGCGGAATTGCTATTCTGGGTGGCCTGATGCAGGATTCGCGCAACAACAATTCCGACGAGGTGCCGATTCTCAATCGCTTGCCGGGCCTGGGCAATTTGTTCAAGTACCGTGATGAGTCCAGCAAGAAAACCGAACTGGTGATTTTCCTGCGGCCGACCGTGCTGCAGGATGCCAGTTTGAATGGTGACTTCAAAGCCTACCGTGATGTGATGCAGGAAGCCCGGGACGCCATGGACCGGCCGACCCAACCCACGCGCCCCGAGTTTTATCTTCCGCAGACCCAGCCATGAGTCTCCTGCTTGATGCCCTTCAACGCGCCAGCAAGGACAAGGAAAAAGCGACGTTGGCTGCCACAAATGCGGCGGCAGGGGCACAAACCGACGGCAAAACCGGGCTGACGCCGTCACCGGTTCGGGCTGCGGCGGACTTTCCTCCGTTGGCCTCATTCACAGAGGTACCACCCGAGCCTCCGATCCAACCACTGCAATCACCATCACCCTTGCCCACCCATCCGGTTGCAGAACCGATGGCGTTGGAACTTGAATTGGAGCCAAACCCATTTGTTGCGGTTGAAGCGGCACACCTACCGGTGGCTGAAAGTCCACAGGCACATGTCCATGCCAGTCCGCCCGAAGCGCCTTCGCCAACCCCAGCGCAAGCGAAAGCCCCGGCGCAAGTGCCAACTCCAGCCCATTCTTCATGGACCTCTCCAGCCGCGGAGCCCTTGATCGGAACCAGTGGGGCACAGGGCACCAAGCCGGCGGCTCCGGTGAATGCCAAAGCGACCG
>CAZMXB010000060.1:5605-22044 GCA_964569855.1 uncultured Rhodoferax sp.
ACCAGTGGGGCACAGGGCACCAAGCCGGCGGCTCCGGTGAATGCCAAAGCGACCGCCAACGCCATTCAAAATGCGTACGCGACGCCCGTTTCGGCGCAAACGCCACGGAGTCGGCGGGTTTTGATCCTTGGGAGTGTTGCGACCGTTTTGGCCTTGGGCCTGGGTAGTTTTTTGTTTGGCCTGTGGGGCGACCCGGAACGTTTGTTGGGTCTCACCGGCACGTCGTCGGTGGCGGTTGGTTCTCCGTCATTGGCAGTACAAGCACTGGCACCAGCACCAGCACCAGCACCAGCACCAGCGTCTGCGCCTGCGCCTGCACCGCTTGCAACGGCTTCCGCGCCCGTCGTGTCAGCCGACCCGGCCATCGCGGCAAAGCTGCCTGCCGACAGGCCTGTAGCGGTGCCGACCCTGCCTGTGGCCCGGGTGGCTGGAACGAGTCCACCTTCGGGCCGTGTGGTGGTGGAGGATGCTGTTGCCACATCCGCTCCTTTGCCCCCAAGTGCCAAGCCAGCGCCGACCCAGCCCAAAGAGCTGGTATCGCGGCCCACGTCACCACCCCCGGTATTTTCGCCCAAAGTCAGCAGCCAGGGTAGTCTGGAGCAAGGTTATGCGGCGTTGCTCGACGGTCGACTCGACGATGCGGCACTGGCCTATGGCGCGGCTTTGGCGAGCAACCCGATGGAGCGCGATGCGCTCCTGGGTCTGGCTTACGTGGCACACAGCAAGGGGCGGCGTGAAGAAGCACAAGCGCTGTATCGCAAAGTCCTGCGCCTGGAGCCCGGCAACAGCGTTGCCAACGCGGGCCTGATCGCCCTTGAGGCAGCCAGCAATGGTGCCAGCAACAGTGACCGCGCCAAAGCACTGGCCTCGCGCCAACCCGACTCTGCTGCAGCGCAGGCGCTGGCGGCCGGCGCACTGGTGCAGGACGGTTTGCTGGCCGAAGCGGCGCTGGCATTTTCGCGTGCGCAAGGCCTGGAGCCGAATAATCCATGGCACAGCTATAACCTGGCCGTGGCCCTGGACCGGTTGGGCAACTATGCGCAGGCTCTGGAGCAGTACGACCGAGCTTTGTTGAACAAATCCCGCGCTCCAACGCCTTTGGGTGCGCAACAGATTGAATCCGCGCGTTCGCGTGCGACCCAATTGCAGCATTCCCTCGAACCGCGCACAGAGGCGACCGAATGACGGACGCGAAGGTCGCAACACGCCCGGTGCGCCTGGGGGACCGGCTGATTCAGTTGGGCCTGATTACCCAGGACCAATTGCGCATTGCGCTGATGGAGCAAAAAAGCTCCGGTAAACCCTTGGGCGAAGCGCTGGTGGTGCTGGGCTTCCTGACGGAAGATGCCATGCGCAGTGCGCTGGCCGACAACCTGGGCGAGACCGCCATCAGCCTGAAAGGCATGGTCGCCAACGCGGCGGCCCTGGCGCTGATTCCCAAGGCGATGGCCAAGCGCCATACACTTTTCCCGGTCAGCTTCGACCCCGCTACCAATATGCTAGTCATCGCGGGTGCCAACCCCAACCATATTGTTGCGGTGGACCAAATCACGGCTTTGCTCGCTGGTGGCCCGCGTATCCAGTGGCGCCTTGCCAGCAGTGCCGAGATATTGACAGCGATCGAACAGTTCTACGGCCATGAGTTGTCGATCGACGGTATCCTGCACGAGCTGGAAACCGGCACGGTCGACATGGTCGGTCTGATGCAGGAGACCGAAGGCTACAGCCATCCGGTGGTCCGACTGGTCGACTCCCTGTTGGCGGACGCCACGTTGCGCGGCGCGTCCGATATCCATTTTGAACCAGAGCCCCAGTTCCTGCGAATCCGTTACCGCATAGACGGTGTGTTGCGCCAGGTGCGGGCATTACACATGCGTTACTGGTCGGCCATGGTGGTGCGCCTCAAGGTCATGGCGGGTATGAACATTGCTGAAACCCGCGCCCCGCAGGACGGACGAATCTCCTTGTCCATTTCCGGTCGCCAGGTGGACTTTCGCTCCGCCGTGCAACCCACGATCCACGGCGAAAATTTTGTGTTGCGTATTCTGGATCGCAAGCGCGGCATCGTGCCGTTGAACGGTCTGGGGCTGTCTGACGACCAGTACAACACCATGCAGTTGATGTTGTCGCGCCCGGAAGGCATCATGCTGGTGACGGGGCCCACCGGATCCGGCAAAACAACCACGCTGTATTCCATCCTGGGTCACCTCAACACCGAGGGTGTCAATATCATGACGCTGGAAGACCCGGTGGAATACCCCATGCCGGTGATCCGCCAGACCTCTCTGTCGGACTCGGTCAAGATGGACTTTGCCGAGGGCATTCGCTCCATGATGCGCCAGGACCCCGACATCATTTTGGTCGGTGAGGTGCGCGACCACGAAACCGCCGAAATGGCGTTTCGGGCGGCCATGACCGGCCACCAGGTATTTTCCACGCTGCACACCAACTCAGCCATTCGTTCGATTCCACGTCTGGTGGATCTGGGAATCAAGCCCGAAGTTTTGGCCGGTAACGTGATCGGCATTGTGGCCCAGCGATTGCTTCGTACCCTGTGCAAGGCCTGCAAGGTTCCCCACGATCCCAGCGCCATCGAACTTCAACTGCTGGGCTTGGCGCCCGGTGAAGCCCACTCGGTGTACCGCCCAGTGGGCTGCCCGGCGTGTGAACATTTGGGTTACAAGGGGCGTATCTCCATTCTGGAGTTGCTCAAATTTGACGCCGCCCTGGATGAGCTGGTTACCGAACGGGCCAGCCTGAAATTGATGTTGGACTATGTGCGCAAGCAAGGATTTGTCAGCATGGCAGAAGACGGACTTCGCCGCGTCAAAGAGGGGTTCACAACAGTGGAAGAGGTGGGCCGCGTCGTAGACCTTACCGAGCTCATTCACTGATGCCGCTTTACGAGTACCGCGCTGCCCACAACGATGGCCGCATTGCCAAAGGGCGCATTGATGCGCTGCACGAGACCGACCTGGAGGCCCAGCTCAAACGTCTGGACCTGTTCCTGCTGTCGGCAAAAACCATTGCCAAACACGCCAACGCCGTCAAAAGCATGCCGCGGCGCGATGTGTTGGGTTTTTTGTTCCAGTTGGAGATGCTGGTTCGTGCAGGCGTGCCGATTCTGGATTCCCTGGCCGACATGCGTGATGCATCCGATACCCCGGCGGGTCGGCAACTATCGGGCGGACTGTTTGAAAAAATCGAGGCAGGGGCAACGCTGGGTGAGGCCGTAGCCGGGTTTCCCGGTGTATTTTCCGAGACTGTTGTTAACCTGATTCGCTCCGGTGAGGTCACCGGCCAGTTGCCTGATGTGCTCAAAGAAATTGTTCGGTCCCTGAAATGGCAGGATGAAATGGAGTCGCAGACCAAGAAGCTGCTCGCCTACCCGGCCTTCGTGATGGTGGTGATAGGCGGGGTGGTGTTCTTCCTGATGATTTACCTGGTGCCACAGCTGATCGGATTTTTGAACAATCTGGGGCAAGAAATACCGTTTCAAACACGTTTGCTGATTGCCCTGTCCGGCCTTTTTGTGAACTACTGGTGGGCTATTCTGACCGTGCCGCCGCTGCTGGTGGTTGGCGTGCTGTCCCTGTCCGCAGCCTACCCTGCCCTACGTTACAAACTGCATGAAATGCAGCTTGTCATCCCGGTGATCGGCCCGGTACTCAAGAAGCTCACCCTTGCACGATTCGCCGATACCTTGGGCTTGATGTACCGGACCGGCATTCCGCTGACGGATGGTCTGGTTTATTGTGAAAAAATATCATCCAATGTGGTGATACAAGGCTCCATTCGCCGCGCGCGTGACCGCGTGTTGACCGGCACCGCAATTTCAGCCAGTTTTGCCGCCGAGCAACTGTTTCCGCCATTTGTCA
Source organism: uncultured Rhodoferax sp. (assembly GCA_964569855.1). Taxonomy (GTDB): domain Bacteria; phylum Pseudomonadota; class Gammaproteobacteria; order Burkholderiales; family Burkholderiaceae_C; genus Allorhodoferax. Next base: position 9,484 of record CAZMXB010000060.1, read on the forward strand.
TTCGCATGATCAAGGTGGGCGAGTCCACCGGTGCACTGGACCAGTCGCTGGCCAACATCAGTTACTTTTATTCCCGTGACATCGATGAGTCCATCGGACGCGTACAAGCCATGATCGAGCCTGCGCTGACGGTCGTGATGGGTCTTATTCTGGGATGGATCATGTTGGCCGTTCTGGGCCCGATCTATGACACGATCGCCAAGATGAAAACCTGAAGCCATGGCGACGGTACTCTTTCTCAACGCGCAAGGCCCCAGTTGGTGGGAGCGGCATGCTGGCGTGTGGCGCGTATTGCCGGGTCCGCCGTCCGACCCGGTGTGGGTGGTGACGGACCTGACCGAGGAGACGCTGGTCGAAATCACGGTTCCCCGCATTTTTGGCAATGACCGCAGTCGTTTTGTCCAGCGGCAGTTGGCCAATCGGTTTCCCGAAAGTCCATTTCGCACCGCCTTACGGTTCAGCCCGACGGGCAGTCTGATGAACCGCCTGGCACCGCCCAAACAGGTACTGATGGCCATCGAACCTGCCAACCGGTTGGCCGCTGCGATGGCAGTTGTGCAGACGCCGGTGGTTGGGGTGTGGAGTGTTTCGGTATTGCTGGCGCAAATGGGCGGGGCAAAGTCCCTGCCTGGAACGTTGCTGATCGTCTTGGGGCAAGCCGCCAGCACGCGGATTGTCTTTTTGAAAGACCGCATCCCGGTTTTGACCCGTCTGGTGGCAGGTGCCGAATCGGCGGGAGAGCAGGCGCTCGAAGTGGTTCGAACGGTCCGGCACCTTGAAAATACCCATGTGATCGAGCGCGGCACCGACCGTTTGGCGGTGCTCTTGCTGGGAACCCATCAGGGCTTGGCGGCGGTGCTGTCGCGGGACCGAATCGATGCGGTTGCACCTCCAAGTCCGCGCTGGGCCGATCCCGAAGCGGGCTGGCGGGACGCCCTGTTTGACAGCGTGTGCAAGTCGCCCCCCGGCCAGCTGGCACCGCTGGCGCTGCGCTCTTCGCACCTGACTCAGCAGGTGAAAAAAGCGGCTGGCCTGGCCATGGGCGCGAGTGTGCTGGCGGCGGTGGTGTTTGCCAGTGGAAGTGTTGTATCGATCGTGGGTGACCGCGGGCTGCGGGCAGGCTTGACCACCACATCCACCCAATTGGCCGTCCAGATTGCGCAACTGGATGCGTCGCTCGCCTCCTTTGGCACGTCGCCCGAGTTTTTGCGCAAGGTGCTGGCACTGGACACCGATGAAATCGAAAGTGCACCCGAGTTGCATGGCCAATTGGTGGCCCTGTCGCGTGCCATTTCCAGCGTGCCCGACGCACGGGTCCGTTCCCTGCAATGGCAGCTGGTCGGCCCCCAGGTGATTGCTTGTCCGATCGAACCAGGGGCAGCGGCTACCACTGCGACCGCGGCGGACCCGGCAGCCGAGCCCGCGCGCAAGGTGGAGCTCAGACTGTCCGTCACCTTCGGCGCTGAGCTGGGTCCGCGTGTGTTGCTGCAGCAGAGCACGCAACTGTCGGACCAATTGAAGGCCATTCCCGGGGCCAGCGTCCTGCTTGATCCGTCGCGCGCCTTGCGAGATGGTGATATTGGTTCCGCCAGTGCCGGACAAGCCGATACGCTGCGCCAGTTCGCCTGGTGTCTGGTGTTGCCGGGATCTTTGAAGAGTGAAGTCAAACCGGTGGTACCCCAATGACCGGCTGGCAGCCCATACTTCTTGCGGCGCGGCGCAGCCTGATTGCCCTGGCCCTGGTAGCCCTTTTGTGCATTGGCGCAGTGGTTGCCTTGCACATGCTGGCCCAGTCTTTGGGCACCGAGGTCATGCAGTTGGCAAGTTCCGTGCAGCAGCAACGTGACCAGATCAGTCTCAAGCGCGAAGATTTGCGCAATGTCCGCAGCCATATTGCGCGGTTTGAGCAACTGCGTGCTCAGGGCTTGCTGGGTACACCGGATCGTCCGCTGTGGGTTGAAGAATTGTTGGCCAGCCACAGCCGCCTGAACCTGCCCGGGCAATTGGCTTACCAGCTGCAGGTGCCCAAGACTGTCACCGATGCTAACGCGCAAACCTCGGTGAATGCGCCTCCGACAACAATTCAGGGAACGGGGGACGAGCCTCTGGTTCACGACCTGCAATTTGAACTGCGCGACGTCCACGAGGGCGATGTGCTGCGTTTGATCCAGGACTTTCGGTCCCATGTCAAAGGCCGGTTTCGGGTTAACGCCTGCACCTTCTCCGAGCCTTGGGACAAGGGTATGACTGCGCAGTGTGTGTTGCGTTTTGTCACCATGCCTTCTGCTCCAGAGACCAAATCTGGCAGTTGAGGAATCTGCAGTACCCCACGGGTCCTTGTGAATTGACGCTTTTTGCCTAAACTCAGCACCATGCACCGCTTGATTTCCCTGATGCAAAACGCAACCCGCAGTTGGCCCAATCAGTTACGCGGACGGGTCGTGGTCGGTGCCCTTTGGTTGGGTGTGGGAACGTGTGTACTGCCGCCCCTGGCGGTGGCTCAGGAAGGCATTCTAGGCACCTTGTTGTATACGCCGGCCCAGCGCCTGGCAATAGGGCAAGCGCGGCAGGGACCGCGTGGCACTGCGAACACCAATGCCCTGCAGAGCCGCCCCAGCAGTACGCAATTGAACGGAGTGGTTGCGCGCGATCGTGGCAAGGGCACCGCATTCGTCAATGGCGAAGCGGTGGCCCAGGGTGCGAGTCCGACCACGCTCATACGGGGCACCGAGGCGGTTATCGAAGGGCAACGCCTGCGGGTGGGTGAATCGTTTGACAATGGCACGGGAGCCAAGACCGATGTTGTCGCCCCTGGCGCCGTACGCCGAAGGCTGCCACCATGAACACGGAGTTTGGTGAGTTGGCACAAGCCCAGCACCGTGCCCGCAGCGTGCGCAGACGGTGGTCCATCGTGCTCGGATTGGTGCTGATTTTTGCGGGCTATTTTCTGATGGCGGTACGTCCCGGCACCAGTTCGGACTGGGTTCTGTTCCGCACCATGGCGGGTCTGGCTTGTATCGTTATCGGGTTTGGCATGGCCATACTGCCCTTGTTGACCCAGTGGACAACGGGCGACTAGTCTTCATGCCCGGACCTGAGCGCAAGAGCCACGTCGATCCAGTTGCGGATCCCGGAAAGTTTGCCGTTTTGCTGGTCGAGGACGACGCGGCACTGCGCGGCTATTTGGGTGGCGCCCTTGCCGATGCGGGTTTTGCGATTCAGTTGGCCCATGACCGTGCCAGCGCCATGGCATGCCTTGCCTTGCCTACCGCGCCGGCGATCATGGTGCTGGATCTGGGCCTGCCCCCACAACCCAGTACCATGCGCGAGGGCTTGCTGACACTGCACGACACCCTGCGTGTGCAACCTGGCACCAAAGTTATCGTGCTGACCGGTCAGGACGAAGCCGCAGCCGCACAAGAGGCCGTGCGCCAGGGCGCTTTCGATTTCTTGTCCAAACCGGCCCCGATGGCGGCGGTGCTGCAAGCGGTGCAACGCGCCAGCTTGTTTGCCCGGGAAGAGGCACGCATGGTGTTGCGTGGTGAGGCACGCATCGCAGTGACCGCGCGCCTGGGTGACGGCCCCAAAGAGGCCGGTGCACAAGCGGAAGAGCAATTGTTGCGGCGCAGTCTGGCTGCGGCAGGTTACAACGTGACGCTCGCCGCCCGCAACCTGGGAATCGCGCGCGAACATGTCTATTACTACATGAACAAATATGGCATTCAGCGTCCTCAATAGCCTGGCGCTGGCCTTCATGGTCGCTGGACTGACGCTGCTGATAACGGCTGTTGCGCTGTCACATCGCGCCCGGCGTTACCAGCTTGGCATGCAAGCCCTGTTGCAGCTCTCAACCAGCCATCTGGATCTGCTGGACCTGCCACCTGCCGCCTGGCCGGCCTTGCAGGCCGCCGGTTGGCGCACATTGCGGTGGGACGGCGACTGGTTTGGTCAGCCCGTGCACGGCAGCCTGGGGGAGTCCCTTGACCTGGCTGGCGCTGCGGCCGAGGCCGTGCAGCGGTTTGACGTGACGGGCAGTGCCGATGCGCACCTGCGTGTGCAGCTGCGCCACGGTATGCCGCGCGGAGAGAAGCGTTTGTTTGCCAATCACCTGGCCCAGGTTTTTGTGCTGTTGCTGGAAACCCGTCTGCGGGAGCGAACCGCGGCCCTGTCGGCGGCTTTGGCGGAGCGGGCGCGTTTGTCGCTGTATTTGCAGCACGACATGCGCAATTTGGCCCAGTGGGTGACCTGGGTAGGCACAGATTTTGTCCATGCCAACTCACCCGAGACGCTGATGGTGCTGGCACGACGCCTTCAAGGCAACGCGCCGCTGGTGCTGGAGCGCGCGCAGCGCCTGATGGCGGCCTTGGCGCGTGACAGTCGGGCCTCTGTGCCCCGGGCGGTGGCGTTGCGCAGCGCACTGGAGCAGGCAGCCCGGCTGGCCGGCATCGAAGTTTCGATCGACGGGGATGCTAACGTTTGGGTGATACCCGAGCTGCTGGAGCGCGCACTCGACAATTTGCTGAGCAACCTGGCGACCGATTGGCGTGAGGGCACGACGCAATCACCCAGCGCGGTCATCAGGACCCCCGGCAAACAGGAACCCGGCGCGAACGCCTCCGTGGAATTGCTGTGCCAGTTGCCAGCCCGTGGCCTGGACCTGCCACCAGAACGGTTGTTCGAGCCCTTTGCCAGCGGGCGCCCGGGTGGTTTGGGCTTGGGTTTGTACCAGGCCCGCCACAGCCTGCGCGAGGCGGGCGGTGACTTGTGCGCCGCCGTGGCCGGGCGGCAACTGCGGTTCACCCTGTTGCTGCCCGCAGAGGGTGAAGCACCTGACAAAACAGCGGTTGCCATGACGACCCTGTAAAGAAGTCTGACACCCAAAACGCTGTCCGATCCCTATAGTCACAACTGTCAGCGCAGCCATGGGGGCGCGCTTCGGCATCACGTCAAAATGACGTTAAAGGAGAAATTTATGAACTATCGAAACAGATCCCGCCAGTCGGGCTTTACCTTGGTCGAAATCGCCATCGTTTTGGTCATCATTGGTTTGCTGCTGGGCGGTGTGCTCAAGGGGCAGGAGATGATTGAGAACGCCAAGATCAAGAATCTGGCAAACGACATGAAAGGCGTTGCAGCTGCTTACTATGCCTACCAGGACCGTTACAAAGCGGTGCCCGGGGATGACAATGCGGCTGCAACCCGTTTTGTCGGTGCCGTCAACGGCGGTGGAAATGGCACGATTACAGGGCTTTTTGACGCTGTTGCAGCACCGGCATTGGCCGCTGAAAGCAATAACTTCTGGCAGCATACGCGCATGGCAGGGTTCCTGAGTGGTACCGCTACCGCCGCGTCGGCACTGCCCCCAACACACTCTTTGGGTGGCGTTTTGGGCGTGCAGGCCTCGGTTGCTGCAGCATCCACCTACGGCATAGTCGGTGTTGTCACCTGCGCAGGTGCCGTACCCTGGAAAATTGCCCAGGCAATCGATATTCTCCTGGACGACGGCAATAGTGCAACAGGAAATGTAAGGGCAGGTGCGGCCGGCGCAGTAGCAACAGTCGTCGCCACCGCTGCGGTTTATGGTCCGGGCTTTGTCCCAACGGCTGCGAACACATCGGGTCAGCACACCGTTTGCATGAAGATCTAATGTCTTGCCAGGGTGGCTAGCACCTTGCACACGTCAAAAAAACCCGCCACGGCGGGTTTTTTTGGCTGCAGTTGCCGTTCAAGATGGCTTCAAGCAAAATAGGTCTCCAGCCCTCGTAAAACAAGCGTAAGCAGCTATTGTTTTTATAGTATTCTGAACATTCACCATGCACAATGGCATCCCATCCCGAGGCTTTACCCGCCGTCAAAATGCCGGCTTTACGCTTGCGGAGATGGCTGTGGTAGTGGTGTTGATGGGCATCATGCTGACCCTGGGCTTGCGGATGTTGCAGGCCACCCAAAATAACGCCGCCTGGAGCGAAACCAAACTCAAACAGGAGCGGATCAAGGTGGCGCTGGTTTCCTTTTTGCGCACCAATGGGCGCCTGCCCTGCCCGGACTCGGCCTTGCCGCCCACAGGCGTTGAACCGGCCAACTGCCTGGTGAACGCCGGGCGCGGCGTGTTGCCCTGGCGGGTGCTGGGCATGTCGACTGCTGATGCGCAGGACGGTTGGTCCAACTTCTTCACCTACCGGGTTGCCAACGACACGCCCGTGAGTAGCAGCAACTGGACCACCAAAGCCGGCGCGACGGCCTTCACCGTGGGTGAGTTGACCGTGCCCTTGGCCACTTTTGCGCTTTCGGAGCGCAGTGATGCGGGGGTGCTGGGGGCCACTTTAACGCCCAACCCGGTGGTCATGATTCTTTCGCACGGCAAGAACGGATTGGGAGCGCGAACCGTGCGTGGCACCGCACTGCTGCCAATGCCGGCGGGTGCCGATGAGTTGCTCAACGCCACCACCGCCTCTACCAGTTTTGTCTCACGCACCCCCACCGATGTGGTCGCCGCGGCAGGTGGGTCGTTTGACGACCTGGTGGCTTACATGACGCCCAACCACCTGTTACAACCCTTGTTGGACGACAAGACACTCAAAGGCGTGTGCCAAGCCTATTGCGCGGTGCCGGGCCCGGCGTGCGTGGCAGCGGCGGTTCCGGTCGGCAACCCGGCGCCGACCTGTCCCTGATACACAAAATTTCTGAGAAAGAGGCCACGACCATGCGTACCAAATCAAAACTTCAAAGCGGTTTCACCCTCGCCGAAATGGCCATCGTGATAGTTCTGGGCGGCATTTTGCTGGCCGCCGGGCTGATGGCCGGGCGCGGCCAGATCAGTCGAACCCAGGCACAGGATGTGATTCAAATTGCCAATGACCTGCAATCCGGCGCGCTTGCATTCAAACAGCGCTACGGCTATTTGCCGGGTGACTGGATCTACGTGGCCAACCAGATTCAGGGTATTGGAGCTGGTGGCACCGGCGGCACAACCGGAAACGGGCTGATCGAAGGTACGCTGGACGCTGTCACCGGCGTGGCAACTGCGCTTAACGAAATCGGGCAGGCACCAGTTCAGTTGTACCAGGCCGGTCTCATCGGCAAGATGGGCACCGCGGCCACCGCACGCCTGCAATCACAATTTGGACCGGTGCATATGGCAGTGGCGCGCACCGCGGCACTTGTGGCTGTAAATGCCACAGCGGGTTATGTGGCCGCAAACCCAAGCGTGCAAAATGTGATCATCTTCTACAACCTGCCGTGTGAAGTGGTGCTGGATGTAGACCGCGCACTGGACGACGGCCTCCCCGGCTCCGGCAAGATCTGGACCGACACGGCCGCCTGCAATGGTGGCAATACTGCGGTTCGAACCTTCATTCCGCTTTAAAGCCTTTCTTCAATGACGCGAAATGACGTGCGGGGACCCCAAGCGTTCGCCATGACCCGGTCCCGCCACCACACTCGAGGCTTTAGCCTGGTGGAGATCGCCATCGTGCTGGTGATCATCGGGTTATTGCTGGCCGGTATATTGAATGCCCAGTCGGTGATGCGCAACGCCCGCACCAAGGACACCATCAAGGCGATGACCGACATGGCCAATGCCGCACAGCAGTTCCATGATCGGTATGGGGCGTGGCCCGGCACCTTGCAAAACGCTGCCGCGCCAACGGGTTCAATTCCCGACCTGTCTGCAACCTGTGTGGGTAATGCCACCGGCCTCATTACGACTGCCGCCGAGTCGGCGTGTGCCAGTGAGTCGCTGATCCGATCCAGCATGTTGCGTGGCGATGCGACACGACCCATACGCACCAACGGACCGACCACGCTCAGCGTGACCGGAGCAGCGCTTTCCGGAGTCGCGGGTTTGCCGGTCAACTGGCGCAACGTGGTTCGCATCCAGGAAACGGATTGTGATGTCATCGTGCAAATGGACCGTCTGCTGGACGACGGCAATACCACCACGGGAAATTTCCGCACATCCGCCGGCGTATGCGGGGCCAGTGGCACGGACCAGGTCGAAAACCTGGTTGTCGCCAACGCGGCCTTGCGGCTGAATTAAGGGGCCTGCGTCCGACTGTAGGTTCAAGGACAGCCGGTACCCGAGCCAGCGCCGTTGTCCTTGATGGTCATCACACTGGTCGCAGATGCCCCCAGGCTGTCAATCACAGTCAAGGTTACCGCGTAGGTGCCACCCGGGATATATACCGGCGGGGCGTCGTCGGTGACGGGATTGATACAGCGGTTGCCGCTGCTGCCGGGCGAGGTGTTGAGTATGCTGCCAACCACGCTGACTGATGCTTTTACCAGGTCGCTGCTGAGTGCCACATAGGGTGGTGTGCCACCGAAGATATTCAACGCAATCTGGCCCAGCTCATTTTCTCCGACCAGAAAGGTACTTGGCGACAGCCGCAATTGGGGTGAGGTCGCGACCACTGACACCACAAACGACGTGGTCTGGTTTTGCGCATCACGCACCGTCACGATCGCATCGCCCACGTTCTTCAGTGTGGCGGAGAAGCTCGCGCCGCTGGCCCCCAGGCTGGCGGCAGAAAGGGTCGCAATGTTGGTATTGTTTGACGTCATCGTGTAGCCGGGTGAGCCTCCGAGCAAGACAAAGTTGAGCACATCGCCCACCGAGCCACTGGCACCGCTGGGCGAAACGGTCAAGGCCACTCCGGTGCTGGACACCACGGTGACCGGCACACTGGCCTGCGCGCCGGCCGCGTCAAAAACCGTGACTGTGGCGCTGCCCAAGCCCGCACCCGCAATGGAGAGGCTGCTGCCAGCCACGGAGGCGCTCGCCACGGCCGCGTTATCGCTCCGGGCGGTGTAGGGAGGCGTGCCCCCACCAATCGCAAAGCTTGCGGCCGCAGCCCCAACAGACACCGTTACCGTGGAAGGGGTCGCCAAGAACAGTGCAGAAGCGGTGGTGCCGGTGGTTGTTACACCAATAAGGACCTGGTTGCCCACGGCATCCAGCACTAATACTTGTGTGGCTCCGGTGGCCACGCCCGTGATGGTTAAGGTCGAGCCTGTGATACGGGCGGTAGTTACATTCTCGTCCGCACTATTGGCAGCGTAAGGGGCTTGTCCTCCGGCAACCGCATAGGTGCGCACATTGCCTGCGGCCAGAGTCAGGGTGCCGGGCGCATCGGTGCGCAAGGCCGTGGTTGGCGTACTGGAGCCAACCGTCACCACAATCTCAACCTTGGCCCCGAGTGCGTCGACCACGGACACCGTAGCCGAGCCGACGGATACGCTCCTGACCGTCAAAGTATTGCCGCTGAGCGCAGCGCTTGCCACCCCCACATTGCTGCTGCTGGCGGCATAGGGCGATGTGCCGCCACCCACGGAAAAGGTGGCGGGCGCTGCACCACTGGACATCGTCACATTGCTGGGCGCAGAGGTAAACAGTGCCAGGGTCCCGGAAGTCCCCACGGTCACAGCGATGGAGACCTGGGTCCCTGCTGCATCGATGACCAGGACCTCGGCCGTTCCCGCGCTGGCACCGGCGGTGACTGCCAGTGTGTTCCCCCCGGAAACTGCGGTCGTCACCACGCTGGTGTTGCTGCTGCTGGAGAGGTAGGGCGGGACACCGCCGCTGATCAGGTAGCTGCCGACGCTATTGGTGGCCATTGAAATGGCGCTGGCGGCCGTCGTTCTGAGCGCTGTAGTCTGAACCGTCGAAGTGACAACGATGGCCAGCTCGATTTTTGCGCCCAGAGAGTCAAGGATCACGATGCTGGCGCTGCCCGAGGCTACCGGTGAGATGCTCAGTGTCGATCCGGACACCGATACCGTTGCCACGCCAGCGTTGCTGCTGCTTGCGGCATACGGTGGCGTGCCGCCGCCCACGGTGAAGCTCGATGCACCAGCGCCGCTGGCCATGGTGATGCTGCTCGGGGCGGTGGTGAACAAGGTCTGCGACGTGGCAGACCCCACCGTCACAGCGATAACGACCTGGGTGCCGGTGGCATCAATCACGAGCACTTGTGCGGTGCCGGCGGTTTGCCTGGCGGTGATGGCAAGCGTGTTTCCGCTCACGCCAGTCACCACCGACGCGGTATTGCTGCTGCTACTCAAATAAGGGCTTACGCCGCCACTGATGACAAAACTGACGAAGCCGCCGGCGTCCAGTGTAATGGCGCTGGATGCAGTGGTTCGCAGTGCCGACACTTGAGCGCCGGAGCCCACTGTTACCGAGAACTCGATCTTGGCGCCCACGGAATCGAGCAGCAGGATCGTGGCTGAGCCAACGGTGTTGGGTTTCACACTCAGGCCGTTGCCTGAAAGTGACACGGTTGCAACCGCAGCATTGCTGGAGCTCGCGGCATAGGGTGGCGTGCCGCCACCCACGGCATAGTTGCCGGCAGTGCCGCCGGCCAAAAATGTGATGCTGCCCGGAGCGCTGGTAAACAGGCTGACCGTCGGAGCCGGCGTGACCGTCGTAGCCGCAGCGAGTTGATCGCGGTTGCTGCTGCCTCCGCAGGCCTGCAGCAGCGCGATGACCACCAGCACCCACAAACCAAACAGTTGCCGCATACGCCCACTCCCTTGAACAAAGTCGTTGCATTCTAAAGGGCGGGTTCCCGCGTGCTATTATTTTTGCTTGACCCCAGCAGGAAACCGCCCATGAACATGCCAGTCAGCGCCGCGGACGCGCCGCGACCGGCCCCAGGCCGAGCTGAGAAGCTGCGTCTGGGCGATGTGCTGGTGCAGCAGCGTCTGATTTCGCAAGAACAATTGCAGCAGACACTGGAGTTGCAGCGCACCACCGGCAAGAAAATGGGTCGCCTGCTGATCGAGACCGGCATCATCACCGAGGAGTTGCTGGCTAACGGTTTGGCACACCAGTTGCGCATTCCGTTCGTCAATCTCAAGACCTTTCCGTTTCGAGCGGATGTGGTCAAGCTGCTGCCGGAGCAGGCAGCGCGGCGATTCAAGGCACTGGTGCTGGAAGACAAGGGTGACACGCTGCTGGTGGCTTTGAGCGACCCGCTGGATCTGTTTGCGTTTGACGAACTGTCGCGTATTCTCAAACGCAATATCGCCATTGCCGCAGTGCCCGAAAGCGGCCTGTCATCGGCCTTTGACCGCCTCTACCGGCGCACCGAAGAAATCAGTGGTCTGGCCAAGGCATTGGAAAAAGACCTGGGTGACGCAGTGGACTTCGGTGAATTGTCCGCTTCCGTGGGGCTGGAAGGCGCCCCGGTCGTTCGCTTGTTGCAATCCCTGTTTGAAGATGCGATCCAGGTGGGTGCCTCCGACGTTCATATCGAGCCTCAAGAGTCTGGATTGCAGATCCGGGTGCGGGTGGACGGTGTGCTGCAGACCCAAACCCAGGCTGAAAAACGCATTGGCGCGGCGCTGGCCCAGCGGCTCAAACTGATGGCGGGGTTGGACATTTCCGAGAAAAGACTGCCGCAGGATGGTCGTTTCAGCGTCCGAATCAAGGACAACACCATTGACGTGCGCCTCTCCACGCTGCCCACGGTGTACGGCGAGTCGGCGGTGATGCGTCTGCTCAACCAGGGCGCCAGCATGCGCCGCCTGGACAGCATTGGCATGCCAGACGCAATACTCAAACGCTTCCGTGAGGCGCTGGGGCGAAGTTCAGGCATGGTGCTGGTCACCGGCCCCACGGGTTCGGGCAAGACCACCACGCTGTATGCCGCAATGGCCGAAATCAATGCCGCCGAACTCAAGGTCATCACGGTCGAAGATCCGATTGAGTATCGCCTGCCGGGCCTCACCCAGGTACAGGTGAACGACAAAATCGAGCTCACATTTGCCAAGGTGTTGCGGTCTTGTCTGCGCCAAGACCCGGATGTGATATTGGTAGGTGAAATGCGTGACACCGAAACGGCCGAGATCGGTCTGCGCGCCGCCATTACCGGTCACCTGGTGCTGTCCACTCTGCATACGCGCGATGCGATGAGCGCCCCGTTTCGCCTGCTTGATATGGGCATACCAGCGTTCATGGTATCCACCTCGCTCCAGGCCGTGATCGCCCAACGCCTGGTACGGTTGAATTGCGTGGAGTGCGCGGCTCCGCATGCACCTTCGGCGCAGGAGCAGAGTTGGTTGAGTGGCTTGCTCGCTGGCACGGTGCCGGTCAACGCCAAGCGAGGTGTGGGTTGCTCGGCCTGCAATGGCACAGGGTATTCCGGCCGCCAAGGCGTATATGAATTGCTGGAAATGGACGCCGCGCTGACACAGGCCGCCTCCGAGGGCAACCCGGCCACCTTCTTGCGCGCGGCACGTGAACGCATGAGTGGACAAACCATGCAGTTCCATGCGCTGGAACTGGTACGCCAAGGCAAAACTTCATTGGCCGAAGCCATGCGCATAGGCTTTGAGGTGGAAGACGCTTACACGGATGGGCCGCCTTACATTGCGGATAAGGCTTGAGCTACTTGGCATAAGTGCTTGATTTCAAGGGATTTCGTGAAAAAATCCATGGACATGACCGGCCATTTGCGGTGATACTTTCCTGTTAAGCACAACATTTTTTTTTGGTGGAAACAATGAAGCAAATGAAACAAGCAGGTTTTACGTTGATCGAGCTGGTGATAGTGATCG
>CAZMXB010000061.1:0-22005 GCA_964569855.1 uncultured Rhodoferax sp.
CGTAGGTGTTGTGCACGATTTCATGGCGCACGTAGATCGGGCGGCCAAACTTCTGCAAGGCACGCTCCACTATTTCGATGGCCCGGTCCACGCCGGCACAAAAGCCACGCGGCTCGGCCAACAATATGGAGTCCACCCCCTGCCCTGGTACTGCGACCTGTGTCACGGCGTTCTCCTCCATCACTTCGGTGATAGCGCCCAAAGCTGCGCTGCTGAGACTTGAGTTCATAAGATGCCAATCACGTGGACTTCAAACGTGACCGGCTGGCCGGCCAGTGGGTGGTTGAAGTCGAACAAAACGCCCCGCTCGGGCAACACCTGCAATACCACACCCGCAAACTGGCCTTGGTCGTCGGGAGTGGGAAACTGAACCACATCACCCACGGCATATTGCTCGTTGGGGTCTCCCATTTGCGTGAGCACCTTGCGCGCCAGCCACTGCTGCATGGCGGGGTTGCGCTCGCCAAAAGCAGCGCCGGCGGGCAGCTCAAAGCTGCTACGAGCGCCCTCCTCCATGCCGATCAGGCAGGCCTCCACCGCCGGCGACAATTCACCCGTCCCCAGGGTCAGCGTGGCGGGTGGTCCACCAAAGGTGTTGATCACGTCCCCGGCCGGGCCGCTCAAGCGGTAGTGCAAGGTGAGAAAGGAGCCTGGCTGTACGCAGGTCGGCGTTGCGGTCATAAGAGTCCCTAGTAAACTGGCCTCTATTGTAGAAACCCCGGCCAAACCCCTGCACCGCTGCCGGGCCCTCCCTACCCAGACCATGCCCATCAAAGACCTGCCCCCTGACGCCCGCCCGCGCGAAAAACTGCTGGCCCGTGGCGCGGCAGCCCTGAGTGACGTCGAATTGCTGGCGTTGTTGCTGCGCACCGGCATCAAGGGCAAAGGGGTGCTGCAAATGGCAAACGAACTGCTGCACATCAAAAACGATAGCAGCTTACGCAATGGTGACGAGGGCTTCGACGGTATTTCAGGCCTGCTGCATGCCACGGCGGACGACCTGAAGCGGGTCAAGGGCCTGGGGCCGGCCAAACGCGCCGAACTGGTGGCGGTGCTGGAACTGGCGCGCCGGGCCATGGCCCAGCAGCTCAGGGAGCGCACGGTATTTGCCGACCCCGACACCATCAAGCACTACCTCAAGCTGCATCTGGCAGCCAGGGACCACGAAGTATTCGCCGTTTTGTTTCTGGACGTGCAAAACCGGCTGTTGGCCATGGAGGAGCTGTTTCGTGGCACGCTGACGCAAACTTCGGTTTACCCGCGTGAGGTCGCCATGCGCGCCCTGCACCACCAGGCCAGCGCCGTGGTGCTGGCGCACAACCACCCCAGTGGCACCGTGCAGCCGTCGCGCGCCGACGAGGCACTGACACAGACGCTCAAGGCGGCTCTGGCGTTGCTGGACGTGCGGGTGCTGGACCACATCATTGTCGGACCGGGTCAGGCGCTGTCCATGGCCGAAAAGGGCCTGTTGTGACGGCCGCCAAACCGCCGGCAGTGGCGACCCGATCCACCGTGGTGCTCGCCACCAGGATCAAGCCCTTCAGGGTCGGCTCGCTGGCCGACCTCCACCAGGTCAAGAAAGAGATTGCGACCCAGGCCTTGCGCGAAGCCCAGGCCGCTGCGCACCGCGCGCTGGAGGCCAAACGCAACCACGAACACCGCAGTCTGTTCCAGGCGGCGGTGGGCAAGGTCCAGCGCCTTCCCGAACCACGCATTGCCAATCTCAGGCCACCGCCGCCGCCGCCCACCCCCGTGCAATACCTGCTGGATGAGGCCGCAGCGTTTTCGGAATCCATAAGCGATGAGGTGGACATCACCTCCCTGCTGGAGACCGATGAACGCCTGAGCTTTCGCCGCCCCGGCGTGGGGCCGGATGTGACCTACAAGCTGCGACGCGGCAAATGGAGCATCCAGCGCCAGGTCGACCTGCACGGCCTGCGCACCGACGAGGCGCGCGAGACGCTGGGCGATTTCATCCGGGAGGCCCACAAGCACGGCATACGCTGCGTGCGTGTGGTCACCGGCAAAGGCCTGGGCTCCCCCGGCAAGGCACCGGTGCTCAAGGACAAGGTGCACCGCTGGCTGGTACAGCGCTCGGAGGTGGTGGCCTTTGTGCAGGCCCGACCGGCCCACGGCGGTGCCGGTGCCCTGGTGGTGTTGTTGCAACCGCTGCGCCACGCCGCATTCGGTCAATGAAAGCCGCAGCAATGAGCGACATGCCGCTAGCCCGTTCACACCGCCTGCCAAAGGATTGCAGATGCCCCAGCCGTTGATTGGCCCCGAGACCCTGCGCAAGAGCGTGTTGGGCCTTCTGATCATCGCGTTGGGCAGCGCCGTGGCCCTAGTCCTGGCACCTTTTGTGGTTTCGATGTTGTGGGCGGGAATTTTGGCGTTTACCACCTGGCCGTTGTATGTTCGCCTGCTGGCCCTGAGCGGTGGTCGTGCCTGGCCCAGCGCCTTTGCCATGACGCTATTGATGGCCGCTTTGGTGGTGGTGCCTATGGTCTGGTTGCTTTTCCTGCTGCGAGCGGACGCCGGAACGCTGGCCGACCACCTGTTGCAGGAGATGGATGCCGGCCGTCTGCAACTGCCGGATTTTGTGACTTCGCTGCCGCTGGTCGGGCCGGAGCTGGCAGTCTGGTTCAAGGCTTTGCTGGCCGACCCGCTGCGCTGGAAATCAGAGCTCAGGGCCTGGGTTGGCAAACTCGACACCGAAGCCTGGTCCGTCTTGGGCGGTGTCGGAAAAAATATCGCCAAACTCGGCTTCTCGCTGTTCACGTTGTTTTTTGTCTATCTGCACGGACTGAGCCTGCTGGCACAGTTGCGCAGCATTCTGCAAAGCTTGCTGCGGGAGCGAACCGAGAGTTATCTCAGCGCGGTGGGCAACACGACCCGGGCTGTGGTGTACGGCATCGTGTTGACAGCCCTGGTGCAAGGGCTGGTGGCAGGCCTGGGCTACTGGGTGGCCGGTTTGCCAGCACCGGCCACGTTGGCGGCCGTCACCACGCTGGTGGCGCTGATTCCCTTTGGTACACCTTTGGTTTGGGGCACCGCCGCGTTATGGTTGCTGTTCACCGGCCAGACCACCGCAGGCATAGGCTTGCTGATTTGGGGCGTGCTGGTGGTGTCCTGGGTAGACAACATCGTGCGGCCGGTGATGCTGTCCCGGGCCAGCAACATCCCCTTCATCCTGGCCCTGTTCGGGGTGCTGGGCGGGCTTGCCGCGTTTGGCCTGGTAGGTTTGTTCCTGGGCCCGGTGATCCTTGCCGTGGCGCTGGCGGTTTGGCGGGAGTGGTTGTAGGAGCGCCGCCGCAACTTCGCTGCCCGTCTCTGCGGCCAATATATAAGCATTCACCGGAGTCACGCAATGGTTTTGGGCTCCATGGAGCGTGACCTACCTTCACCTCATTTCAATTCAAAACACGGGATGTCCTGCATCACGTTCTTGAAACGCCGCACCTCCAGCGGATAGATATTTGATCCGGACAACGCCTTTGCATAAGTGTCGCTGGTCACAATTTGTCCGGGCAAAGCCGAGCCCTGAATGCGGGCGGCAATGTTCACCGTCTGACCATAGATGTCGCCATCGTGTGCAATGGTGACCGCGCCCATGTGCACCCCGCTGTGGATTTGCAGCGGTTCAATGCCAAGCTGTTCGGCTGCCAACCGTGATTCCTGATGCAATGCACACAAAACCTTCTGCGCAAGAATCGCACTATCAAAGGTAAACATCACCGCGTCCCCCATTGATTTCACGATACGCCCCCCATGTTGACCAACAAGTCTTTGGGCCTGACGCTGGAACAGGGCTGCCTGAAGGAGCGCCTGCTTCTCATCCCTTCCGGACAGTTCCGTGTAGCCACACAGATCTGATATCGCAACAACTTGCTCGATACGGTCTCCGGAGATCATCGAATCCAACGGCAGGTAACGCCCAACAAGCCTGGCCATGAATTTTTCTGCGAAACCTCGAATGGGTGCCACGCTGACAGTCACTGCGGCGCCGGCAATGAGTGCTCCAAAATCGGGGGACAAACCAAAGAACGCCGCGAGTTTCATAGCGATGGTGCGCTCAATCAGGATGAAGAGCGCTGCAATCAGCAACCCAAGTACACCAAGTACCGAAACTTTTCGTGCGGCCAATCGTGGGTCGATGGGGCCCCGATAGAAGATCGACATGGCCAATGCAACGAGAAATCCCGCAATGAAAACTTCAAAACTCAAAACGAACGGCCAGACCACGAAAGCTGCAACAGGGAGGAGAAAACTGCTATCGCTGTTGGTCCAGATGGGTCCGACAACAAACATGCATAAAACAATGGTCGCCATGACAAGCCACCCTCCGACCATGACCGTACCTCGGATCCAGTCAATCCTTCTGACATCTTCCGGAAGGCCAGTGGAAACATTGAACCGCAGGCACTCCCAGATCACACCCCAACAAGCCAACAGCGCACATGTTCCATATCCGACAATCATTCCCCTGACCAGTGGAGTTGCCCAATGCAAGGGCTCAATTGATTGGCCAGCAGCGAATAAAAGAGACAAGCTTGCGACGACGCCGACCACAATGGGCGAGCGGACAAAATGGATAGCTGAAACCGTCTCTTCGGCATGACTGCGCAGTCCTATTGCTCCATTGGTCGACGATTTCTCCAGTTTGCTCAGCCCCAGTTCATACCAGCGCAACAGTGCATTCCCTTTTTGAACCCTATCTTTGCGCTGCAGGTTTGCTCTTTCAGTTTCGAAAACTACCCACTCCCCGGTGGACACGAGCTTTGGGTAGGTCAAGAAAAAACGGGCTAGAAGAATGGGTGCAAGATTACCCAGAAAGTAAGCCGTGGCGTCGAACACGAACCGAACCGGACCATTTACTGTCCACCCGAAGAAATCCCGGTAGACAGTGTGGGTTGAGCTGAAGAAGAACCAGACGACTGAAGCAGTGCCCGCAGCAAGCGAAAGGGCCAGGGTTGAAGCTGGGCCATTCTTTGGAATTCCACCCATAAGGACAAAACTTAATGCAATGGATGCAAGGCAAACCAGGGTTGTGAGAACAAGGAATGCATGTACCAAATTCAGATGAGACGAATTCGCGACACTGATTTCGGACAGCACTGCTGTAACGAAGGGTGCAAGTTCTTGCCCCAGGACATCATTCGTGCTTTTGATCAAAGCAGGTTGCGTGACTAGCCAGTGAAGAAGGACAACGATCGAAAACAATCCTGAAGCGAGCACCGATATTTGAATGCATCGAACTTGAAATGAATTTCGCATGTCATTGCCCCGTTGACTCTTAACCGCCCGCAAGCTGACAGGGCTTATGTTTTGTAATCGCCTTCCCTTGGGATCATAGCTTCCCTGTCCAATCAATTCGTGCGTCGCGGTGGCTCTCAAGCAGTAACGGCGTCGGTTCAACTAACGGTCAGGATCCCTGCACCGCATCCATGCCCAACGCGCTGGCATCGAGTGCGCCATGCCCCTGGGCAATGAGCTGGTCCATGCGCGCCGCAATCGCGGGCAGCGCGGCCAGTGGACGGTCACCCGCGGTCTCCAGCATCAGGCGCACATCCTTGCGCGCCATGGTCAGCTCAAAGCTGGCGGCAAAGTTGCCCCTGGCCATGTTGCCACCACGACCGGCCACCATGGTGTTGAGGTCCAGCATACCCAGCAGCTTGACGGCACTTTGCGGGTCCACCCCACTGGCCTGGGCCATGGTCAGAATGTCCGCCATCATGGCTGACACGCCAATGATCATGGCGTTACCAAACAGCTTGTTGACGGCCGCCAGGTCGGCACGCTCACCCATGTATTCCAGCCGCGTGGTCATGGCTGCCAGCCCGGACTGCACGCGTTCAAACAGCGCACGGGGTCCCGCCACCATCATGGAGCCCTGGGCGTTACGTGCGGCTGCAGGTCCCATGAACACGGGGCAATGCAAATAGGCAATGCCGTGCGCCGCCAGACGGGCGGCCCGCGAGGCGGTCAGTTCTGGCAGCGTGGTGGTGTGGTCAAGCACAACGGCGTCGCTTGCCAGCAAGGGCCGGGCTGCTTCGATGACGTCATCCACCACCGCATCGTCCTTGAGCACCAGATGCACCCTGGTTGCTCCCTGCACGGCCTCTGCGGGCGTGGCCGCAGCCGTGACGCCGAATGGCACCAGCGCCAGCGCCTTCTCTGGCGTGCGGTTCCACGCCGACACGGTGTCGCCCCGCCGCGCTGCGGCCTCTGCCAGTGCTGCACCGAGCAGGCCGGTACCCAAAAATGCAATGTTTGCCATGGTGGCCTTTCTGAACGAGTTGACGCTTAGGGTGTTGTTATTGGGTAGTGGCCGTCTGCGCCGTGGTGCGCAGCTGGGTCATATCGAAGCCTTGTGCTGCGGCCGATGCCAGTGCGGCCTCCATCAGTGTGGGCGGCAGTTGCGGGGTGCGCGACAGCACCCACAGGTATTTGCGGTTGGGGTTGCCGACCACGGCCCAGCGGTAGTCCGGGTCCAGACCGAGCACCCAGTAATCGGCCTTGAAAGGCCAGAAGAACGACACCTTGAGCCGGCTGTTGCCAAAGCCTTCAACCACGGTGGCCCGGCCGGTGGCATCGTCAAAACCGGAGTCGGTGCGGCAGCGGTTGTGCACACTGACGGAGCCATCGGCCGCAGTCGTGTACTCCGCTGTGGTGTCGGCCACGCAGTTGCGCTGAAAGAACATGGGAAAACTGGCGATCTCGAACCACTTGCCGCTGTAACGGGCCAGGTCAACCGCTGGCACGCTGGTGACCGGCGTCTGCGCAAGCGCCACAACGGGCAAGTTCAGGAAAAGAGCGGAAAGAAGCGCAGGGAACAATTTCACGACAAGATCCGGGGATGGCAAGGGTGGCAATGATCGCACGCCCTGCCGCGCCAAGGCATATCGCGCACCGAAAGCCCCCCTGCATGGGGAGATTCACTTGCCGGCGATCCCCGCATTTGGAAAAAACAACTGCTCACCGCCAATCTTGTAGCTGGCAATCACCGCCTGCCCCGGGGCCGATACCACCCAATCGACAAACTTCTGGCCTTCTGCCACTTTGACATGCGGGTGTTTGGCCGGGTTGACCAGCATGACGCCATACTGGTTGAACAGCTTGGTATCACCTTCCACCAGCACCGTCAGGTCGCCACGGTTCTTGAAGCTCAGCCAGGTGCCACGGTCGGTCAACACATAAGCGTTGGTACCCGATGCCATGTTCAGCGCCGGACCCATGCCGCAGCCGCATTCCTTGTAACCACTGCCCTTGGCCTCCAGCAGACCGGCCAGCTTCCAGAAACGCAACTCGGCGGCATGGGTGCCGCTCTTGTCGCCGCGCGAGATAAAGCTTGCATTGCTCGCAGAGAGCTTTTTAAGCGCTTCCACCACGTCGCTGCCACGCGTTTTGGCCGGGTCAGCCGCCGGGCCAACCAGCACAAAGTCGTTGTACATCACCGGGAAACGCTTGACGGCAAAACCGTCGGCGACGATTTTTTCTTCGGCCACCTGATCGTGCACGAACAGCACGTCGGCGTCGCCCCGGCGGCCCATGTCCAGCGCCTGCCCTGTGCCCAGCGCGACCACCTTGACGTCAATGCCGCTGGCTCGTCTGAATTCGGGCAGCAGATGGGCAAACAAGCCCGACTGCTCGGTGGATGTAGTGGATGCCACCACAATACCCTGTGCCTGCGCCACCAAAGTTGCTACAGAAGCCATAGCTACGAACGCATATTTCACGAGGGCTAGGGGCCAAAAGCCCTTGGACACTTCAGCACCGGGTCGCGCCGAGGTAAAGTACGGGCCCCGCAGGGTATGGGGGTATGTTTTCATGCAGACTCTCCTTTGACGAACAAATGGGCGGCGGGGTACTGGCGTTGCAGCCGATCACCGGCAAAAAAATCCTCAACCGGCAGATCAGCCAGCACACGGCCCTGCTCCAGGTAGATGACGCGGCTGGCCAGACGTTTGACCTGGCCCAGGTTGTGGCTGGCAAACACCAGGGTCATGTCCGGGCTCTGGTGGGCAAATTCATGGATCAGGGCTTCGACCTCCCGCTTGGCGTGCGGGTCCAGGCTGGCGGTGGGCTCATCCAGCAGCAGCACCTGGGGCGAAAGAGCCCAGGCCCGCGCCAGGGCGACGCGCTGCTGTTGACCACCCGACAGCGTGCGCGCATTGCGCAACGCCAGGTCGGACATGTCCACGCGCTTCAGTGCGGTGTGGGCGCGCGGCATGGCATCGCGCCAGCGCACACCGTGCAGCCACAGGCCCAGCATGACGTTGCCCAGAGCACTGGCGCGCAGCATGTAGGGCCGCTGGAACAGCATGGCCTGGCGCGCCGCCTGGGCGCGGTGGAACACCCCGGCACTCGGTGCGGTAAGGCCGTGCAGCAAACGCAGCAGCGTGCTCTTGCCGCTGCCGTTGGCCCCCACCAGCGCAATGCGCTCGCCGGCATGCACGGACACATTCACGTCACTCAGCGCCCGCACGCCCGAGGCAGCACGGCCAAAGTGCACGCTGGCTTGCGTCAAACCAAAGACCTGCGTCATGGAGCGGCTCCCACGGTGGCAACCCGCAGCACGCCGCCGTCGGTCTGCTCGCGCCAGAAGCGCAGCGTTGCGATCAGCCCGTTGAGCAACAACACAACGCCCAGCAGCACCAGGCCCAGACCCAGCGCCAGCGGCAGGTCGCCCTTGCTGGTTTCCAGCGCAATGGCCGTGGTCATGACGCGGGTAAAGCCGTCGATATTGCCGCCGACGATCATCACCGCGCCGACCTCGGAAATGGCGCGGCCAAACGAGGCAATCACCACCGTCAGCAGCGCATAACGCTCATCCCAGGCCAGCAACAGGCTGCGCACCAGTGGCCCCGCGCCCAGCGAGCGCAACTGCTCGCCGTGGGAATTCTCGGCATCTTCCACCACCTGGCGAGTGAGAGCCATGACCACCGGCAGCACCAGCAGGGCCTGGGCCAGCACCATCGCCTGGAAGGAAAACAGCCAGCCCAGAAAACCCAGCGGCCCGGAGCGCGACAACAGCAAATACACCACCAGCCCGACAACGACGGATGGCACGGCCAAGAAGGTGTTGAGCACCGCGAGCACCGCCATGCGCCCGGCAAAACGCGACACGCCCAGCCAAGCGCCCAGCAACAGCCCCAGGGCGCAGGCCATGGCACAGGCAGTGGCACTGACGGACAGGGACCGGGCCACAATGGCCAGCAGGGTTGGATCCGGGGTGACGATGAGTTGCAGCGCGGTGAATGCGCTTTCGGTGAAACTGGACATGCTTGGGGTATCGTAGCCATTGACACAATCTCCAGCGATATGAAACGCCATGCATAGGCTCCAGTTCCACTACACCCTTTCGCGCGACAGCAGCCCGGCCCTGGTGCGTAACCCGCTGATGGACCTGCTCCAGGCGGTGTCCAGCGGGGGATCCATCTCGGCGGGAGCGCGGCAGTTGGGTCTGTCCTACCGCCATGTGTGGGGTGAACTCAAACGCTGGGAAAACGAGCTTGGCAATGAACTGGTGGTGTGGGAGAAAGGCCAGCCGGCCCGGCTGACAGGGTTTGGTTCCAAGTTGATGTGGGCCGAGCGCCAGGCCCAGGCGCGTCTGGCCCCGCAAATCGAGGCCTTGCGCGCCGATCTGGAACGTGCCTTTGCCGTGGCTTTTGACGCCAACGCCCACGTGGTCACCTTGTATGCCAGCCATGACGATGCACTGGCCGCTCTGCGCGAGCAGGCACTGGGGCCGGCGCGCGTGCATCTCGACATTCGTTTTTGCGGCAGTGTGGACGCGATCCGTGGCCTGAATGAAGGCCGCTGCGTGATGGCCGGCTTTCACACCTTGCAGCACCCGGCACCGGGCTCGCTGGCCGAGCGCGTCTACAAACCGCTGCTGCAGCCGGGCCTGCACAAGATCATCGGCTTTGCTGAGCGCACCCAGGGTCTGATGGTGGCTGCGGGCAACCCGTTGCAGTTGCTGAACCTGCGCGACGTGCAACAGCGCAAAGCCCGCTTCATCAACCGCGCGCTGGGTACCGGCACACGGGTCGTGTTTGAAGAGCTGATGGAGCAACAGGGACTGTCTGCATCCGGCATCACCGGCTTTGACCTGACCGAACCTTCGCACACCGCAGCAGCGCATGCCATCGCGTCAGGTGCCGCGGATGTTGCCTTGGGCATTGAAGTAGCGGCACGCGCGCAGGGCCTGGACTTTGTGCCGTTGGTTCAGGAAAACTACCACCTGGTGTGCCTGAAATCGGCGCTGGACGATGCCCCTATTGCCGCCCTGCGCGCTGTGCTGCAAAGCGCCGATTGGCAACGGCAACTGGGAAGCCTGGCAGGCTACACCCCAGCGCACTGCGGAGAGGTACTATCTTTGCGCGAGGTGCTGCCATGGTGGAGCTTCGATCGGCGCAAGCGTGCGCCGCTATCTTCTTTGTAGCGTAACCGTCAATTTCCGCGAGGGCTACAGGCCGTTTTCACTGCCAATGAGTCCGCTACGGCTTGACCAGTGGCCACGCGCGACGCGCCCACTCGCTCATGCCTCCCTGCACAAAACGTATGTTGGTATAGCCCTTGTCACGCAAGAATTTCCACGTTGTACTCGAGCGGTTCTGGGTATTGCAGATCAGCAGGACGGGTCGCTTCGGGTCATTGGGAATTTCGCTGATACGTGATGCCAGCTGTCGCATGGGCAGCAACTGCATGCCGGGTGCCACACCGGTGGCGTGCTCCTGCGGTTCGCGTATATCGATCACCAGTGAATGGCCGCTCTCCAGTTTCTGGCGCGCCACTTCCAGTGTGACAGAGTCGGAATCGATTCGAGCCTGCGCATGGGCCGAGCCCAGCGCACCAAAGCCCAACAAGGCAACAAGGGTACGGCGGTTCATCTGAAAGTCTTTCATTTGGGAGCCATGTCTTCCCAAGCCTTGATGGCTTCGGCGGTGTACATCAGCGCCGGGCCGCCGCCCATGTAGACACACACGCTGAGCATCTCCTCCAGTTCGGCGCGCGTGCACTGCAGCCTGTGCAGTGCCTTGACATGAAAGCCGATGCAGCCCGAGCAGTGCTGCGTGATGCCAATGGCCAGCGCAATCAGCTCTTTGTGTTTGGCGCTGACCACGCCTTCTTTCATTGCAGCCGTTGCCAATTGGCCAAAGGCCTGCAGGGCCTCCGGCTGCGCCTTGCGCAGCGGGGCCAGGTTGGTATTGATGTCCTTGATCAGGCCGATGTGGTCAAAAGTGCTCATGCTGAATCTCCTGGTAATTGGTTAACGCGCCAATATACCCCATGGGGTATAAGCCGTATTTGAGTTAAATCAAAATCCCTGCCAACGACGCCAACTTGCCCTGTTTTTTTACTCCACGGGGTATTTTTTGATCCACGTCAACATGAATGGAAACCGAACAATCACAATCCATGTATTAGCACTTACGAATATTTGTATTCGTTTATGTAAAGGTCTCAAATGGTACACAACATACACCGTGTAGCGCTATTGGTCTTCTTGGCAGGCTGGCTCGAACTGACAATCGCAACGCCCGCTTGGGCGCAAGCGCCCAAGCCTCTCAAACACACCACTACGGCCGACCATTCCAAATTCAAGGAACTGGACCGGGTTTTCAACTCCGGCCCGGAGGTCACCAAGGCCTGTCTGAGCTGCCACACCGAAGCCTCCAAGCAGATCCACCAGACACAGCACTGGAAATGGGAATACGTCAATCCCAAAACACAGCAGGTCCTGGGCAAGAAGCACATCGTCAACAACTTCTGCACCTCGGTAAAGTCCAATGAAGGCGGTTGTAACAGTTGCCACATTGGCTACGGATGGAAAGATGTGCAATCCGAATTCAACGCCGAAGAAAACGTGGACTGCCTGGCCTGCCACGACGCCACCGGCAAGTACAAGAAGCCTAGCGGCTTTGCCGGTTTGCCCGTCACCAAGGACACCGAATTTCCACCTGGTTCCGGCAAGATCATCCGCGGCATCAACCTGGGTGAAATCGCCAAGAAGGTGGGGCCTACCAAGCGCACCACCTGTGGTGCCTGCCACTTCAATGGCGGTGGCGGTGATGGCGTGAAACACGGCGACCTCGACAGCTCACTCGAAGCACCGAGCAAGGAGCTTGATGTGCACATGGACGTGGACGGGCTTAACTTCAGTTGCGCCACCTGCCACAAAACCGATGGCCACCAGGTAGCGGGCAGTCGCTACAACCCCACCGCCAAAGACAAAGATCCGGCCCATCTGCGCGGCAAGGAGGAGGCCACCAACCCCGCCACCTGCCAGGCATGCCACGGTCAGGCGCCCCACAAGGAAGCCAAGATCAACACCCACACCAATAAGCTGGCCTGCCAGACCTGTCACATCCCGGCCTTCGCACGCGGTGGTCAACCGACCAAGATGTGGTGGGACTGGTCGACCGCCGGCAAACTGGACAAGGACGGAAAACCCTACGTTGAAAAAGACGAGGACGGTTACGACACCTATATGTCGATCAAGGGCAACTTCACCTGGAAAGAAAACGTCAAGCCCGAGTACGTCTGGTTCAACGGAACCGTGAAGTACACCCTGGTGGGCGACAAGATCGAAAAGACCGACAAACCGGTCAAGATCAACGCGTTTGAAGGCAGCGCCACCGATGGCAACTCCATGATATGGCCGGTCAAGATGTTCCGTGGCAAGCAGGCCTATGACCCGGTGAACAAGTCGCTGATCATGGCGCACTTGGGCGGTAACGATGACACCGCCTTCTGGAAGAACCTGAACTGGGACAAGGCTGCCGCCACTGGCATGGCCAATGCCAAAGCCGAGTTCTCGGGAAAGATCGACTTCATTGAAACCGAAAGTGCCTGGCCCATCACCCACATGGTTGCGCCCAAGGAAAAAGCCGTGGGCTGCGTGGAATGCCACGCCAGCAACGGCCGCCTCGAAAAGATTGACGGCATCTACATGCCTGGGCGCGGCAGCGACCACGCACGCTGGCTTGAGCTGGGTGGTTGGGCACTCGTCATCCTGACCCTCGTTGGCGTCACCGGCCACGGATTGATTCGCATCGTCACCCACAAACGCAACCGCTAAACCGGAGAACCACTATGTCACGCGTTTACCTTTTCAAACCCTTTGAGCGTTTCTGGCATTGGTCGCAAGCGGCCTTGATCATCACGATGCTGCTGACCGGCTTTGAGGTGCATGGAACCTACTCCCTCTTCGGCTTCGCCAAGGCAGTGAGCTACCACACCATTGCCGCCTGGACCCTGGTGGGCCTATGGATATTTGCCATCTTCTGGCACGTGGCCACCGGCGAATGGCGCCATTACATCCCCACCACGGACAAGATCATCGCTATTGCCAACTACTACTCTTCGGGCATCTTCAAGCATGAGCCGCACCCCTTCAAGCCAAGTGCCGTCAACAAGCACAACCCGCTGCAGCGCCTGACCTACCTGGCAGTGCTGACCCTGCTCAGTCCGCTGATCTGGGTGACCGGCGGCCTGTATCTCTTTTATGCCGATTGGGCCGCTCTGGGATTCGACTTTCTGAGCCTGAAATGGGTGGCAACTGGTCACACGCTGGGTGCCTTCCTGATGTTGGCCTTCCTGATCTCGCACCTGTACCTGGCCACTACCGGCCACAAGGTGTACTCGCAGGTCATGGCCATGATCACCGGCTGGGAAGACCTGGGCCACGAGCCCAAGTAAGCCACAGCTACCGAATTGCAATGTCGAAAAGTAAGGAGTTAGTCATGAAATCACAATTCAAACAAAATCTGCTCGCCGCTTTGATTGCGGGCCTGTTGTTGCCTGTAGCTGCACAAGCCGCCGAGGCCGATTTGTTGAAACGCATCGAAGCACTTGCCCAGCAGAACGAACGTCTGGCACAACAGCTTGAAGAGTTGAAAGGCCAGGTCAAGGCCAACGAAGCCAGGGCTGCCAAGGCCGCTGCACCTGTTGCTGCCGAGGCACCAAAGATCGACACCGCCGCACTGGATGACCTCAGGAGTCAAGTCAAAAAGCTCGAAGACAAATCGCTTGGCAAATGGCTCACCGTGGGTGGCGACTACCACTTCCGTTATGACTACCTCAAGGGCGACACCAAAACATTCACTGATGTGAACGCCACCTTCAAAAAAGTGGGGGACGCACTACAAGGCGACTTCTTTGCCAATCCTTCGGCTGTGGCGGGAAGTTCACGCTACTTCGGCGCACCTCAGGCAGGCGGCATGTCCACGGCAGGTGCCCTGTCGGGCCTGATGGGCTTCTCGCAAGCCATGGGCAATGTCGCCACTTTCGACCAGGCACGCGCCTTCCTGGGCACACCCTCCACTATGGGCATGTTGCAAGGCATTGGCGCATTTGCGCAGACCATTCCGGCTTACACACCCGATAACAACAGCCTGATGACCAACCGCTTTGCGCTGGACCTGAACGCCAAAGCCACGCAGGACGTCAGCGTGACCGCCCACATGACGATGTACAAGGTGTTTGGTGCACAAAATGAGAACGCCGTCACCAACAGTGGCTCTGCGCCCTTCTTTGCCGACCGCGTCGGCGTGTTTGACGGCACGCTCAGCCACGTGCCGTCCAACAGCTACCTGAATGTGGACCGCGTGTACGCCACCTGGAGCAATATTGCCGACCAGGAAATGTGGTTCTCCGTCGGACGTCGGCCGTCCACTGGCGGCGCCCCCAGCAACCTGAAGAACAACATTCCACGCCCCGGCAACGGCGGCACGCCGTCGCTGCTGGTGGACTACGCGTTTGACGGCATGACTGTGGGTTATGCCCCCGAGATCGACTCGCTGCCCGGAGCCTATGCAAAAGTCTGCTACGGCCGTGGCTTTGAGAGCGGCTTCCGCAATACACCGACCAACTCACTGGCCGACACCGACATGGTGGGCATCGCCATCATCCCGATCGACACCGATCCGCTGCGCGTTTGGCTGCAATGGAACCGGGGCATGAACATCTTTGATGCGCCGACCATGAACAACACCTACTTTGGTAACACCGTTGCCAAGACCAACCTGGGTGACATCGACTGGTATGGCGTGGGCTTCATGAGTACGTTCAAAAAGGTCGGCCCCGGCAACCTGCACATCTTTGGCGATGTGGGCATGAGCGTGACCCACCCAAACAACAACGTGTCGGCACAGTTTGGCTTCCAGGGCCTGATGACCGGTGGTTTCTTCAACCCCGAAGCACCCACCAGCAAGACCGGCACCGCCGTTGCGCTGGGCGTGCGTTACGACCTGCCATCCAAAACCATGTTCGGCTTTGAGTACAACCGCGGCTCCAAGGACTGGATCACATTTGCACCCGCAGCCGACGACATGTGGACATCCAAGGTGGGCGTACGTGGCGATGTCTATGAGGCTTACATGATCCAGGAGCTGGACCGCATGCCGATTTCGTCGTTCTTCAGCAAGGCCTTTTTCCGCCTAGGCGTACAGCGCTATGACATCCAGTACACCGGCAGCAACAACTGGGTGGGCGCTCCGGTTGCCATGTCCGACGTCAACGGCCAGATGATGACCACCACGCCGCTGTCCACTGCCACCAATATTTACGCCACGTTTGACGTGAAGTTCTGACCACCCCTTTCCTCATTCATTCCAGGAGAAAACCATGAAAACCAAACTCGCTACCCTGATCGCCACCATTGTGCTGGGTCTCGCCAGCGCCACCTTCACCGCCAACGCCTTTGCGGAAGAAGGCAAGATGGTTGGCCCCGTAACCAAGATCACGCTGGCTCCTGACGGCAAGTCTGCCACCGCGATATTGAAGGACGCAAAGTCTGGCGCACCCACGACACTCACCATCACCGATGACCTGACTTTGGACAAATTCAAGGACAAGCGCATCGTGGAAGGCGACGAAATTCGCGCCCGTTGGGAAAAAGACGGCAAAAACACCAGCAAGTCGTTCAAGAAGACCGCTGGCTGCTAAGCCACACGCGTTGCGCGGGTCCGGGATCCCGACCCCCGCAAATTGCGTTTCATTGAAGCGGGATCTGTTGTTGTAGGAGTTTCACCATGAAACGCATGATTTTGGCTGCCCTGCTGGCAGCCTCGGCATTTGCCTGGAATGCCATTGCAGCCACCCCGCCACCTGTCGAGCCTGACGAAGTGGTCAACGAGCAGATGGTCTCGTTCTACGAACAAGGCGCCATCGGCAAGACCGTGTGGGTTATTGACAGCCGACCGGCAGGTAAATTCATATCCGGCCACATTCCAGGCGCCATCAGCCTGCCACTGGACAAGCTGATGAAAGAGCCCGCGAGTGTCGATGCCATGGGCATTCCCAAGACGGGCAAGGTCATCTTCTACTGCGCGGGTCGCGAGTGCACGTTGTCGGTGGACTCGGCTGCCATCTTCAGAAAAATGGGCTACGGCGACGCTTGGGTCTATCGCAATGGCGTACCCGGATGGAACCAGAAGGCACAGCCCCTGTTGGCCGAAGAACCCTTCGTCAAAAAAGGCAACCTGATCTTGATTGACACCACAGCTGGCAAAGACACCATTGTCACCGCCAATAACAAGACTGTTCAGCTCGCCATTGCGGACCTCAAAGGCGCAAGGGGGCAAGCGGCCTTGGGCACGTTGTCCAAGAATGCTCCGCTGGTCGTGATTGGCCGCGGCGACATGGCCGCTGTCAACGCCGCCATGGAAGAACTGCGCGAGATGGACTTCCGCCGTCTCGCCTATTTCCCCGTCAGCGCCTGGAAAGAGGCTCTGGCCGCTGCACCTGCCGCCACGGCTGTGACGTGGGCACCCGTGTATGGCCCCGGCCAGGTTTCGCCCAAGGCATTTGAGGAGGCTGTTGCCGCTGGCAAGTTCATCCTCGACGTGCGCCCCGCAGCCGACTATGCGCGCGGACACTTCAAGGGTGCCATGAGCCTGCCCATTGAGGAAATGGAAAAAGACTTTGCCAAAATTCCCAAAGACACCCCCGTCTTCGTGAACTGCGCCACGGGTGCCAAGAGCCAGAAAACCTACGACATCCTGGGACGCAAGGGATACACCAACGTCTCCTACCTGGATGCCGAAATTTCCTGCAAGGGTGAAACCTGCACCATCAAGGAATAAGCGTGAGTCAATGGCGCGCCGCAACGACGCTGGCAATCATTTTGGCAGCAACGGGCGGCGCACTGCCAGCCTGGGCGGATGGACCCGAGTCGCTAAAGATCATCGGACAGGACAAACAGTTCGTCGTCCAGACACCCACCGGTCCCTTCACCATCACGCGGACCATGACGGTCTGTGCACGCAACAAGGGGTTTCTGCAGCCGCTGGTGCCCCTGCCTGGCGTGCGCCCGGTCACGGAAATTGAGGTATTGCAGGCACTCAATGACCCAGGGACCATGGTTATTGACATGCGCGACGAGGACGAACCGCTGGAAGCCACCATCCCCAACAGCTACCACATCCCGTTCAACGAACTCGAAGACCGCATGGACGAAATGGGCTGCACCCGCCAGGGCAAGGGCCCATGGGGTTGCGAGAAAGCAGCCAGGATCGTGGCCTTCTGCAATGGTCCCGTCTGCCCGCAAAGCCCGATCGGTATTGCCAGCATGGTGCGCGCGGGCTTCCCCGCGACCCGTGTCTCTTACTACCGCGGCGGAATGATGGACTGGGAGGCCCTGGGCCTGACCACCGTCACCGGCAACCGCCCCACACGCAAGTAATTTATTCCCAACCGGAGCTCACCAATGCAACACTCCAAGATCATCCTCGCCGCCCTCACGACCCTGTCACTGAGCGGCTACGCCCAGACATCCACCGAGACATTTTTCAATGTCACCAGCGCCGACAACCAGTCCCAGGGCATGGCGATGGTGCTGGCCACCCAAATGGTGGAACAAAAGGCAGTCGTGCGCATTCTGCTGTGCGGCCCTGCCGGCCAGCTGGCGCTCAAAGCGTATGAACCTGCGGCGCTGAAGCCACGCAATGTCACGCCCAAACAAATGCTGGCGGGCTTGATGAAGGCCGGGGCCACGGTAGAGGTGTGTGCCCTGTTCCTGCCCAATGCCGACCGCACTGCAACAGACCTGACAGACGGCATCGCAGTCGCCAAGCCGCCCGAAGTGGCTGCCTACATGCTCAAGCCGGGTGTCAAGGCGTTCGGGTTCTAGACGCACGCCGCATGTGCCACCAACCGGCTTGGACATGCGATGCCGGTTGTCCCCCGTTTTCTTGACCTGTAGCAAGGCACGTCATGCCTCAGTCGCTACACTCTAAACAGGTAAATCGGCCGCAGTGCCATGCTGGCGACAAGACATGGCTCCAAGCGCGCCGGGCTGGATGAAAACGCATCCAAACCGGATGCACAACACGGTGAACTGCCATGAACTTTGTCATCATCGGTGCCGGCCCCGCTGGCGTACGCGCGGCTGAAACCCTGCGCGAAAACGAGCCCCAGGCCAATATCACCCTGGTCAGCGGGGAGCCTGGCGAGCCCTATGCGCGCATGGCCATCCCCTACATCCTCAACGGGGCT
The DNA here is from genome assembly GCA_964569855.1 of uncultured Rhodoferax sp. Lineage (GTDB taxonomy): Bacteria > Pseudomonadota > Gammaproteobacteria > Burkholderiales > Burkholderiaceae_C > Allorhodoferax. The sequence goes on from CAZMXB010000061.1 coordinate 18,502, forward strand.
ATTGACGATGTGGGCGCCCACCAGCGCCGCGCGCCACACCATCTGGAAGCATTGGGCATTCGCTACCTGCATGGCAAGGCGCGCAAGGTGCATGCCGGCCCGAATGGTGGCCAGGTCGATCTGGAAGATGGCTCGCAACTCCCCTACGACCGGCTGCTGGTTGCCACCGGCTCATCGCCAACGCTGCCGCCCATTCCTGGCACCGATGTGCCCGGCGCGGTGACGTGCTGGACACTGGAAGACGCACACCAGATCGCTGCCAAGCTCAAGCCCGGTGCCCGCGTGGTCATGCTGGGCGCGGGCTTTGTGGCGGGTGTGTGCATGAAGTCGCTGGTCAACAGCGGGGCCAAACTGTCGGTGGTGGCGGGGCGCTCGGGGCAGATACTGCGTTCGATGATGACGCCAGTGGGCAGCCGCATGCTGCAGCGCTGGCTGGAGGGCCGTGGCGTGGAGGTCATCACCACCGGGCGCACCCTGGGCATTGAAGCAGGCCCGCGCCTGGTGATGGACACGCGCAGTATCGATGCCGACCTGATCATCCTGGCCACCGGCGTGCATCCGAATGTGGCGTTTCTTGAAGGCACCGGCGCCGAGATTCGTAGCGGGGTTGTGATCGATACGCACATGCGCACCACGGTGCCCCACATTTATGCCGCCGGGGACGTGGCCCAGGGGCGCGACTTTTCCACTGGCGAGTGGGTGGTGCACGCCCTGCAGCCCACCGCCACCGAGCACGGCCGTATTGCGGCGCTGAACATGCTTGGCAAGGACGTGCCCTACCGTGGCAGTCTGAGCATGAACGTGCTGGATACGGTGGGCCTGATATCGCACACCTTCGGCCTGTGGGATGGCATACCGGGCGGCGACCAGACCGAGGTGGTGGACGAAGCCAACTTCATCTACACCCGCCTGTGTTTCGATGGCGATCAGTTGATCGGCGCCATCACCATCGGCCACCCCCACCACGTAGGTGCGATCCGCGGCCTGATCCAGTCACACCGCCACCTGGGGGCCTGGAAGGACGAACTGATGAAAAACCCGCACCTGGTAATGGATGCCTTTGTGGACCTGAACCACGGGTGACGCTGCCGAAGGTATCGTGGCACCCCCTCAGCCGCCACCCCGCTGCATATACAAATCAAAGCGCTGCATGAAGGTGTAGCGTTGCGCATCGTCCAGCCCGGCAAAGCGAAAGCTCACTTTCAGCACCGGGATCCGGACCAGGCCAATCACACGCGGCGCCGCCACCTGCCATTTCAGGCCCAGCGCGCCGTCCCCGATGCGTACGCCCGCTGTGCCGGTCTGCAGTTTCCAATGGTGTTCGCCCATCGCCCGGGGCAGCCAGCGCAACCACTCGGCTTCGGTACAGCCCATTTCGCGCTCAAAGCGTTCGGGATAGGATGCTTGCAAAAACTCAGCCCCCGGCAATGGGTGGCCAGATGGCCAGCACATCGCCCTCCACCAGGGTTTTGCTGGCGCGGTGCTCGGGCGCGATGTAGCTGCCGTTGACCAGCACCAGATGCACCTGCTTGGCTGGCAAGCGGTACTGCTCCACCAGTTGACCGATGGTGGTGTCAGGCGCAATGTCCAGCGCCACGATGTTGGTGTACTTGGACTCTGGCGGCAGGTAGTCGGTGAGCGAGGCGAATAGTTTGAAGGTGATTTTCATGCCGGCGCAATCCTAGCGCTTGCGCCCGGTTTTGCCACCCGACCAGTCGTGCTGCCCCAGCGCCGAGGCCTGGTAGGCCTGCACCAGACGGGTCGGGTCTTGCATCAGCTTGTCTTTCCAGGCGCCCAGCTTGATCTGGCCCTCGACCAGGCCGCGCATCACGCCGATGTGTTCGGTCCAGCCGACGGCGTTGCACCCCACCATCACATCGTCCTGGAAGCGCAGGCTCAGGTGGCGCCCCGACGCCTTGTCGGTCAACTCCACGTGGTCGCACGTCGGCGTGCCTTGCCAGTCACCAAAACTCGCCGAGATCAGGCCCAGGGTGTCAAGCACGTTGATTTGTGTCACCCCATTGAGGTCGGCCTGTGCGGGTTGACCGCGTGCAAAGGCAACCATGTTGGCGGCGGCAATGCGCGCCTGCTCGGAGGCGTTGGGCTGGATGGCGCTGACCATGGTTTTGCCTGACACTTTGTCAAAGGCTTCGGCGCAATCACCGGCAGCAAAAACGCCGGGTACATTGGTTTGCAGATGCTCGTCGGTCAAGACGCCCAGCAAGCAGGTAATGCCGGAGTGTTCCAGAAAGCCGATGGCCGGTCGCACGCCCGCGGCGCTGATGACCAGGTCTGCCAGCATGCTGGTGCCGTTGGACAGCTTCACGGTGAGTGGCGTGCCGGGTTCGATGGATTCGACTTTGGTGCCGGTGAAGACTTCGACCCCCTTGGCCTCGCACCAGTCACGGATCATGCCGCCCGCCGTCGGGCCCATCATGCGCGGCACCATGCGGTCGCCCATCTCCACCACGCTCAATTTCACGCCACGTGAGGCCAGCGACTCCATGATGATGCAGCCGATGAAACCGGCGCCGAGCTGCAGCACCCGCGCGCCGGGCTTGGCCCGCTGTGCGATGGCACGGGCATCCGCCAGCGTCCAGCAGGTGTGCACGCCCTCGGACTGGATGCCGGGAATGGGCGGGCTCACCGGATGGGAGCCAGTGGCGATCAACAAGGTGTCATAGGAAAGCGTGGCTCCACCCTGGAGCGCTATTATTTTGGTAGCTGCTTGCACAGATTCCACGAGGGCTCGCACCACATTTATCTTCAAGTCTTCGAAGTGGGTGGGGCTCTTGCGCAGGTAGGTTCCGCTCTCGCCCACATTGCCCATCAGCAGGTAGGGAATGGCCATGCGCGAGTATGGCGGCTCGGGCTCGTCGCCGATGAGGGTGATGGTGTCCTGGGTGCTCAGTTTACGGATGGTTTCGGCGGCGATGACGCCGGCGGGCCCGGCGCCCAGGATGACATGGTGGGTCATTTCAACTCCAAAAAGAAAGCGGTCAATCGAGACCGCTGTTTCGTTGCTTCCGGTCCGGTTTATTGGGGTAAGAGCACACTTCGTTCGCTTCGCTCTCTCCGGTGATCCGACCCCAAAAAACCTCCGTTATCTCTCCCTACAACCCCAAACGCTCTTTGGTGGCGGCGGTGGGGCGGCCTTCCGCATCCCAGCCGCGGGCGGCGTAGTACTTGGGCAGCATCGTGGCCAGCTCGTTGAACTTGCCCTTGGCCGGGCCGCTCTTGCAAGCGCCTTCCACACTGGTCAGTCGGGGCGGAAGACTGTCGTCCTTGTTGGTGAAGCCGGCACGGTTGTTGAACTCACGCTCCATGTTCCAGATGCGCTCGCCGATCTTGGCCAGCTCTTCGATGGTGTAGTCCTCGTTGCAGGCGCCCTGCATTTGCGGGGACAGGTCCTGCAGGCCCCAGGCGAAGGTCGTGAAGATGCACAGGCCCGATGAGTCGAACGCGGCAGTGGCGTCCTGGAAGGCCTTGACCAGATCGGGCTTG
>CAZMXB010000062.1:0-4495 GCA_964569855.1 uncultured Rhodoferax sp.
GCGCCAAGACGGAGTGCTATGCGCAGGCCATCGCCGCCGCCCGCGCGGAGGAGCGGGAGTGCTGCATGCAGATCGCTGTACGCGCGGTCGCCGCCGCCATCCGCGCCCGTGGGGAGGCCTGACGTGGCACGCACGATGACCGATGAGCTTCTGGCCGAGATGCGGAAGATCGCGTCCACCGCAAACCCCGCGTGGTGGGTGAAGCTGCTGCTGGCCGAACTCGACGCCGAGCGGGACGCGCACAACGAGACGAACGCCCTGCTCAAAGGCGAAATCAAGGCGCACGCCCAGACGCAGGAACGGCTCAAGCTCGCGGAGGCGGTGTGCGAGCTGGCGCAGCGCGAAGACTGGACGCCGAGCGGAGCGATGGACAACGCGCTCGCGGCGTGGAGGTCGGGGAAGTGACGCACGTGAAACCGATCGCCAGGGTATTGGCCATCACGCCGTGGCTCGGCGGCTTCGTGGACACGCAGGTGTCCGCGCTCCGCACGCGCTTCGATGTGACGGTCGGCAAGGTGTGGCCTACGGACGGGCCTCGGGAATGGGTCGCGACGATGAACCGGCTGCGCGGCCTGCGCTTCGACCCCTACGGCTACGACATCGTCCACTGCTTCAGCGCGTGGCCCGCGGGCGTGTACGCCACGTCGTGGGGCCGCTCCAGCGTGCCGCTCGTCATCCACGAGCACCTCTCGCCGCCCGAGCGGCTCATCCAGCTCCCGGTCTCGCGCGCGTTCAAGTACGCCGCGGCCGTCATGTGCCCGTCGAAGTCGCAGGCCGACTCCGTGCGCATGTACACGGGGCGCGAAGCGCGCGTGGTGCCGAACCCCGTCGTCGTCCCGGCGCGCGTGCGATCGGTGCCGAAGCCGATCGGGAGCCGGCCGATCGAGGTCGCGTGCTTCGGACGCTACGAGCGGCAGAAGGGCTTCGACATCGCGGCGCGGGCTTCGCGCGTGCTCGCGGGAGTGCGCTTCACGTTCATCGGGAAAGGGTCCGAGGAGGCCACGCTGCGCGCAGCTGCGAAGGGCGACTCGCGCTTCTTCCCGTGGATGGACGGCTCGCGCTCGACCGCGGCGGCCGTGGCCGAGTTCGCGGACATCGTGTGCTGCCCGTCCCGCCACGAGTCCTTCGGGCTCGCGTGCGGCGAGGCGGTCGCCATGGGCATCCCGGTCGTCGCCACCGACGAGGGCATGCACCGCGAGCTGATCGGTGACGCGGGCGTGATCTGCACTGCCACCGATGCGTCGGTGGTCAGCGCGATCGCTCACGTCGCCGGGAACCTGGAAGCGTACCAGCAGCGCGCGCAGGAGCGGTCGAGCACAGTCCGCAGCGAGTTCGCGCCGCAGAAGTTCGTGGAGCAGGTCGAGGCCGTCTACGTCGAGGCATGTGCCTCGAACGGCGGCGGGATGGGGGTGGCGTGATGGGGGTCGGAGTGGGGGGAGGCGAAGTGCGCGTCTGCTTCGAAGTGCCGGGGCTGCCGGTGTCGCGCAACGTCGCGAACCGGATGCACTGGACCGGGCGCACGCAGGAGCGCAACCGGCTCACCGTCATGCTCCAGAGCGCCATGCGCGCCGCCGGGGTGCGGCCGGTGCTCGGGCCCGTGCGCATCGCGATCACGTTCTACGTCCCCACGCGCCGCCGCTGGGACGCGAACAACCACGTCAGCATCCTGCTCAACGCGATGGTGAAGGCCAAGCTCATCGAGGACGACGGAGCGCCGCTGCTCGTTCGCGAGGACTACGCCGTGCGGTTCGACCCGGACCGCCCGCGCATGGAAATCCACATTGCGCAGGCCGGCGCGCCCGCGTGGGAGAAATCCGCAAAGAAGGGCCGCAGTCGCACCATTGCAGCGTAACGGACACGCGCTACACTCTCCCGAATCTGGCGAGCCTTTCCCCACAGGCCGACCCCTCGGGAGGTGGAGCATGAATGCAGGAAACCGCACCGCTGTCGCCGTTGGGGCGCACGGTCGCCCACTACGTCAGGGAGATGCTCGCCGAGATGTTCCTCGCTCCACGGACGGTCGCCAAGTACGAACAGAACCTGCTGGCCTTCGCGGGCCTGCTGGAGGCGCGGGGCGTCCACGACTTCGCGGCTGCCGACCGATCCGCTGTCATCGCCTACATGGAGCAGGGCCAGTGCTCGGCGGCGACCCGTCGCCTGCGCCTGACCACGCTGCGCCAGTTCTACAAGTGGGCGCGACTCCCTGACCCGAGCGCCGGCATCCGGCCCGCCAAGCTCCCCGAGCGCCTGCCCGACAGCCTGACGCCGGAGGAAGTCGCGCGACTGTTCCGAGCCTGCGGCTCCGACTGGTACGGCGTCCGAGACCGCGCACTACTCGAGCTGGCCTACTCGACCGGCGCACGCTCAGAGGAGCTCACCGGGATCACGCTGGACGCGCTACGGCTCGCGCAGAGGGCCGTCCGCGTCGTGGGCAAGGGAAACCGCGAGCGGGTGGGATTCCTGACCGAGAGCGCCGTCTGTGCGCTCACGGCGTGGCTTGCCGTGCGTGGCAGCGAGCCCGGTCCGCTCTTCCCGAGCCAGCACGGCACCCGCATGTCCGGCATGGGCGTGTGGAAGGCGTTCCAGAAGCGCGCCAAGCAGGCGGGAATCCGCAAGCTCCGGCCGCACCTCATGCGCCACACGTTCGCCACCCATCTGCTCAAGGGCGGCGCGGATCTGCGTGCGCTCCAGCTCCTCCTCGGACACAAGAACATCGCCACCGTCCAAGCCTACCTCGGTGCGGACGATGCTTGGCTCCGCGAAACGCACAGGAAGGCGACCACGGCCACGGAGGGCCAGGAGAGTGCAGACACGTAAGCGTTGCGTGCAGGACGGGTGCGAGCGTCCGAGAGACGGCCGTAGCCCGTTCTGCTGCGAACACAGGGGCGGCAAGCGACCGTTGCGTGGCTGCTGCCGATGGCCGGACGGGTGCTCGAAGCATGTCAGCGGGCGAGGGAAGCGGTACTGCGACGATCACGAAGGACCGGCACTCCGCAGGGCGAAGGACAGGGCGAACAAGATGCGAGCCGAGCAGAGGCGCGCTTCGGAGATTAAGGGCGAGTATTGCGACGAGCAGCTTCGGACGACGCTCCGATTCATGCTCGGAAAGGCGTAGGGAGGCGCGACGTGGCGAAGGACAGAGCACCGAGTTTCCAGTTCTACCCGAGGGACTTCATGGCCGACCCGGACGTGCAGTCGCTGACGTGGGACCAGAGGGGCAGGTACGTGTGGGCTCTCTGCTGTTCTCACTTGAGCGAATGCCCGGGGGTCGCAACGGAGTCACAGTGGCGGCAGTGGATGGGCTACACGGCGGCACAGTGGAACCGCAACAAGGATGCGATGCGGCGTTGCTTCCGAGTCGAAAGCGACAAGTGGGTGCAGGAACGCATGCTGCACGAGAGAGACGAGCAGCGTGCGAGGTACGAAGCGGCGTCGGAGGCGGGCCGGAAAGGCTCTGCGGCTCGATGGGGTGGCCATCCAAACCCCATGAGTTGAGAAATGGGGTGGCCATCGTTCCGTTAATGCGATCGCAATGCGGATTGATGACCCCTGCCTCTGCCTCTGCCTATAGAAACACTCTCCCCGATAGCATTGCCTAGCTCAATCCTACCGGGTAAACCCTTCTGCGTAACTAAACGCAAGGAATGCGACCATGTTCGACGCAGCGACACTCGCTGATTTCGTCTCGCGATTCTCGGACCGGCTCTCTCGGCAGGATGTCGAGCGGGCGGCCAAGTGGATCGAGGACAAGCAGGCGGCAGGAGAGGCGTTCAGCAACCCGAACGCCGTGCTCGAGGCCACGCTCAAGCGCAAGGCCGAAGCCGCCGCGCAAGCCCCTCGAGCCGCAGTCCAGCAGCGTCAGGCTGACCTTCCGTTCGTCGGCTTCGACGCCAGCGGCTCGACCATCCGCTCCGCGACGCCGGTCACCAACCCGCAGACCGAGTTCGCCAACTGGATCATCCGCGAAATCCGCGACCAACTCCTCTCGCCCGCCGACGTGGTCCGCATCGTCCGCAAGCGCGACTCGGCCATCTGGCAGGCCATCGGCGTTCACACGCTCATGCATTGGGCCACGCACTCCCACTGGACGCGCGACGAACACGGAACGCCCGTCCCCTGCGAGCGCGAATGCGACGTGTCCTGCTGGGCCTCCCTCAACGCCGCCTCCGGCCTCGCCGAGTCCATCCGCTCATGGGGCGGCTGGTATCCCTGGAGCCGCGACACGAACTCGTGGGAAGCCATCTGCCACCGCGACGAAGCCCGCCGCACGCCGGCCGCGTGATGCGTACCGCGCCAGCCGTCCGCTTCCGCGTCAGCGTCATGCCGTCCGACCTGCCGTGCGCCTACTCGCACACGTGGCTCGTCACCGACGAATCCGAACGCATGGACCAGATCGGGTTCGCTCACTCCCGCGAAGCCGCATGGAAGCTCGCTCTCGCCACTCTGCGAGGCATGATCGCACTCTCGCGAATCCGCAAGTCGGCCGCGTGACCGC
>CAZMXB010000062.1:4595-21906 GCA_964569855.1 uncultured Rhodoferax sp.
CTTGCGCTTCCGCTAGACCTATGCGCGAGGCGATGCGCGTGCGATGAAATCTCGGCTGCCACCGCGAATGAATCGCACGCTCTCGCCGACTACCAGACTCGCCCAAGTGCAGCGAAATGCAGCGAAATGCTGGACTTTTCGCACATCGCGGGACGAGTGACCGTCACCCGACAGGCTCGGAGGAATGTCACCATGAAGCTGTCCGTCTCGCGTTTCGCTGTTCTGCTCTGCACGCTGGCCGTCGTCCTGGTCAGCGCGTTCGCCTCGCTCGCCTCGGCCGACGATGCGATCATGGCCGTGAAGCAGCTCCGGTGGAAGGAAGTCGGCTCCATCGTCTACACCGACACGACGTTCATCACGGACGAGAGCGACACCATCCGCACCGAGCCCATCGACACGAGTGACTGGGACTGGGACATGATCGCCCACAGCCAGCTCACCGGCGGCGCGAGCGCGGCCCGTGTGTTCTTCGTGTCTTCCACGGCGACCAACAACGGCGTCACGGACTCGCTGAACTACACGGTCGAGATCGGCACTGGACGCGACACCCTGTACGCATACGCGGCTGGAGTCCCTGCGCTCACCACGGCGCATGCCTTCGGCAACTTCGCGCTGGCCGCTGGCGGCATCATCGGTGGCGGTGCGAACTCGAACGTGTGGTCCGGCCCGCTGGTCGCTGACCCTGACGGTGCGACCGCCCCGAACATCTGGCTCGCTCCCTCGTTCCGCCTACGCGTTGCTGGCGACTTGAGCGGATCGAGCCCGAAGGTTTCCGGCGTCAAGTGCTACGTGGTCTATCCGCAGCGAGCGGCGAGCAAGTAGCGGAGCGGAGCGCGTGCGGCGGGCTGTCGGATCGGGGATCGCCGGTCGGCCCGCCGCACTATCGGCACACAGGGAGCATGAAGCCATGACGGCACCGGCACGAGGCAGCGCGAGGAAGGGCGGCCGCAAGCTCGGGCAGAAGGCGACCAAGCCTGCGTCCGAGCATCAGCGTGCCGTCAATCGCGAGAACGCCTCCAAGCCGCGCATCCCGCTCCCTGACGACGTTCGCAAGGCGCTTTCCGACGCGAAGGGCCGACTCGGCAAGGCGCTCTCCGATCACGGCGTTGGCCACGTGGAGAAGATCATCAAGGACGGCCCCGACAAGTCGGACCTGTTCCAGTGGGCGATGGACTTCGCCGCCGACCGTGGCGGGCTGCCGAAGCGCCGCGAGGAGCAGATCGACGCCGACGCGCTGCCGCCGATGGAAATCGTGTTCCGCAACTACTCCAAGCCGAGTGAGTGAGGCCCGCCATTGTTCGCTATCCTGACCGCGCTGACGCTCACGACCGCAAGCCTTCCGGGTGCGGCCGTGTCTGACGCGCGCGTCTACGAGCCGAACAGCTACGCGCAGGAGCAATACCTGCGCTCGACCGCACCGACGCGCGTGTTCTCGTCCCGCGTCCGTCGCGGCAAGTCGTGGGTAGGCTGCCTGTCCGAGCACGCGAAGTGCATCGCACTCCCCGGCATCGTCTGCGCCATCACGCGCCTTGAGCGCGTCAGCATGGACAACACGACGCTCGACACGCTCAAGACCAAGATCGTCCCCATGCAGGTATGGAACCGTGGCTGGTCGGAGTCGAAGTCCGTCCTGCTCTACCCGCCGGTCAAGTGCGACGACGGGCAGGTCCGGCAGTCCCGCATCCACATCTTCGGCTGGCTCGACCCCTCGCGCGTGCTGTCGGCCGAGTTCGGCTCGATCATGATCGACCAGGCCGAGCAGCTCGACCGCCGTCACTTCACGTTCGCGCAGACGCGCCTTTCGCAGAACGACCCGTGGCTATCGGCTCGCGCGTCGAAGCTCGGGCTCGGCATGCCGCAGCTGTCGTTGATCTGCAATCCCGAGGACGACGAGCACTGGATCGCGCAGGAGTTCGACCCCGAGCTCGGCATGCGCGTTGAGCGGTACGAGGACGGGCGCGAGAAGTACGAGATCATCCTCTCGGGCTTCCACGACAACGAGGCGAACCTGCCGCCCGGCTACCACGAGCGGCTGGAATCTCTGCGCGGGACGGTCTACTACGACCGCCTCGTGTTGGGGAAGTGGGCGCGAGCCGAGGGCAGCGTGTTCCCGATGTGGGAGCCGCAGCGGCACGTGATCGACAAGCCCGCGACGTGGGAGAAGTGGGGCGGCTACCCGCCTCCGACGTGGCCTCGCTACCGTGGCATCGACTTCGGCTTCCGCAATGCGTTCGTGTGCTTGTGGGTGGCCGAGTCTCCGGACGGCGTGCGCTACGTGTACCGCCAGTGGGCAGCGACCGAGATGCTGGTCGAGGACCATGCGCGGAAACTCCTCGAGCTGGAGGCAGACGAACTGGCGGTCCTGCGAGACTGCTGCTCGCCGCAAGAAGCCGAGGACTTGGGTGCCTACCTGTCGGGCCTGTATGTCCGCGCCTCATACGCTGACCATGACGCCGAGGACGCCGCGACTCTGGCCCGACATGGCGTCCGCACGGCACCCGCTCGCAAGGGTATTCACAACGCCATCCAGACCATCGCCGGCGCACTGAATCGCGGCGAGCTGTTCGTGATCGCGGGCAGCAACGTGTTCTCGGACCCGCGCGAGGTCGCGGAGAAGCGGCCCACGTCGCTCGAACGCGAGATCGGTGCCTACCGCTGGACGAAGCAGAGCGAGACGCGCACGAACCCGAAGGACGGCCCGCGCGAGATGCCGATTGACGCGAACAATCACCGAATCGACGCGCTCGGATACGTGCTCTACACGCTTGAGCGTCAGGTGCGCCCCGGCATCACGGAGGTCGCATGAAGATCGCCGTGCAGTTTGTGGACTATACCGCCGCGACAATCAACACTTTCGGCGAATCAGTAACCCTGCGCGACCGTGACGGACACACCGACATCATCAGCGCGGACGACGGGTGCATCATCGGCGTCTTGTACGACACAGTCAATGCGGAGGTGTCGGCGTGAACCTGTTCCAGCGCATCGCCTCCCGCATGCTCGGTCTCGGCTCTGTGAACGTCGTCAGCGGCATGCCCGACCGGCCGCCGCAGCAGATCGACAGCCCGTTCGCCCTGCTCCCTGTCGCGCTCGACTTCCCGAAGGCCTACCGGAAGATCGGCATCATCCGCGCATGCGTGGACCGCATCAGCGAGGACGTTGCTGGGCTTCCCGTGCTGTTCGAGACGCAGGCACGAGGCGGCGAGTTCGCGCCCATCCAGCGGCAGGCCGGGAACATCGTGGACGTGTGGCACAACGCCAACAAGGCGCAGACTGGCGTCGAGCTTGCCCGCGACCTCGCGGCCTACTTCCAGATCAGCGGCAACTCCTACCTCGTGATGGAGACGTTCGGGACGGCGCGAGTGCAGGAGCTGTGGACGCTGCCGTCCCACCTCGTGGAGCCGGTTCCTGGTCGCGACCGCACCGAGCGCGGCTATGCGTTCGACCGTGGCGGGCGACAGGAGTTCATCCCCGCCGAGTTCGTCATCCACTGGCGTGCGTTCAACCCGGACGACGAGCCTGTCGGCTCTTCGCAGCTGGAGAGCGTGCAGCACGCCTACGAGAACCGCTACGACTCGGGCCGCTTGAAGCAGAACATCCTCCGCTCGGGCGGCATGGCCAACGGCTTCTTCCGTCTGGCGGGCTCGGACAAGCGCGACGTGGTGCCGCTCCGTGGCCCCGACCGCAAGGCGGCAGAGCAGACGCTAACCCGACTCTACGGCGGCATCGACGCGGCCAAGCGGGCGAAAATCCTCGACGTGTACGAGTGGGTCCGTACCGGAATGGGCGTGGACGAGATGAAGCTGCTTGAGAGCGAGGCGGCATCCGACTCGGACATCTGCCGCGCTCTCGGCGTGCCTCCGTGGCTCGTCGGCATCAAGGAAGGCGGCGCACTCTCAACCGGATCGCAGCAGGACGAGCGGCTCTACTGGCAGAACAAGATCAAGCCGATGGTCCAGTTCCGTGACCGCCTGCTGACGGAGAAGCTCTGCCCGCGCTTCGGTCAGGGCATCCGCATGCGGACGGACTTCACGGGCGTGATCGCGCTCCAGCAGCCAATCCTCAACGCGGCGCAGCAGGTCGTGGCGCTCACTGGCCGCCCCGTGCTGACCGTCAACGAACTCCGCATGTCGCTCGGCCTGCCGATTATCGCGGACCCGAGCGCGGACGTGCTGTACGAGAAGCCTGCGGCCTCGCTCGGCTTCGGACTGACGACTGACGCGCCCGCTGCCTCCTCGCCGACCCCCGTGGCGCAGGACGGCAAGCCCACCGCGATGGCTCTCCGCATGATCGACGGCGATGCCGTCCGCGAAGAGCGTCGGCGCGTGGCGTCGGTCAACGTCAAGCGGTTCGAGCGCAGGCTCGAGCGAGCGTTCGCGGAGCTTCTCGACGGCCAGAAGAAGCGCGTCGTCGCGCAGCTGGAGGCGATGGGAGCGCGCGGGCGCAACGTCCGCAGCATCGACCCCGAGGAAGTGTTCGCAGTGACGGAGTCGGAGCGCGAGCAGGTCCAGCGCATCCTCGCCGCACTCATCGAGGAACGCGGTGCCGACGCTCTGGCCGAGATCGGCGTGGCCGCAGAGATCACGCTCAACAGCGAGCGTGCGGCGAAATGGGTGCTCGAGCACACGCAGCGGGCGCTGACGCTGACCGAGGCGACGACTCGGCAGGCGCTGCGCGAAGTCATCGCGCGATCCATCGAGGAAGGCGAGCCGCTGACGCAACTGATCCAGCGCATCGACGCAATGCCGGAGTTCGGCCTCTCGCGCGCGCAGACGATTGCGCGGACGGAGTCCATCGGTGCCTACAACTTCTCGACCCGTGACGCATGGGAGCAGTCGGGCGTCGTGGAAGAGGTCGAGTGGCTGTCGGCGCGTGACTCGGCGGTGCGCGAGACGCACGCGAACGCGGACGGGCAGACGGCTGCGGCTGTCGGCGGCGTGTTCGACGTTGGCGGCTCGGCGCTGCGGTTCCCCGGCGACCCTGCGGGCGACCCGTCCGAGACGGTGAACTGCCGCTGCACGCTGCTGCCCGTGCTCAAGAGCGAGCGCAAGCGCGGCCTGCGGCACCTGTTCGCGCCCGGCAAGCCCGTGGCGGCCATCTTCGAGCGGAACGGGGTGGCGAAATGATGCCCGCAACGCGCGGACCCGTCATCAAGCCGCAGGAAACGCCGCAGTCCATCAAGTGCTGGAACTGCGGGCACTCGGTCACGGTCACGAAGGACTCGGATGTGGCGCGCTGCACCTTCTGCGCCAACACGTGGAACTGGAAATCCCGGCGGCTCGTCAGGGGGCAACGATGAAGCAGAAGCTCGTCCGTAAGCTGTCGTCCGCACGGTTCGACGCCGTGCCCGAGACGACCGCGAGTCCCGCAGACCTGGAGGCGATCAACCGCCTCATCCCTGCGGGCTACGCGCGGGCGACCGCCGAGGACGTTCACGTTCGCTCGGCGCTCGTCTGCAACGATCAGGTGGACCACTACTCGACGCGCTTCACGGTCGAGGCGCTTGGCCAGATCGTCGCGCTCATCAACGGCGATCCGAACGGCGTCAACCTCATGCGGAACCACAACGAGTACGGCTCGGACGACCTGCCCATCGGGCGGCTGTTCCGTGCGGAACTCGTTCAGATGGACGGCGTGACGCACGTCCGCGCGTGGTTCTATTGGGAGCGCGGGACCGAGGACGGCGACGAGATGGCGCGGAAGATCGCGCTCGGCATCTGGCGCGAGGTGTCCATCTCGTGGTGGATGTCGTCGTTCGTGAACTCGGTGGACGGCAAGCCGTTCGAGGAATCGCCGTACTACCCCGGACAGGAGTTGCCCGGCGGCACGGTCGTCGTCGGCATCATGTCCGGCATCGAGGAAATCAACGAGGTCTCCATCGTGGCGCGAGGCGGCCAGAAGGACACGAGCATCCAGCCTGCGCGAGAGCGCGCGGCGGTTGCGGACGTGGACGGGATGGTCCTTGCGGCCCGCATGCGTGGAACCTCTCGGACCGTCAGCGAGCCGAGCGTGTTCGACACGTTACGCGCGCGGACTCGTAGCGGTGGGCTGGATCATCTGTTCTCGACTCGTGGCAGCGAGCCGGTGGACTGGTTCGGGGAGATGTACGGCAGCGGTTAGGCCGAACGGAGGTCGCCAGAGCCCTCAAGTCTGGCATTCATGCGGACTCGTGTCCGCGTAGACAAAGCAATGCCAGTGGCAGCTGGCGACCACAGAAGGGGACCAGCTGCCATGAGCATCAACGTCAAGCCGCAGAACGAGCAGGAGCTGTTCGACACCCTCGGCCAGATTCGGGGGCATCTGGAAGCGTCCGAGAAGCGCGGCGAGCAGTTCGCTGCGGCGGCCGCTGACATCGAAACGGCGAAGGGTGCCGTCAAGATCGCCGAGGACGCCGTTCGCGCCGCGAAGAATGCCGAGGACATCGCGAAGGCGCTCCACGAGGCCGACCGCCGCGTGCCCGAGAACGTCGCGAAGCAGCTCCGCAACCTGCCGCGCGTCCACAACGTCGCGACCGACGAGGACTTCCGTGGCAAGGCCGAAGGCAACGCCTTCAACCTGCTCCTGCTGACCCGCTCGGAGCTGGAGACGTACCTCGACGGCGAGGCGCTCGCGTGGGCCAAGCGGTTCCGCAAGCTCAACGACATGGTCATGTCGGCGCACACGATCATGCGCGCGCAGTCCGACGCCCGTTCGCAGTCCTACGAGCGCGCGGGCGGCGTCAAGTCGCTGCCGTTCTGGTCGGCGTTCGAGCGCACCGCGACGGAGGGCATGCGCGCCCTCGACGTGCAGACGGCGGGCGGCGTGTCGGAGTGGATTCCGACCTTCTACTCGGCCGAGCTGTTCGAGGACGTGCGCGACCAGCTCGAGCTGGCCGGCGCGTTCCGCTTCCTGCCCATGCCGCAGTCGCCGTGGACGCTTCCCACGCTGCTCGGCCACATGCGCTTCAAGCTCATCCCCGAGGCGACCTCGGACACGGCGGGCAGCAACACGGCGTTCGTGGCTTCGGACCCGACCTCGGGCAACGCCACGCTGACGGCGAAGAAGCTCGCGGCCCTGTCGTACTGGTCGCGTGAAGCGGACCAGGACTCGATCATCTCGGTCCTGCCGATGTACCAGAACGACCTGACCTACGCGGCGGCGTACGAGATCGACAACGTCGTGTGGAACGGCCAGAGCACGAGCACCATCGACACGGGCGACGACCCGGCGACGACGGACGCGCGCGATGGCTTCGACGGCATCCGCTGGGCGGCCAAGCATACCACGAAGCAGGTGGACTTCGGCGGCTCGGTGACGGTGGAGTCGCTCGCGGCGATGGTCGGAAAGGCGGGCAAGTACGCGCAGCTTCAGTACGGCTTCTTCGGCACGGGCTACTCGGGCCTCGCGCGTCTGCTCGTCCTCAAGGACAGCTCGGGCAACGTGCTCAACCTGACGCGCGACCGCGCCGGTGCGGATGCCACGCTGTTCGGTGGCACGGTCGGCGTGCTGCTCGGCTACCCGCTGCGCGTCGGTGGTGTGGTGCCGCAGAACCTCGATGCCACGGGCATCATCGGCACGGCGAACACCAAGACGGCGATCCACTTCGTCAACTCGAACATGTACCTCGGCGGCACGCGGCAGGCGATGCAGACGGAAGTCTCGGACCACGTCCGGTTCGAGTACGACCAGCGTGCCATCCGCGCGACGATGCGCGTGGCCTTCAAGTCGAAGGCGACGCCGTCCTCGACCCGTCCGTTCGTGGTCGAAGGCGTCAACATCCCATCCTACTGATTCGGGTAGGCAGGGACGGCTGGCGGGCCGGAGCGGTGCAGCATGGGCAGCCGCTCCGGCCTCGCGGGCCGCAACTCCAGCAACGAGGGAAAGCTCATGGCGAAGGTGAAGAACGCAGGCGCGGCCGACTACACGGGCATCGTCGAAGTGCGTGCCGGTGAAGTGGCCGAAGTGACGGACGAGCAGGCGAAGTATCTGCTGTCGGACGAGTGCCCCGGCGAGTTCGTGGCCGTGGCCGAGGAAGCGAAGAAGCCCGCAGGCAAGAAGTAGGGGACCGCAATGGCTCTGACGCTGTCGCCGCATGCGCTGACGACTGTCGCGCGACTCAAGGCACACCTCGACCGCTCCACGATTGGAGAGGACGACGTGTCCGACCGCTGTATTGCGGCGATCAACGCAGCTACGTCGTGGATGGAGATGCGGACCGCGCGGGCGCTCAAGGCTCGCAACTGGCGCACCGCCGTCAGGACGCAGGTCACCACGACGAACAACAGCACGTCGCTTGAACTGGCCGACGCATCGGTCGTGTACGAGGGTGACGACATCGTTCTCGTCACTAGCGAGGATGCGTGCATCCCGGCGGGAAGCACGATCACCAGCGTCAACACGCTTCTTTCTACGGCGGTGTGCAGCAACGCCTCAACGGCAGACGAGGCGCAGGCCGCCGTGTACGTCGGCTCCACGCCGCTCGTCTGCGACGGCACCGGCGACAGCGTGCTCTACGCTCCGGAGTGGCCGATTCACACGCTATGGGCGGCATACGAGGTGGACTCGGCAGGCAACCGCACGCTGCTCAACACGACCTCCGCTCGCATCGACGCCATGTCGGGCCGCATCGAGCTGCCCTACGGAATCTTCGTCGAGGGCGAGCAGAACATCGAACTCGAGTGCCGCGCGGGCTACGTCGAGCCGACCGCCTACGAGCGCGGGCACTCCGAACACTGGTGGGCACTGGAGCGTCTCTGCCTGCGCCTCGCTGAAATCTTCTACTCCGACTCGCTGTCGCTGCGCGGGCGCACGACCGACCTCACGATGGGCGGCGTCTCCGCTCGCGTGAACGACTTCGCCATGCCCGACGACGTGCGCGCCGACATCTGGCCGTATGTGAGGACGCGATGATCGGAGTCTCGGTGCAGGGAGCGGACCGCGTGCGGGCGAACCTCGCGCGCGGAGCCTCGCGCCTGCGCTCGGGGCAGGAGGCTGGCGTCAAGCGGGCCTCCATCCTGGTCTCGCGTCTGCTCCGCGAGGAGATGACGCAGGACGCAGTTTCGGACCCGTTCTGGGGCAAGCGCAACTCGGGCGGCGACGGGCTATCCGTCCGCACGGGCCACACACGCGCGAGCGTCACCGGCGGCGGCACCATCTTCCGCGTCGGCACGTCCGTGATGTCGGCTGTCGGTTCGGCCATGAAGCACCTTCTTGACCATGAGCGCGGCGGCACGTTCTCGGGCTCAAGCCCGCGAGGCTTCCACCGTATCCCGACCGCCGCAGCGCAGACGGCAGCAGGCGCGGACAGGTATGCGGGCCGCTCGATTCTCGACATTCAGGGCTCGTTCCTGCTGCGCTCGCTCGGCGGCAGGCTGTGGGCTGCGGTCAACAACGGCAAGCGCGGAGTGACGCTGCTCTACCTGCTCGTTCGCTCCATCACGCTCAAGCCGCGCCGCATCTTCGCGCGCACGAGCGCGAAAGCATCGCCGCAGGTAGTCGGAGGTCTGCGCCTCGAAGTCTCGGCGGCAGTCGCGGAGGCCAACAAGTGAGCCGCTCCGACGCGATGGCGAACCGCATCATCGACGCGCTCCTGACGACGCTCGGCACGATCAACTCGACCAGTTCGCCGACCGAGTGGCTGACGACGCCGAAGGTGGTGGCGCGGTACGCCTACAACATCACGCAGCTTCCGACGCCGGCGCTCGTTGTCACCATCGACAGTTGGGGCCAGAACGAACCGCTGACCGGCGGCGTCCACCGGGCCAACGCGACGGTCAACGTGGACTGCCTCGTTCGCTTCAAGTCGGCCGTGGACGACCCCACGCGCGACCTGCACCGGCTCGTCGCGGACGTGCTGAAGGCCGTCCAGAACGACACGCAACTCGGCGGCGTCCTGACCTCCGGCTACATCCACGTCATCGACGGTTACAAGCCCATCGAGCAGCTGGCGAACATTGCCGGGCTGGCGGGCTGCACCCTTCAACTCCGGGCCGAATGGGAGTGGTCGGCCACCAACCCGTAGGAGAGTGAGTCATGCCTGGTCTCGGTCATGAGGCGTATCTGCAGATCGGTCGGGAGGCGACCTACGGCACGGCCGTCGCCGCCACGCGCCGCTTCAACATCGTCAACGCGGACATGCGCGGCGAGCGCGGCAAGGTGCGCTCGGACGCCATCACCGACACGGTCAACCGCAAGGACATCTTCAACGGCCCGCAGATCGGCCGCCTGTCGCTCTCGCTGGAGGCCGACTACGAAGGCCAGCTACACCTGTGGGATGCCGCGATGGGAACGGCGACCTACGGCAGCAACGGCGGCACGTCGAGCGGCTCGGGCACGTACACGTGGACGTTCATTCAGCGCATGCTGGCGAACTCGCTCTCGTGCCAGCTGGTGACGAACATCCCGTCCACGAAGTGTGACCGCATGCTCGGCGGCAAGACTCAGTCGCTCAAGCTCTCGGGCTCTGCGGGCATGGAGTCGAAGCCGCTCAAGCTGGACCTCGAGCTCGTCGGCACGAAGGTCGAGACGAACCAGAGCCCGACCGGCGCGCTGTCTGCCAACTCGGCGCTGCCGATCATGTTTCACCACATCGACACGGCGAACTTCAAGGCTGGCACGGCCGACTCGGCTGGTGCTGACCGCCTTCGCGCGTTCGAGTTCTCGATCAAGAACAACCTGAACGAGAGCCGCTACTACGGCGCGGACACCATCGACGAACCGCTCCGCGACTCGTTCTGCGAGACGCAGCTCAAGTTCACCATCGAGTTCACCTCGCGCACGGCCATCGACGAGTACCTGACGGCCTCGGCCACGACTGGCGCTCCGGTCATCAAGTTCGCAGCGCCGACGGGCACGAAGTCGCTCCAGATCAGCATGCCGAAGGGCGTCATCGTCACTCCCATCGGTCGGCCTGTGGACCGCTACGGCGTGCTCACGCAGGAGTTCACCTGCGAGGCCATCCACGACACGAGCAGCGGCACGGGCGTGACCGTGACCGTCATCAACTCGGAATCCACCATCAGCTAGGAGGGCGGCCGTCATGGCTGGCATCGGCTCTGTCACACCGCTGGAAGTCTCCCGAACGTCCGACATCGTGCGCGAGTCTGCGCTGGTGTCGCTGCCGACCATGCAGGGCGGCAAGACCATCGTCGTGCGTGTGCAGGCGGTCCCCGTCGTGGACCTGCTCGCCGCGCTCGACGGCATCCCCGGAGCGAACGCCGCGCCGAGCCCGAGCGCGGTCAAGACGTTCGCCGAAATCCGCGCCGACATCATCAAGGCCGATGGCCCCTCGCGGGCCGTGGCCGCGCTCGGCCTCATCGAGCCGGACTTCGCGTTCGACCAGCGCGAGGACGGCAAGGCGTTCTGGGGCGACCTGCTGCCCGCGAATCAGGCGGCCGTCATCGAGGCCATCATGACCGCATCTGGCATGGACGGAGGGGCCGCCAAGCAGGCGGCTGGCTTTTCTGGAGGCGCTGGCGTCGAAGGGCAGGAAGTCGGAGGCAGCGCACCGAACGGCGCATGAACTGTGGACGCTCGCAGAGATGCGCCGGGAGTCTCCGGCCGCCCTCGTCGGGCTCCAGGTCTCGCCGCTTGAGGCTCTGAGGTTCGACGTGACGATCATGCGGGCGGCAGAGAACTACAGGGCAACGGAAGCAGCGGCAGACATGGCGAGGCTGGAGAGCGGCGATCCGATGGGCGTGGGCCGGGTGCTCGCGATGCTGTTCCGGCAGTTCGTGACGAAGTAGGGGGCTCGACGTGGCGAACGTGATCGAAATCCTCATCAACGCGAAGAACAACGCGACGGCCGAGTTTGAGAAGTCGGCGGGCTCGCTCGCGAAGTTCACGACGGCCGCAGGGCTCGCGGGCGCGGCGGGTGCCCTCGCCGGGCAGGCCATCGTCACGGCCATGCAGAGCGCGCAGCGAGCCATCATCGACAACACGCTCAAGATGGCCGACAACGTCGAGATGCTGGACCGCATGGCACGCAACACGGGCCTGTCGGTGCAGCAGCTCGACATTTTCCGGCAGCAGATCGAGAACGACGGGCTTTCCGCTGATCAGCTGTCGCAGGCTTTGCGGTTCATGCAGAACCAGATCGTTGCCGGTGACAAGTCGCTCTCTGCCTACGGAATCACTTCGCGCAACACGTTCACCGCACTTGAGCAGCTTTCAAAGGCGATGGCTGGAGCGAAGGACGATGCACAACGTATGGCGATCGCCTCGGCTGCACTCGGGGCTCGCAACGCAGAGCTTGCCGGATCGTTGGGCGTTGTCGTCGTCGCGTACAACGACAGGTATGCAACGGCGCTTGAAAACGGCACCGCGCTCACGGGCGAATACCTGAAGAAAATGCGAGAGCTTGGCGACACGATGGATAAGTTCGCCGAGACGCAGAAGGCTCTCAGCATGGCGGTCGCTGAGTTCTTCCAACCCATGATCAAGGGCGCACTCGACTTCTTCAATATGCTCAACAAGATTCGTGTCGCATACGAAAGCCTCCCGAAGCGCGTTGGAGATGCCATCTTTGGCGCTCAGAAGTTCGACGGATTCGGCGGCGGATCGTCCGGCGGCCGTGGTGGTGGTGCAGACTGGGGGGAACCTTCGCCGGGCGGTGGTGGCGGCGCTCCTGCGCCAGCTGGCCGCTCAACCGTCTGGGCTCGCCCGTGGGATCAGGGCGCGTCGGGCATGGGCGTGATGGCCTCGCTTCCGACGCTCGTCGTCTCGATGGCCGAAATCCTCAAGCGCATGACCGGAGCGGCAGGCGGCGGCATTGGCGACGGCTCCAGCAAGACTTCGGAAGCCATCAGCAAGCCTCTCGACGCCGTGCATCAGGCCGCGTTGCGCTTCGGATCGAACATCGAGGGCGCGTTCCGCACGGCGTTCTCGAACGTTCTCAACATCACCACGACCAGCACGAACGCCGTCGTCCAGCTCTTCACCGCGCTCGCGAACGGAATCCTCCAGACGATCAGCGACATGCTCGCGGAGGCCGCGGCTCGCGGGCTGATCGACCTCGCGCTCTCGTTCATCCCCGGCGGCGACGTGGCGTCGAAGGTCGGCAAGCTCGCGACCAAGTCCACCATGTCGGCAGGGCGCGGCGGCGACACCTACGTCATCCAGTCGTTCGACTCGCGCTCGACCATGCAGGAACTCGTCAACCCGACCGGCTCGTTCCGTCGCGCGAACGACCGTCTCCGGGATATCGCCATCGCGCAGGCGGGCTAGGACATGAGCAACTCGCGGTTCATCATCACCAACAAGGCGTTCACGCTCGCGGACCTGCTCAACGGCACTGGCGGCGGCTCCATCCCTGCCCGTGACGAGACCTCGCCCTACCTCATGGAGAACGCGCTGACTCCTGGTCGGCGCACGCTCTGGCAGTCCAGCAGCGGCGTCGCGTCACCGTTCACGCTCGATCTGGACATGGGCGCGAGCACGGCGGTGAACTGCGCGGCCATCTGCGGCCTGCGCTCGGACGCAGGCATGGCGTCGTGCGACGTGCAGTACGCGACGACCTACTATCCGACCGCGACGACGTGGACGACCGCCGATTCGGTGACGCTGACGGGCACTCCGCGCGATGCGGGCAAGGTGTTCTCGGGCGGCTCCGTCTCGGCCCGCTACTGGCGGCTGTCGTTCTCGGGCTTCGGCGCGTTCTCGCTGTCCAGCGTGTGGCTTGGCGTCTACACCGACCTCGGCGTGCTCCATTCGCCTGACGCCGAGACGACGCCGTTCATGGTCCGGATGGAGTCGCAGCACTCGGATGGCTCGTACCTCGTCAACGTGCTCGGCGACAAGGGCCACGACTTCACGCTTCCCATCACCGCGCACAACTCCACGCTCAAGACGACCATGCAGTCGTTGTCGGATGTGACCGGATCGGTGGTCTACATCGACCCCGACGACAACTTCTACGAGGTTATCATTCGTGGGGCTCGCGTCCAGACGCGCCGCACGCACTCCAGCATCTTCGGCACCAACGTTGAGATGGCGAGGCTCCCTTGAGCAGCCCATTCTCTACGTCGCTTCTCGCCCGTGCCCGCTCCGACCATCGTTCGCTCGTCGGGCTGGCGAAGGTCGAGATCAGCACGCCGTCCGCTCTGACGCTGTACCTCGGAGAGTCGGAAGTGCTGACGCCCGACGGCCAGCTCTGGGAAGGCGGCCTGACGCTCGACACGATCTATCAGGAGGTGTCGTCGCTCGGCACCGGCCCCTCTCCGGCGTCTACGACCATCGCCATTGAGAACCGCCGCTACTCGTTCCAGTCAAGCACGGCGACCATCGGCGACTCGCTGTCGTCCTACCTGTGGCAGGGCGCGACGGTCACGATCTACCTCTGGGACCGCGACCTGACCGACTTCGCGGACGCCTGCCAGCGATTCAGCGGCATCGTGGACAGCTACGAACTCGGCGATGAGCGGCTGACGCTCAACTGCCTGCAAGACCGCTCGTGGAACCGTCCGCACCCGACGCTCGTCGTGGACAAGACGAACTATCCGAACGCGCCGGACGGCCAGCAGGGCGCGGTCATCCCGACTGTATACGGCTCGCACATCGCGTGGCCTCTCCGCTCACCGCACACGGCGGGATACACGAACAAGCAGTACCACGAGGACAGCGGCGCAGGGCAGGGGGCGATCCCGCTCGTCCTGACGGACCCCGGCACCGGCTCTGCCGACGTGCAGCTTGTGGCTGCATCGCACGCCTGCGGCGACTTGCTCGACCGCGCGAACGGCTACTCGGCGTTCATCGTCGCCAACGACGTGCTCGCTCCGCTCGACACGGCAGGCATCACCGAGACGCTCTCCGGCCCGTCCTACCTGACCATCGACGACGACTCGCTGATCGCCTACTACGGCGCACGAGCCATCGACGTGCGGACTTCTGGCGGTGGAGCGGTCAACTCGGCGCTCAACCCACGTCGCGCAATGGACGTGTTCGACGAGACGACATACGCCACGCTCAACCAGACGGCGGGCACCGACCAGGAGAAGCTGGTACTCGTCGGCCCGAACCTCGGCTCTCTCGGCACCATCGAGTCGGCGACGGTCATCCTGTGTTTCTCTGGCGATGCGGCGAACACGCAGAACATCCGCGTCTATCCCGAGGAACTTGGCGTCTCGTCTGGCACTGTCATTTCGACGGCCTCGACGGGCACGACGCCGCAGATCGTCACGGGCACGTGGGACACGGCGTACTACAACGCCTCGACGTGGCAGTTCGGTACGAAGCCTTCGACTGGCGGTGTCTGCTGCTGGTCGGTGGACTTTGCGGGCGCGAGCGCGAACAACAAGGCGCGCATCTACTGGCTCGCGATCCGCGTGAAGTACCGCCCGTCGCGGAACATGCTGACCCCTGCGGTCTACATGCCGTACACGGGAACCAGCCCGAACAACCAGTGGAAGGGCAACCCCGCGCTCCAGATCGCCCCGCTCGACCTGTACCTGCCAGCAATCCAGACCGTTTCCGGCCAGTTCTACGCGAACATCAAGGGCTACGTGGACGATGGCTCGGGCACGTACACGGGAACGGCGTCTGCGGTCATCGAGCGTCCCTGCGACATCATCCGGCACTTCCTGACGACCTACGGCGGCGCGTCGAGCTTCGAGACGGCGTCCGGCGGCTTCGGCTCGTTCGTGGACGCCCGCAACAAGCTCCGCAACGCCACGCCGAACGACTTCAAGCTGGCGTGCTGGCTCGGGGAGGCGTCGAGCGTTCAGCGGTACGTGCAGAAGATGGCCGAGCAGTCGCTCCTGTGCATCGTGCAGGACGTGTTCACGAACAAGTGGCTGTGCCATGTGTGGAAGCAGGGAGCCGCGCCGGACTACGACCTCGTCCTGACGCGCAACGAGCTTCCCGACCTGTTCGAGCCGTCGCTGACTTCGTCCGTCTCGCTCGCGCAGGGAGTCCGCGTCCGATACGGCTACGACTACTTTCGCAACCGCACCATGTTCGAGGCATACGTCGGGGCCAGCGGTTCGTCGCAGGGCTACAACCAACCCACGACGCGCGATCAGGTGCTCACGGTTACGACAGGAGTCAACGACAAGATCGACTTCGTAGACTGGGACATTCCCACCACCTATGCCGTCACGCTAACGGCTGGAACCTACTCGCCAATCGACCTCGCGGCGCACGTTCAACCGATGATGCGCGTAGGAAACATGGTGCGATTCTGCATCCAGCACGGGTTCACGGTAAAGACCGGGTTCAATGACAAGCTCGACTTCCGCGTTGGGGCCACGACGTACACGGCGACGATGCGAGCTGGCGAATACAACGCCGACAGCGTCTGCGCCGAGGCTGCGAGGGCGCTCAACGAAGCCGGCGTTTCCGGCATCTCGTTTTCGGCGGCATACAACCACGCGACGAACAAGGTCACGGTGACTGCAACCGGGCTGACGTTCTGGGTCTACACGGCAACTGGATCGAACTGGGCAACGTCCGGTTGGGGAGCTTTGGGTTTCTATTCCGACTCGGCTGGAGCCGCTTCGAGCCAGACGGGCGGCACTATCTACGCCGACAGGTTCGTTTTCTACCGAATCCCTGCACCCGCGATCACTGGAACTTTCAATCTGAAGTGGTCAAGCGGCGCAAACGCATCCACGAACGCCAAGGGCTTGTTTGGAGTGACCACCGCCGACACGGGGAATGTGACGTATGCCCTTGCGGCCTACGCACGAGGGCAGCGGGAGACGACCTGCGCCACCTCGCAGAGCCTGTACGGACCCCGCGCCGACTCCACCATCACCGCAGACTGGATTCGCGACGAGGCGTCAGCGCAGCAGCGGCGGGACCGCGAGTTCGACTACGGCTCGGCACCTCGAGTCCGGCTCCGTGCGCGGTCACCTTTCATGGCTGACTTGCAGGTCATGCGAGTGCTATCCGTGTCCTCGGACATGGACAGCCGACGGGCCTATCCGAAGTACGGCACCGATGGCTCATGGGAAAACAAGCCGATGCGCGTGACGAAGGTCGTGCATTACCACGCGCCCACGTATCACACCGAGTTCGAGGCCGAGGAAGCGTAGTCGGCCCGACGAGTCACCGAATCACGAAAGCAGGCGGTTGGCAGATCGCCCGGCACACTCTCGAAAGGAGAGCGTCTCATGAGGGCGGTCATGCGATTCCTGGTCCCGTTGTTCGTGGTTCTGGTGGTGGCGTTCGCGAGCCTGTCGCGGGCGCAGGTTGGCGCGGACGGCGTGAAGTCGCAGTCGCTCTCGTTCCAGCGCATCGGCGGCATGACCCCGTCGGACTCGATCGGGCGCATGCTCAAGCTGGACGCCTCCGGCAACGCGAAGGTGGTGGACGCCGACCGCGACCGTGACCTGTG
>CAZMXB010000063.1:0-7759 GCA_964569855.1 uncultured Rhodoferax sp.
GAATCTGGCACGATAACGGCAGGCCTATTGAGAGCGAATGCGGAGTTTCCCAACATGGCTGGTATATCGTTAGGAGTTGCATCTACCGCATCACGACTTTCTGCGCAAACAATTATTCGTGCAGACACCGCTCGTAGTTGGGCAAATGAGCAAATGTCACTGATCAAGCTCCCACTGGATTCCTTCGATTTGGAAAACAAAATCGCCAACACGATTCGAACGTTTGGCGGTGATACTGGGCGTCTACGCATTGCGGAAAGTAGCCTAGGCTATCTGAGTTTTGATGAAATCGCCACTAAGACCGACTGGCCGGACGAAGTTATCCTGGTGCAGGATGCTCATTGGTCTCTTGAGCGCAGAGCCAAGCCAAAGCTTAAGCTTATTAAGAATGTGTTGGCAGTTGAAATGGGAAGAACGGGCCTAGGTGAGCCGCATGCTAGTTTCCATAAGCAGAAATCATCGGAGGGAGAATTTTGGGATTTCCATCACTGCACTATGAAAGGAGCAGTGATTGAGGCCCTGTCATTAGCGTGGAACGTTTCACTGAGCGACTTGCTTTCCAATGTGACCAGCGCAACCGATGAGCAAAAAGTGAACGGGGGATGGGCAGAGCTGCCAAATGGGAAACAGATCAGCTATGACCACTTGACGATCGTACGCAAACCCAAGCAGTGATTTGTTGCGATAGAGCGAGTAATGGTTAATCCATCGCGCGTGCAACCCCAATCCATCCTCCACTTCTGGTTCGAAGAACTCACGCCCGAGCAGCACTTCAAGAAAGACGACGCGCCACGGCCGAGGGGCGGCTGGCGGAGATCATCGTGCTGGACCAGTTCTCGCGCAACGTCTACCGCGACACCCCGCGCGCCTTTGCGCATGACGCGCTGGCGCTGGTGCTGGCGCAAGAGTTGGTGGCCAGCGGGCAGGACCGCAGCCTGCCAGAAGCGCAGCGGGTGTTTGCCTACATGCCCACCATGCACAGCGAGTCCGCGCTGGTGCATGCGCACGCTACTGAGCTGTTTATGCAGCTGGGAATAGCAGGCAATCTGGATTTCGAGCTGCGCCACAAAGCCATCATCGACCGCTTTGGCCGCTTCCCCCACCGCAACGCGATTCTGGGGCGCGCTTCCAGCGCGGAGGAGCTCGCGTTTCTGAGCGAGCCAGGGTCTTCGTTCTAGTTTTCACCTTGCAAATTGCTACACTTTTCGTAGCTACCTGCTCTTATCTCACGAGGGCTGGAGACACATTTGACACACGCTCGTCCAGCGCCGTTAAACTTCAACCCATGCGCCCCTCCGAAGCCCTCTCTCTGCACCGCACGCAAATCCGCGAGATTGCGTTGCGCCACCGTGTCAGCGGTGTGCGCGTATTCGGCTCGGCGCTGCATGGCGACGACACGGCAGACAGCGACCTGGACCTGCTGGTAGAACCCACCGCGCAAACCACACTGATGGACATTGGCGCCATACGGTTTGAACTGAAGCAGCTTCTGGGCATCGATGTGGACGTACTCACCCCCAATGGTCTACCCGCCAGTTTCCGCGAGCAGGTGTTGCGCGAGGCCGTTGCCGTATGAGCCGTGCGGACCCGCTGCGCATTGCCGACTACTTGCGGCACATTCTTGAGGCCATAGACAACATTCAGACCTACACCGCAGGTTCAGACCTCGCCGGATTCATGGCAGACCGAAAGACCCAAGATGCCGTCATTCGCAACTTGGAAGTTATTGGCGAAGCATGCAACAACGTTGCCAAGAATCACCCCAGCTTCACCGCACAACATGCAGCGGTGCCTTGGGGTTTCGCTTACGAAATGCGCAATGCACTGGCCCACGGCTACTTCAACGTGGACTTGGCGATAGTCTGGCAAACCATTCAAAACGATTTGCCGGCGCTCAAGGAGCAAATCGTGGAGCTGGTCTAGTTCGCCTTGCGATTGCTACGCTTTTAGTAGCAGATCACGCATATTCCACGAGGGCTAGATGCCGATTTTACACATAGCCACCTCAGCGCCCCACTACAGGCTGGCGTTCCAGACGTTGCACGGTGCGCACGATGAAGAGGTTGGTAATGTCATCCAGACGACGCTTCACCACGGCCTGCACGGCGTTGCGTGCAATCACATCGGGCACCAGGCTCAGACGCACCGGTTTGGGAATGGTGGCGGTAATGCCCACGTCATAGATGACTGCGGTGCGGCCAGCTTGGTCTTGCAGTGCCATCGTGCTGGTGTATTGCCCCTGGCCGGTTAGCGACCGTAGCGTGGCCTGCGCAGCCACGGCGGGGCAGCCTTGCAAGGGGGATACGGCCAGCACGTGGTTTGCTGTGTCCAGCCTGACCTGCACGTCGCTCAACAGATCCACCTGGTACACCCCGGCTATGACCGCGCTGTAGGCGATCCGGTACTGGTGCGGCCCCCAGACGTTGGTCACTTTCAATGCCGGCAGGTCTTCCAGCACACGGTCAAAGTCGCGCAGGTGCTGTTCAACGCGGACCAGGTCGCAGCCGATTTCAAAAACTCGACGACTGGATACGGATATCTGCAACATGGCGTGGGATGGGTTGGTTCAATCTTCCGACAAAAGCCTGATGCGTTCAATTGGGCAATTGCAATTTATTCTGTGTCACTTCCCAAGACGTGCACCAGCCCAGTCTGCGCTGCGGCATGTCATTGGTGCCCATGATGATGCGTGTGAGATCGCACTGGTCCAATCCGCCGTCGCACTCAATCATCCATTGGTACCGCTGCACCAAGTCGTTGCAATAAAGGGGCCAGGCTCGAATTACGACGCGCTAGCCCGTGTGGCACATCAGTCCTCAATAGGTGGCAACCCGGCTTCGTGCAGGCCTTGCGCCGCATTGCGTGCCAGGCAGTCGGTCAGCACTTGGGTGTCGCAATAAATCCGCACTGCACTTACCTTGCCCCAGCGAATCGTGATGATGTGAATACCCTGGTTGTTAAAACGGTGGCCGTCCAGGCACACGCCCGTGTCGGTCCACTCCACTGCGGCTTGGGTGTT
Source organism: uncultured Rhodoferax sp. (assembly GCA_964569855.1). GTDB lineage: Bacteria > Pseudomonadota > Gammaproteobacteria > Burkholderiales > Burkholderiaceae_C > Allorhodoferax. Next base: position 3,020 of record CAZMXB010000063.1, read on the forward strand.
CCACGGCCAGCCGCTGACCACGATCTGTTTGACGGTGAATTGCAGGTCCGGTAACACGCGGGGAAGCCTGGCGTACCAAAGCCGGGTTGCAGCCAAGGTGTGCCGGACGCCGCCCAAGGCATGTTGGCCGTAGAAAGCATGTTCAAAGGTGGGGGCAAAGCCCGCCAGAACGGCGCGGTAGTCCTGAACATTCAGGCGGGCAAAAGTGGTGCGCAGTTTGGCGCGAATGATGGCGTGGTACATCGTGAATCCTTCAGGTGGAACCCAGCGCGGCCAACAGGCCGGTGACATACAGGGCAAAGGCCAGGCCGATGCCGCGAAGCGGGATGCTGAACCAGTAGCGCTTGGCCAGCGCCAAATAGCCGCCCAACAGTGCCATGCCCAGTCCCAGCAGGAATGGCGACTGCCGCAAAAAGCCAAAGTGCCACAGCGCCAGATAGCCATACACCAGCGCAAACAGCATCACGCCAAAGCTGTGGCTGGCATGAAAGCCCTTCGCGGCGCGCGCCATGGTGGTCTCGCGCGAGATCACCGGCGGCACACGCTGCAGCGCTTCGGTCAGCGCCGCGTCGCGCGGGTCAAACTTGTTGCCGTGAAAGGTATAGAGCAGGTGCACGCAACCCAGCAAACCGGCAATGGTGGCGCTGGCGGCGATCAGCAATGGGGCTATTGGCATGGAAAGTTTCCTTTATATCTTTACAGGAGAAAGATTGGACGCATTGTTGCACGTCTATCTTTCTCGTGTCAAGATTCGGGCATGCAGACATCCAAACCCAACACTTACCACCATGGCAACTTGCGCGAGTCGCTGTTGCAGGCCGCAGAGGCGGTGCTGGCCGAACGTGGTGTGCAAGGCATTACCTTGCGGGATGTAGCCAAAAAGGCCGGGGTATCGCATGCGGCGCCCTACCACCACTTTGCCAGCCTGAATGACTTGCTGGCCGCCGTGGCAGAGCGCGGGTTTGTGGCGCTGGGTGACGCGATGGCGGTTGCGACCACGGTGGAGGACACCCGTGAGCGCCTGCTGCAAATCTCCCTGGCCTATGTCAACTGCGCGCGCGCGCGTCCAGCGCAGTTTCGTCTGATGTTTTCGCCCCTTTTGACGCAAGGCGACCACTATCCGGCCATGAAAGCCGCTTCAGAACGCAGCTTTGGCCTGCTGCTGGCTGCAGCCTGCGCCCACGACCCCGCCAACGGGCCTGAGCTTGCCTTGTGCGGGTGGAGCCTGTCTCACGGAATGGGCAATTTGCTGATCGACGGCGCTTTTGACAAGCTCCCGGTTCCGATGCCAGACACGGACACCCTGGTGCGCCAGCTCACATGGCGGGCGCTCATGGGTTCAGCAAGTCGGCAGGAATAAAGGGGCCAGGCTCGAATTAAACGAGCGTTTCAGCCAGAGTTACTATTTACTGCCAGAGGGAAGAACGACCATGCTCAGCAAAACCTTCACCAGCGGGCGCATCCGCCGGGGCGACTACCACCCCGAGTCGCAGCAACTCGACCTGCATTGGGACAACAAAAGCGTGCTGGCCTACAAACAGGTGCCGCACGAGGTGTTTCGCCGGCTGTGCAGCGCGCCCAACCCGGCCACCTACTGGGAAGACCGCATTGCCGAGGAATACCCCAAGGGCGTGCCCATGACTTCGTCCGCCGTGCCCACGGGCACCAAATCGCTGGATGACCTGTTTGGACCTGGCTCCTGAACCAGCAAGTCGACCATGGCCCGGCGCAAGCACCACCACGTCTACGTGATCGAACTCTCCAAAGACGTACTTCTGGAGCCGCGCTTTCGCAAGAACAACCCCCAATACATCGACGGCAAGCCCTGCGTGTACGTAGGCATGACGGGGCTGGACCCCGACGTGCGTTTTGACAAGCACAAGGCCGGTATCCAGGCCAGCCGTTTTGCGCAGCAATACGGCCTGCGCCTGCTGCCGGACCTGTATGAGGGCTTCAACCCCATGGGCTACCAAGATGCCGTGGACAAGGAGATTGAAGTAGGCATCGATCTGCGCTCAGCGGGTTTTGGCGTCTGGCAGGCCTGACTGCTGCAAGACCTTGAGTTGCTACACTTTTAATAGCTGCTTGCGCATATTCTGCGAGGGCTGGCAGCCTGTTTTGCACATAGCCACTTGATCCCGGACGGAAAAAATTGAACCTGCGCGCCCATCCGAAGCCCTGTCTTTGCACCGTATCCGCATCCGCGAGATTGCGCCAAGCCACCGCTTCACCGGTGTGCAGGTGTTACGCTACGAGCCGGTAACGGAGCGCTCGTTGCATGGGTGCCCCATTTTTTAAAAACAACGAGGAGTATGGTTGTGGCTTTCAAAAAAGTGGTGCTTGGCACCGTGGTGGTCGTGGGTGTTGCCGCTGTGGGCGGCTGGTTCAGCCTGGACAAGGAGACCCGCGGGCTCCTGGCCACCGTGCCGACCAACCGCGATCTGTTGTTCTGGACCGAGCCGCAGCGCGACGCCGCATTCCGCGCGCTGGACCGCCTGCCCATACTGGCCAAGGCAAATGTGGTGCCCGCCAGCGGCACGGCCTCTGCCCTGCCCACGGGTGCACCGCTGAAACTGGCAAGTGATGTCGATGCCTATATGGCGGGTCAGCGCAGCGCCGCGTTGCTGGTGGTGCATGACGGCAAGTTGCGCATGGAGCGTTATGGCCTGGGCTTTGATGGTGCTGGACGCTGGACGAGTTTCTCGGTAGCCAAGTCGTTCACCTCCACGCTGGTGGGTGCTGCGGTGAAAGACGGGTTCATCAAGAGCCTGGACGACAAGGTCAGCGTCTACATTCCAGACCTCAAAGGCTCCGCCTACGATGATGTGAGCGTGCGCCAGTTGCTGACCATGACCTCTGGCGTCAAGTGGAATGAAGACTACGCCGACCCCAACTCCGACGTGGCCAAGTTCAACAACCACAAACCCGAAGACGGCGTGGAAGCACTGGTGAGCTATATGCGCAAACTGCCCCGTGATGTGCCGGCTGGCACGCGCTGGCTGTACAGCACCGGTGAAACCAATCTGGTGGGCACGCTGGTGCAGCAGGCCACCAAAAAACCTTTGGCGACCTATTTGTCTGAAAAGGTGTGGGGGCCTGCGGGCATGGAGCAGCAGGCAACCTGGATCCTGAGTAAAACCGGCAAGGAAATTGGTGGCTGCTGCATACAGGCTGCGCCGCGCGACTACGCGCTTATGGGCCAGTTCATTTTGAATGGCGCCATTGTGAACGGCAAGAGCATCGTGCCCGACGGTTGGTGGGCAGAAGCTACGACCAAGCGCACCGACATCGGCCAGCCAGAGCGTGGTTATGGTTACCAGTGGTGGACCTATGACGACGGCAGTTATTCAGCCCGCGGCATTTTTGGCCAGGGCATCTTTATCGACCCGAAACGCAAGCTGGTCATCGTGTCCAACGCCAACTGGGCTGGCGGTGCTCGCGACCCGGTAGCCTCTCCCGCGCGCGAAGCCTTCTACCGCGAGGTGCAAAAGGCCATCGATGACGAGGGAGTAACAGCGGCCAAGTGAATGAATGGAAAGTCCGGCGGAAGTTCCAGTGCGTTGCAGGGATCAGACACCGCTAAACTTGCGAGCATGCTCCCACCCAGGCTATCTACCCACACCCCATTCGTTATTGGCGTCGCCGGCGGAAGCGGCAGTGGCAAATCAACGGTCACGCGCGAGGTGCTGGCCTCCATTGGGCCAGAAATGGCTGCGGTGGTGATGCAGGACGATTACTACCTGGACCAGTCCCACATGTCGCTGGATGACCGGCGCAAGACGAATTACGACCATCCGCAGGCCTTTGATTGGCCGCTGATGATGCAGCAGGTCCAGGCGCTGTGCCGTGGCGAGTCGATTGAAATGCCGGTGTACGACTTTACGCTGCACAACCGCTCCAGCAAGACCATCACGGTCAAGCCGGCACCCGTGATCGTGATTGAGGGTCTGTTTGCGCTGTTCGACGCCAACCTTCGCAAGCTGATGTCGCTCAAGGTCTTTGTCGACACCGCAGCGGATGTACGCTTCATCCGCCGCCTGCAGCGCGACATTTCCGAACGTGGGCGCAGCACCGAGAGCGTGATCCAGCAATACCTGGGTACGGTGCGGCCCATGCACAAGCAGTTCATCGAGCCGACCAAGCGCCACGCCGATGTGATTTTTCCGCACGGTGCCAATGCTCCGGCGGTAGACATCATCACCACCAAGGTCGTCAGCCTGATTCGCGATCTGGATAGCGCCTGACGGCAAACACTGCATACATGTGGGCATGACGGGACCGGGTGCGCCACCAAATTGTGGCCGCCCATCCACCCCGACCTGCATGAAACGACCCGGGTGAAAGTGGTGTTCCAGTTACTGCAGGCAGAGTTGGAAAAGGCCATGCAGGCGCGCGCAGTGCCCGTGGTGGTGTAAAACACAAACTATGGACGGCACCTGGATCACCCAACTCTTGCAGCACGACAGCAACCTGCTGGTCTTCGTCAACGTGTTGCTGCAACAACTGGGCCTGCCGGTGCCCTCCGTGCCGACCATGGTGCTGGCGGCCAGCCAGTCGACGGGCTTGATGGCGCTGGCGACGATGCTGCTGGCAGCGGTGCTGGCATCGCTGGTGGCCGACTGGGTCTGGTATGCGGCCGGCCGCCGGTTTGGCTACCGGGTGCTGGCCTTGTTGTGCAAGATGTCCATCAACCCCAGCTCGTGTGTCAACCAGACCGAGGCGCGATTTACCAAGTGGGGC
>CAZMXB010000063.1:7769-21860 GCA_964569855.1 uncultured Rhodoferax sp.
GCCGGGGCCTTGGGCATGGCGCCGTCGTCGTTTTTTATGGCATCAGCCTTGGGCGCGGGTTTGTGGGCGGGCATGGCTTTGCTGGCGGGTTATGCGTTTCAGGCGCAGATCGATGGCGCTCTGGTGTGGATGGCGGCGCATGGCATACACCTCGCCCTGATCGGCACCGCGCTGGTCGCCGTGGTGATAGTCTGGAAGTATTGGCAAAAGGCCCGGTTTGAGCGACTAGCCTCCATGCAGCACATCGACATGGATGCATTCACACAGGCACTGGCCGGCCCACGCCCGCCCCACATCATTGACCTGCGCAGCCACAGCCTGGCGTCAGACACCGGCTTCATCCCCAACGCCCACCTCACCGAATACAGCGCGCTGGAACGCTCCTTGGCGGGTATCGACAAAGACTACCCCATCGTGACCATTTGCGCCTGCCCGCAAGATGCGGGAGCGGTGCAGGCGGCGCAAAACCTGCAGAAGCTGGGCTACCGCAACGCCTACCCGCTGCGCGGCGGCTTTGATGCGTGGAAGGCGGCGCATGGCTGAACCCCTCGTCTCCCAATACGGCCCCGACGTGCCCCAGGCCATTGCGCGCATGGTTGCCGCGGTGCATCCGCGTTTTGATGTGGACGCCTTCCTGCACGATGCCCTCACCGGGTATGACGCCCTGGCGCTGATGCCGCGTGGCAAACACATTGCACGTGTACTGCAGCGGCATTTGCCGCCGGATTATGGCGAGGCGTTAGGCATTCTGCTGGCGTCGATCGACCAGCCCCATGGGCGTGCGCCGGGTTTGTCGCTGGCGTCGTTTCTGTTTCTGCCGCACACGGTGTTTGTTGCCGAATTTGGGTTGGCAGACTTTGATTTGTCGATGCAGGCGCAGCACACCCTTACCCAGCGTTTCACGGCAGAATTCAGCATCCGTCCGTTCTTGCAAAAGCACACAGAAGCCACGCTTGAAAAGCTGATGGAGTGGACGACGGACCCCAGCGAACACGTACGGCGCCTGGTGTCTGAGGGCTCGCGCCCGCGGCTGCCCTGGGCCTCACGCCTGCCCGCGTTCCAGCGCGACCCGACCCCGGTGCTGGCCCTGCTGGAGCGGCTGAAGGACGACCCGTCCCTCTATGTTCGGCGCTCGGTGGCCAACAACCTGAACGACATCGGCAAGGACCACCCCGATGTGCTGGCCGCCACGGCCAATGCCTGGCTGCGCGATGCTACAACGCCCGAGCGGCGCTGGATCGTGCAGCACGCACTGCGCTCGGCCGTCAAGCGCGGCGAGGCTGGTGCGCTGACAGCGCTGGGTTTTGGTGCATCAGCCGATGTGCTGATTGGCCAACCCGGCATCACGCCGGCGCGCGCAGTCGTGGGCGGCACGCTGGCGGTGGCTTTTGACGTGACCAACAACACGGCAAAGCCGCAGCGTGTGCTGGTGGATTTTGCGGTGCATTACGTCAAGGCCAACGGCCAGAGCCGTGCCAAGGTGTTCAAGCTCAAGACCCTGGACCTGGCCGCCCACGAGACGCAGCGCGTGGGTAAAACCATTTCTCTGGCCGAGATGACCACCCGCAAACACTATCCCGGCACACACCGGGTGGACGCCATCCTGAACGGGCGGCCGCAGGTGCTGGGGAGTTTTGAGTTGGTTGCGGGCGATAGCCCAATGGCATCGGTTCGTTAACCCACAGACGGCGGCGCAGGCGGGACCTGTAATCCAGAGCAATGCGTGCCGTGCGCGCCTTTGGCCCCCACGCAACTCTGGAGGAGCCCACCATGACCACCCAAAACGCCACCATCCATGACCACGTCACCTATCGCCCTGGCGATGGTGCGCCCATCGTGATTCCACGAGGCGCCGTGGAAGTGGACCTGATGCCCGACAGCGCGACACTAAGCTGGACCGAAAAAAACGGTACCAGCGGTGTGGCCGCCATTCCACTTTCACAGTACAAGGAATACGTGAACCAGAAGCGGATCACCCTGGACCGTTAGTCCACCCGGAGCGGCCGCTTGCGCCGCAGTAGCATAGCGAACATCTGCAACTGCTTTGTTTGCCATGGTCACTTTGTCTACTGCCACCACTTGCCCATCGTGCCACGCGCCGATGCAGATGCACGCTTTGCCTGGCAACCATGGCCAAACCATCGAACTCGACCTCTGCTTCCCATGCCAGGGCCTGTGGTTTGATCCGCAAGAGAACCTGAAGCTCTCGCCCGCTGCGGTTGCTGAGTTATTTCGGCTATTGCATGAGCAGCGCGCAGCGGCCCACCATCCCTTGGCCACCCATCTGGATTGCCCACGCTGCAAGAGCACGTTGACGCGGGGTTTTGACGTGGTGCGCAGTGGGCGCTACATCACCTACCGCTGCCCGGCAGGCCACGGACGGTTCAGCGCGTTTTCGTCGTTCATGATCGAGAAGGGTTTTGTACGCCAACTGACCAGGCCCGAGATTGACGACATTGCCCGGCGGGTGGCCGTGATCCATTGCGGCAGTTGTGGTGCGCCGGTGGACCTGAGGCAAGACCACGCCTGCCCCCACTGCCGTTCGGCTTTCTCGCTGCTGGACCCCAAGGCGGTGGAGCAGGCTTTGCAAGGTTATGCCCAGGCCGTCAAGTCCACGACGGCTCCCGCACGCGTGACGGATGTGGCCGACGCGCTGGTCATGCTGGAGCGCGACCGCCAGCGTGCGTTGCGTGAGCCCGACCAGCGGCGAAACAGTTTCCTGACCCGCGACGCGTCCGCCGATGTCGACCTGTGGTCGATTGGCCTGGCCCTGGTCTCCCGCGTGCTGGACTGAAACCCGCACCGTCACCACAGTATCCCTCTGACCCTAGAATCCCCTGCACCCCGTGTGCACACCGCACGCACCACCACTTACGGAGCCACCATGCCTCAACTCAAACTCTCCTATTTCGACTTCCACGGCGGCCGCGCCGAACCCGCGCGCCTGGCCATGGCCATTGGCGGCATCGCATTTGAAGACCACCGTTTTGCCTTCCCCGAGTTTGCAGAAGTGCGCAAGACCACGCCCTTTGGCCAGGTGCCGGTGTTGCATGTGGACGGCACCCAGGTGACCCAGTGCGACGCCATTCTTCGCTATGTCGGCAAGCTCGCCGGTCTGTACCCCACCGATCCGCTGCAGGCACTGCTGTGCGACGAGGTGATGTATGTGGTCGAAGAAGCCAGTGTCAAGATGGGGCCGACTTTCCGCATGACCGGCGACGAGCAAAAGGCAGCACGCCTGGCGCTGGTCAATGGCTCCATGCCGCAGTACTTGGGTTGGTTACAGAGCCAGCTGCTGGCCCATGGCGGCGAATATTTTGCCGACAACCGCCTTACCGTGGCCGACCTGAAGGTGTTTGTGGACGTGCGCGGGCTGAACTCGGGCCGTCTGGACCATGTACCCACCGATCTGGTGGAAACGGTCGCCCCGGCGCTCAACGCCCACATGCAGCGCATTGCGCAAAACCCTGCGGTGGTGGCTTACTACGCGAAGTTTGCCGCCTGATCGCGCCGCCTTAACCCGGCTCAAAGTCAATAAAACCGCGCTCCACGTTGGTTGACACCAGGCGCACACGCACTTTGTCGCCCACCTTGAGGGTGCGCGGGCCTCTGACCAGTTTGCCTTCGGCAGGCGGAGACAGCAGGCGGACCCAGATGCCATCGGCCGCCATGCCGGTGACGATGGCATCAAAACTTTTGCCAATCAAAGTCTCCAGCAGCAGGGCCGCCTCCGATTTGCGCATCTGGCGTTCGACCTTTTGCGCGGCGTCTTCCTGGCGCGTGCAGTGCACCGCCAGCGCATCAAGCTCGGCCGACGAATAGGGCGGTGGTTGCTGGGCCAGCGCGGCCTTGAGCAGCCGGGCCGTGATCAGGTCGGGAAAGCGCCGGTTGGGGGCGGTGGAATGGGTGTAGTCGGTCACCGCAAGACCAAAGTGCCCCAGCGCAGGCGCGCCGGGGGACTCCAGCACATATTCACCCCGGCCCATCAGTTTCACAATCACCAGCGACAGGTCGGGAAAACGCAGCGGGTCGGCCTTGCGGCGTTTGGCCAGGAAGTCTTCCAGCGCTTTGGAGTCCGGCTCTGAAGGTAGCGCTTCGCCATATTCCTTGGCCACCGCAACAATGCGCAACCACCGCTCGGGCGAGCGCACCACGCGGCGCAAGGAGGCAATGCCCTGATTGGCCAGGTAGCGCGCGGTGCAGGTGTTGGTGGCGATCATCACCTCTTCAATCAGTTGCCGGGCGCGGTTGTGTTCTTGCAGGCGGATGTCGGTCACCCGTTCGCCCTCAAACACCACGCGCGGCTGGAAGCTTTCAAATTCCAGCGAACCGGCACCCCGGCGGCGCACGCGCAGTTGCTGGGCCACCGAATCCTGCGTGCGCAGCTGTGCGTCCATGCCAGGCACGGCCACTGCTGCGTCGGGCAGGGGTTCGCGTCCAATCAGCCAGGCGCTGACCGCGTCATAAGCCAGCTTGGCCTTGTTGCGCACTTTGGCCCGGTAGACGGTGGACCCTGCCATCGAACCATCGGCGTTGAACACCATTTCGGTGACCATGGCCAGGCGGTCCTGTTGGGCATTGAGCGAGGTCCAGTCGGTGGACAGGCGCTCAGGCAACATTGGAAAAATACGCGCCGAGGTGTACACCGACGTGGTGTTGGTACTGGCGTGTTCGTCGATGGCGCTGCCGCGGCGCACCAGGGCGTCAACATCGGCAATCGCCACCCACAGGCGTACGGCACCATTGGGCAAGACCTCGGACACCGTGAGCTGGTCCAGGTCCATCGAATCGTCATTGTCGATCGAGCACCATAACAAGCCGGTCAGGTCGTGAATGGCTGGGTCCGGGTCGACAGATGGGCCGCTCAGTGTGGCCAATTGGCGTTCGACACCGGGGGAGAATTCGGGCAACAGGCCGCGTTCGGCCATGGCATGGATCGCAATGCGAACCAGGTCGCTGCGTTGGTGGGATTGGTAGGAGCGCATGGCGGTGATAGTACCCGTACTCGAAATCAACCCGAGCGGTTTGCCTATCATCGGCCCAGCCCCGTCGGCACCCGTGCCTGGCACCACTTTTGAAGGAAGCACCCATGCAACACCACCACATTGCCGGAACATTCGACGTCAAACTCACGCTCCAAGCCCCGGCCAGTGCCATCGCTGGCGCCGGTCTGAGCCGCCAAACGCTGGACAAAACGTTCCACGGCGACCTGAGCGCCACCAGCCTGGGCGAAATGCTTGCCGCCATGACGGAGGTCAAAGGCTCGGCCGGGTATGTCGCCATCGAGCGTGTCACCGGCTCCTTGCTTGGCAAAAAGGGGAGCTTCGTGCTGATGCATACCGGCGTCATGAACCGGGGCGCACCGGAACTGACCGTTCAGGTGGTTCCTGATTCGGGCACCGACGCGCTTTTGGGCATCACAGGGCAGATGGGTATACAGATCACCGATGGCGAACATTTCTACACATTCGATTTCATGCTGCCTTAACGCGAAATAAACTTTACCCTCCCCGCTGTGGGTTAGGTTGTGGATAAGCGTGTTCACAAGCCTTCAGAACAGCGCCAGGCTTGGCGTTCCAGCCTGTGCCTTGTTTTTAAGCGGTCAGGCGCGGCGACGTTTTTCGCGCCAGCGAGTGTGTTAAAGCAGTGGCGGCACACAGGCCATTGCAATTCTGTCACCATGCGGCACCCTGGTCGTGATTGCTTTGTGCAGCAATGATGGCGCCTGGTCCCGAAAGAACCCTGATTTGATCTCCAAAGCCCCCAAAACCGACTCCCGTTCTGACACCAGCCAGCGCGCTGCAACACCGACGCTGGCAGTACCCAGTGGCCGCGGCTCACGTTTGGCGCGCCTGGGCTGGATGGCCACCGGCATTGCCGGGGGCATGGTGGCCGAAGGGGCGCGCCAGTGGGCCCGGGGAAACCGCCCCAAGGTCAGCGACCTGCTGTTGACGCCCGCCAACGCGCGCCGGGTTGCCGACCAATTGGCCCAATTGCGCGGTGCCGCCATGAAGGTGGGGCAACTGGTGTCCATGGAGACGGGCGACTTGTTGCCGCCTGCGCTGGCCGACATCCTGTCGCGTCTGCGCTCCGATGCGCGGGCCATGCCCCGGGCCCAGGTCGCCAGCGTGCTGGAGAGCAATTGGGGCAAGGGCTGGGAGCAGCAATTCAAACATTTCTCGTTCGAGCCGCTGGCGGCGGCGTCCATCGGACAGGTGCACCGCGGCCAGACGCGCGACGGGCGCGACCTCGCCATCAAGATCCAGTACCCCGGCGTGCGCGAGAGTATCAACAGCGATGTGGATAACGTGGCGGGGCTGCTGCGCATGTCGGGCTTGTTGCCCAAGGAAATGGACATCAAGCCCCTGCTGCGCGATGCCAAGCGCCAACTGCACGATGAGGCCGACTACCTCAAAGAAGGCAACTACCTGGCCCGCTACAGCGAACTGCTGGCCGATGCACCCGAGTATTTACTGCCCGCGCGGCATGCCGACTTGACCAGCCACAGCGTGCTGGCCATGGATTACGTGGGTGGGGTTCCCGTGGAATCGTTGGTGGACGCACCGCAAGCCGAGCGTGACCGGGTCATGGGATTGCTGTTTGCGCTGCTGTTGCGCGAGTTGTTCGAGTTTCGCCTGGTGCAGACCGACCCGAACTTCGCCAATTACCGTTACGACGCCACAACGCGCCAGTTGATCCTGCTCGATTTCGGTGCCACACGGCCCTACAAGGCCAGCATGTCACGCGACTTCAAACGCCTGATCCAGGGCGCGATGGTGGCAGATCGCAGCACCATGGCCGCTGCCTGCCTGGCCATTGGCTACTTTGATGCCACCAACCAGGACAAGCACCAGCAGGCCGTGCTCGACATTGGCCAGCAGGCGCTGGAGCCATTCAGCCAGGTGGGGCCCTACGACTTCGGAACATCCGACCTGCCGCAGCGCGTTCGCGCCACCGGTCTGGCGCTGGGCATGGACCGGGAATTCTGGAAAATCCCTCCGGCCGATGCCATGTTGCTGCAACGCAAATTTGGTGGCCTGTATTTGCTGGCTATCCGTCTCAGCGCCAGTGTGGACGTGCATGCGCTGGCGCAACGTGCGATGCAAAGAGCACCAAAAGCCTGATGATTCGAACCCCGCAAGTTTGCACCGGCCAATACTGAAACTAACGCTCCAGCAAACCCAAAAAAAACGCCATGGTCTGCGCCAGGTTGTTTGACCCGGTTTTTTGCAACTGACGGCTGATGGATTGCACGGAATGGTCTGCGCCCGCAACGGTGCGCAACTCATAGAGGGCACCCGAGTCCTGCCAGACTTTGGTCGTGGCGGCCTGGGATGTGAAGTCCACCCGCGCCATGCCCTTTCCCCGACCGCCCGCCACGGGCACGTTCAGGTCGTCTGCACCATGAATGGCCAAGATGCGTTTGCCACGTGCCGCCGGGCAATGGGTCGCCCCGGACTCCAGCGCGCCTGACACAGCAACAGCGGCGGCGTACAAGGTGGTTTCACACACCATGCGCTGGGTCATCATCGCGCCGTTGGAGTGGCCCACGCCAAAAATTCGCGCCGAGTCCACGCCATACCTGGCTGCAATTTCACCCACCGCGCTACGCAGGTAGGTCACATCGTCCACCTTGTTTTCAGCGGGTTGGCCACAACACGCCCCGGCATTCCAGCCCAATCTGTCGGGTCCCAACATGCGAGCCACGGGTGTACCGCTGAGGTAGGCCACAACGAACCCGCCCTGGTCGGCCACGCCGTTCATGTTCAGTGCGCTCTCAATCCGCGCTGTCGCCAGCCGCTCGGCATTGCCCAAGCCGCCGTGCAACACCACCACCAAAGCGCGCCGACCCATTGCAGGCAAACTGGCGGGTGTGTAGATGTAGGCTGTACGCCCGGCAAAATCCTCCGGTACCGGCTGTGCGGCCGCGGTGCCCAGTGTGACCCACAGCCATGCTGAGGCAATGAATGTCAAGAAGCTGCGTCGTGGCAAGCAGGAAAAAGTCATGGTGGGCAGGCCAGGGGCGGTGTCTGTGGGCGAGCCCAAACTGTAGCGCCAAGCCGAAGGCAGCCCCTTTCACCCACCGGCATCAACTCCCCCGCCATCCGGGTGGTACTGAAACACCATGTCCAGTGGCCTGCCAAAGACCGCAGCGATGCGAAAAGCCACTTCCAGCGACGGCGAATATTTGCCCAGCTCAATCGCGTTCACGGTTTGCCGGGTTACCTTGATGCGCTCGGCCAGTGCCTGCTGCGTCATCTCTGCGTGTTCAAAACGCAGCTTGCGGATCGTGTTGGTGATGGGGCTGTCGGCCATGTCAGGCCTCCCGGCGGTAGTAATACAGGCGCGAGCCGTAGCGCACCAGTTCCGCCAACCAGATCACCAGCAGGATGCAATGGGCAAACTGCCACACGCTGAACCCCATGTGCATGGTGCCTATGGTCAGAAATGCGCCCACCAGCAGCAAAAAGTAGGCGCCTTGGGTGGCCCGCCACTGGATCAAACGCTCGCGCTCGTCCAGCGGCGTTTTGGCGTCCTGCGGCGAGCGCAGGGCCAGGACGACGTGCGACACCACCTGGATGACAACCAGCACCGCCACCAGCGCCACAAAAAACATGAAGTAGTTGCGCCCCGGGAGACGTGTCGGATCCAACAGGCTAAAGGCGATGTCGCCAAAGTAGATCGCAAAGAGACACAAGGACACAAAACTCAGCCAGTCACTTTTTTCACGAAAAGACATGATGAACACCTACAAAGTCAAACAAGATCGACTTAATGTATTATTAAATTTACTTAATGTCTATTATTTTTTACATTGAAATACCAACGTACTGTGTGCATGGGGCGCTGAACCAGAACCCGTCACCTTCGTCACAATCACCACAAACAACCACTCGCTACTCTTTTTATAGCTATACCCCTATATTCCACGAGGGCTAGAGACTCATTTGATCCATAGGAAGTGCTGCCAGTTAAACTGCCCACACCATGCTGAGCCCACTCAAATCCCTGTTGTCCAGTTTTTTCATGCCCGATGGGGGCAAGTCCGCGTTGGACGAAGGCCATGAACTGCAATTGGCCACAGCCGTGTTGCTGGTGGAGGTGATGCGCAGCGACACCCACTCCACCGCCCCCGAACGGACCGCTACCGTCCAAGGCCTGCGCAACAGGTTTTCCCTGACCGACGACGAACTGGCCCGACTGATGGCCCGGGCCGAACAAACCGCTGAAACCGCGAATGACTACTTTCGTTTCACCAGTGCGATGAACGACCAGTTCACCCAGGCGCAAAAAATCCAGGTGATTGAGACCATGTGGCAAGTGGCCTATGCCGATGGCCATCTGGACGCCAACGAGAACCACCTGATCAGCAAGATAGCCGGTTTGTTACACGTCACCCACGGCGAATACATCGCAGCCAAGTTGCACGCCAAAAGCGCCGCGCCCCTGCCCCCCTGAAACGCAGACATCCCCATGAAACGACTGAAAACAATTGTGCTGGCGCTGGTGGGTTTGGCCCTCGTGCTCGGCGTGGCGACGTGGCTGGTGTTTCGCCTGCCCAGTTTCGGTGGCACCTTCGAAGGTGAGCGCCTGGAGCGCATGCGCCAGTCCAAACAATTCATCAACGGCCGGTTTGAGAACACGCCGCCCTATGTCAGCAATATGTCCCTGGCACGCGAACTGCACGACTACCTGGGCGAGCAGGTGCGAGAACCGCAGTTTCAAGTGCCGGTGGTCAAGATGTCGGCCGCCGACCTGGCCCAACCGGCAGCGCCGGGTCTGCGCACCTGGTGGTTGGGCCACGCCAGTGTGCTGATCGAGCTGGACGGTGTGCGCATATTGACCGACCCGGTGTTGTCGGAGCGCGCCTCGCCCTTTCAATTCGCCGGGCCGGCGCGGCTGCACCCCGCGCCCCTGCCCCTGGAGCAGTGGAGTGGCATTGACGCGGTGGTGATTTCGCACGACCACTTCGACCATCTGGACATGGACACCATCGAACACCTGGCAAAGGGCGGCACGCACTTTTACGTCGGCCTGGGCATTGGCGCACATTTGCAGCGCTGGCAGGTCCCCGCAAGCCAGATCCACGAGATGGACTGGTGGGAAACGGCCGATATCAAAGGCGTGAAGATGCACTGCACACCAGCGCGCCACTACTCCGGACGCAAGAGCATGGACAACTCCACGCTGTGGGCGTCGTGGATGGTCAAGGGGCCAACCAACACGCTGTACTACAGCGGTGACACCGGCTACGCCGGTCACTTCAACGCGATACGCGAGCGCCTGGGTGCGCCGGGTCTGGCGCTGATCAAGGTCGGCGCCTATGGCGACACCTGGATGGACATTCACATGAACCCGGAATCCGCCGTCCAGGCCTTCCAGGACCTGGGTGCCACCACGCTGCTGCCGGTGCACTGGGCCACCTTCAACCTGGCTTACCACGGCTGGGCCGAACCGGTAGTGCGCACCGTGGCTGCCGCACAGGCCAAAGGCGTACAGGTAGTGACGCCACGGGTGGGCGAGAAGTTTACGTTTGGAGCGCCGTTTGTGAACCTGACGTGGTACCAGCCAGCGGCGGTGACCCACTAAAAAGGGCGCCGCACAGGCACCAGCCTTCAGGGCAACAGTTGCCCGTCAACAATCTGAATTTGCCGCGCACAGCGCTTGGCCAGCGCCGGGTCGTGGGTCACGATCAGGCAGGCGGATTTCTGCTCCTGGTTGACCTGTTGCAGCAACTCAAAGATGTCATTGGCGCTGTGGGTGTCGAGGTTGCCGGTGGGCTCATCAGCCAGGATCAGGCGTGGCGACAGTGACAAAGCCCGCGCCACCGCCACACGCTGCTGCATGCCACCCGACAGTTGCGCAGGGCGTTTGTGCGCTGCGTCCTTCAAACCCACCTGGTCCAGCAATCGCAATGCCGTGTCCTTTGCCTCGGGCGTGGGCCAACCGGCGTCGATGATGGACGGCATCATGACGTTTTCCAGTGCGGTAAACCCCGGCAGCAAGTGGTGAAACTGGAAGATGAAGCCGATGGTGCGACCCCGCAACGCCGTGATGGCCGCGTCATCCATAGCGGCAATGTCAACCCCGCCGACCCGCAATTGGCCAGCCGATGGCTTTTCCAGCAAACCGATCAGGTTGAGCAAGGTGCTTTTGCCCGACCCAGAGGGCCCGGTCAGCGCGGCGAATTCACTCTCCTGAATGACCAGATTGATGCCGTGCAGCACTTCGGTGACCACCGGCGTGCCCTCGCCGTAGCTCTTGCGGATCTGGTTCAACTCAATGATGGGGGTCATGGAGAGTGGCTGCTCAGATACGAATCGCCTGCACCGGGTCCAGCAGCGCCGCCCGACGCGCTGGCAGGGCGGCCGCCAGCAAGCCCACCACCAGCGCCAGCGCACAGGCGGACGCCGCCACAGCGGGATCCAGATCGGCGCTCACCAGCGCGGTGCCGTCGGCGTTGCGGGTGATTTTGGAGAAAAATGTGAGCAAGCCCAGCGCCAGGGCGGACCCCAGGGCCGAACCCATCAAACCGTAGAACCCACCCTGCAACAGAAACACCGACATGATGCGCCGGGGGCTGGCCCCCATGGCCCGCAAAATGCCGATTTCCTTCTGCTTTTGCACCACCGACACCACCAGCACGCTGGCAATGCCCACGGCGACGATCACCGTGACAAAGAATCGGATCAGGTTGTTGGACATGCTCTGGCTGTTGAGCGCAGACAGCAGTTGCGCATTGGTCTGCATCCAGCTGTCCACGGTGAGGCCGGTTTGGGCCTGCAACTGGCGCGCGATACCGTCGGCCTCAAACAGCTTGGCCACCCGCAGGTCGATCTGGGTAATGCCGCCGGGCAGGTCCAGCAGGGTCTGCGCGACCTGGGTGCTGGTGAAGACCCAGCGCCGGTTCAGATCACGGTTGCCGATATCAAAAATTCCGGACACGCTGAACAGGTCGTTGCGGCCATTGACTGTCACCAGCCGCAACTTGTCGCCCACGGTGACACCAAGGTCCTTGGCCAGTTCCACACCTACCACTGCATTGGCCCCGGCCACATCAAAGGTGCCCAGTTGCAGGTATTTCTGCATGCGAACGATGCGCTGGTAGGCCTCGGCATCGACCCCCATCAAGGCGATCGACTGGCTGGCATCGGCGCGCACCGCAAAGCCTGCGCCCGAGACCATGGACGACACCGCCAGCACCCCGTTTGTCTGGGCTGCCAATTGCGCAATCGATGCCGACTGGTCAATGCCGCGCAAGCGCTGGGCACGCGGTTGCACGATCGCCGCAGTGCTGTCGGCCGGCAGTGTGGTCAGGTTCACGGCCTGCGGCGGGCGTATCACGATGTGGGCCTGACTGCCCAGGGTTTTGTCGATGATGGAGACCTGAAGCTGGCTGATCAGCGTGGTCAGGAAAATGATGACCGCCACACCACCCGTCACCCCGGCCAGGATCAGCACGGTTTGCATGCGCCCCTCGCGCAGGTAGCGCAGGGCCACCATCAACGCAAAAGGCAAACGGATCGGCATGAGCGTCGGATCCAACAGCTAAGGTTTGGCAGCGGTGGCCGGCTGTGCGCCGCCGGGTAGCGTTTGTTCGGCGCGCTCACGCACACGAGCCCCCTCTTCCACACTGGCCGTCGGCAAGATCACCCTGTCACCCGCGACCAGGCCTTTCACAATTTGCGTCGTACCAATACCGCGCAAACCGGTGGTCACGACAAGCCTCTGGGCATGGCCGTCGCGGTTGACCAGTACAAAACTCGCACCATTGGCATCCCGCCGCACCGCATCGGTGGGCAGCTTCAAGGCATTTGGCTCCTCGGCGGTGATGATTTCCACACTCACGGTCATGTCGGGGCGCAAGAAGTCCGGGCTTTTCTCCACCCGCAGTTTCAAGTCCACCGTGCCGCGCTGCGCATCCACCGCCGGCGCAATATAGGTCAATGTGGCGACAATCGGCCGATCCGGATAGGCGTCGGCCGTGGCGCGGGCCGTCTGACCCAGCTTCACATATTGGAGGTTTTTTTCGTCGACGCTGGCCGCAATACGGGTCTCGTCGCCAGACACCAGGGTCAGGATGCTGCGCCCCGGTTGCGCCATATCACCGGGGTCGGCCGCACGGCTGATCACGGTGGCGACCACTGGTGAGCGCAGGCTGAGCTGGTCCAGCCGGGTCGCGGCGGCCTTCTCGGCTGCCATGGCTTGCTCCAGCCGGGTCTGCGCCACGACAGCTTCGGCCCCACCGCCCTGGTTGCCCTGGGCCTGGGCACGCGCTGCCAGCACGGCGGCGGCGCTGGACACGGCTGCGCGCTGCGCATCATCCAGCCGGGACTGCGAGATAAAGCCTTTTTTGACGAGGTCCTGGCTGCGCGCAAGTTCCTGCGCGGCCTGTGCATCGGCGGCGATGGCCTGTTTGAGTTGCTGGGCGCTGACGGGTTCTTGCACCGTGGCAAGCTGGCGGATGCGGGCGCGAGCCTCGGCCACGGCCGCGCTGGCCTGCGCGAGGTTGGCCACGGCTTCGTCATCACGCAGTTGAACCAGCACCTGTCCCGCTTGGACTTTGTCGCCCTCTCGGACCAAAATGGATTCAATGCGGGCTGAAGTTTGACTTGCAATGTCGTTGCGCGCCACGGTGACAATGCGTCCCGCCGTCACAACCGATTGCACCATCGGGCCCTGACTAACCAGCACCACGTCCACCGCTTTTCCGCGCAGCACACTCCACAGCAAGACCACCACTACAAGCACACAAACAGCCAGCCAAATCAATCGAGAGCGCGTCAAAGTCATCGAACCATTGTGCTCTATGTCTGGGGATGCACAATAGCTTCGGTCCTCACGCAGTTGTAGCTCCCCGTTTGCCCCAAAAGAATCATTTGTGAATGCACTCACTCTCAAACCAGTCAACACCAACGTGCACAGCGTGCACATGGCAGATGGTAGCCATGTGGGTAACCTCAAGCGCATTGGCGAGGTTTGGAAATTCAAGGCCGTGGGCTACGATGAAACCGGTGCGGTAGAGCCGGGCGGCGGACCGCTGACCGAACGGCACAATACGACCTTTGATGCGCCCGACGCCGTAACCAT
>CAZMXB010000064.1:0-12279 GCA_964569855.1 uncultured Rhodoferax sp.
TCGCCAGCACCACGCGGGTGCCGCCCTGTTTTGCACGCTCGGCAAAGGCGTTGATCACGGGCAAATGGGGCACGTCGCGCGCATCACTGCCATCGCCTGCCGGGACATTTTGCAGGGCGTCAAAGTACTCGCGCCAGGTGGCGGTCACGCTGGTGGGGTTGGCCAGATAGTTTTCGTACATCTCCTCGACGTAGGGCGCGTTGCCCCCGAAAAGGTACGTATTGCTGGAGTAGGCCTGGTAGACCGACGCTGGGCTCGTCTTTTGCGACGTAGTTTCACTCATATTCCGCTGACCTCCGTTTCCCTTCAGGAAACATTAGCTGGTTAAAGCTGTTTTTGATTAACCTTCCGCGGCACGGCTGAACCGTTTGGCGGATGCGACTGTGGCGGGGGAAGGGCCTAGTTACGGACGCGATTGTGCCATCGTTTTACTATCGGGGAGCTTACAGCCTTCAGCACTGCGCCTCCAATAGCGAGAAAACACAGTGCGGTGCCACCGGCAGGGGACGGCTTGGTTTTGCTGTTCAACTGGTTCTGTGAAGCACGGGCGAGTGCGGGTTCGTTGACGCAATCAGTGAGGCCAGGACACCAGTCTCAAAGTGTTGGGAAATGAAGTCGGCCAACCCCTCAAAAACGGAGTCCAGTGTCGGCGCACGGGCGCCAAACAGGGCGTGCAGAACCGCAGGGTCTTCGAACAGTCCATGCAGATACAGGCCCAGCACATTGCCAGCACCATTGCTCCAGCCCAGACCATCGGGCAGAACTGCGAGCGCCACGTCGCCCTTGGTCGCCATCGCCGGATGCTGCGCCGTTTGGCCATGGTGGATTTCGTAACCCGACACCGTGACCCCCGCCAAGGCCGGCCAGGGGGTGACTGTACTTTCTGACCCGCACGCCCCCTGGAGTGGGGGCACGGGCGTCATGGTGCCAAATGCGCGCAAATCGGCCCCTGCCCCCACTCCAGGCGACGCGCTGGAGGTGTCAGAAGTCATAACCGTGCTGTATATGCCAGGGCCGGAGCCCGTGGGCCTCAAGCCGGGAGTCGATTTGTGCGCATTTGGCACGATGAGGCCACCGGCTGGGGCCCCACGGGCGGGCGTGCGCCAACCTTCAACGAAACAGGTCTTTGTATGCCTTACCGTCTTGTCCTGTGCAAACACCGTAACCAGCGGCAACAGCCCCAGCCCCGGCGCATTGCCATCGATCCCATGCGGATCGATCAGCGCTTCCCCCAGCATCTGCAATCCACCACATACACCCAACACTGCCCCACCCTGCCCTGCATGCCGCGCTACCGCAGCGTCCAGCCCCTGCGCGCGCAACCAGGCCAGATCACCACTGGTGTGTTTGGAGCCGGGCAGGATGATCCAGTCCGAAGGCTGGAGCCCCATCAACTCGGATGGACTGCGCACCCACTGCAGCCGCAAACCAGGGATATTTTTCAGTGGCTGGAATTCATCCAGATTGCTGATGCGCGGGTAGACAATTACGGCCACCGTCGTGTTGACTGCGCCCTTGGCCACGCTGCGCTCATCGAACACACCATCTTCTTCGGGCAAGCCGTGGTACCACCACATCGGCAGCGTCGCGACGGTGGGAATGCCGGTCAGGTCCTGCAACATCTGCGGCGCAGGCGTCAATAACGCGGCATCGCCCCGAAACCTATTGAGCACAAAGCCCCTGATCAATGCCCGCTCGTCCTCTGGGAGCAAGGCCCAGGTGCCATACAGATGGGCAAAGGCACCACCGCGGTCAATGTCTGTTACCAACAGACAGGCCGCATTGCAATGTCGGGCCACCCGCATATTGACAATATCGCTGCTTGACAGATTGATCTCGGCCGGCGAGCCTGCGCCTTCAATCACAACCACATCGTTTTCAGCCCGCAAAGCATCCAGGGCCGAGGCAATTTGCGGCCAGACTTTTATGCTACGGCCCCGCCATGGCAAATCAGTTAGCTCGGCGCTCACATGACCCATCAAAATCACCTGACTGTGGGTGTCGTCCTCGGGCTTGAGCAGCAACGGATTCATGCGTACGTCGGGAATCGCGTTGGCTGCCAGTGCCTGAAAGTATTGGGCAGAACCGATCTCGCCGTGGCCGCTGCTGGATGCAACCACCCTGGCGTTATTGCTCATGTTCTGCGCCTTGAACGGGGCCACCTTGAGGCCCTGGCGCGCGTAGTAGCGGCATAGGGCCGTGGTAAGCCAGCTTTTTCCTGCGCCGCTGGTAGTGCCCAACACCATGACACAACGCGCTGTCACGGGCAAACCTTGGCGATAGTCGCTATCAAAATGCGAGCGCCTTGTACATATTCCCCGAGAGCTACAGCCATTATTTTCCTTGAACAGCAGGATGCCAGCATCGCAATGCTTCGAATGACGTGTAGTTGAGGATCATTCGCTGTGCGAAGCGCTGACAAAGCAGAAGTTACGCATCAATCTCCGCCCAGCAATTGGGCGTCTCATACAGAGTGACCTTGGTCAGCGACAGGTGACGGCCGAAGCGGTCTTGGTAGACGTCCTTCAGGATGTCGAATGCGGTTTGGGCCATGTTTTCTACGGTGGGCACGCGGTCGATCACCACGGTCTTGTGGTTGGGCATGCTGTCCAGGAAAGTACGCACGGCCGTGTCTTTTTCGTACACGATGAAGGCGTGGTCCCAAAGGTTGACCAGGTGTTCGTTGGCCAGGGCCTTGATGTCGCCAAAGTCCATGATCATGCCGTTGTCGGACTCGCCGTCCTTCTGCACCACGTCGCCCGTGAGCGTGACGAGCAGCGTGTAACGATGGCCGTGCAGGTTGCGGCACTGGCTGCTGTGGTCGGGAATGCGGTGGCCGGCATCGAATTCCAGTTTGCGGGTGATGGTGAGCATGGGGTGTCCTGCCTTCAGGCTTAGGGGATTTGAAGAAGTTTGTGGGACTGCAGGCTCAGCTTCCACTGCGGATGCGCCTTGCAATAGTCAATCGCCAGGCGTTGGTTGGTTGCTTGCAGCGGGCCGTCCATGGCCTGCAAAAAGTGGTGCTCAAAGGGCAGCGTAGCGTATTCCTCCAGCGGCTGGCCGGCCTGGGGGATGACGACCTTGATTTCATTGCCCCGGCGCGCCACCAGCGTGGAGCCCATCTTGGGGCTGACGCAGACCCAGTCCACGCCGTGGGGCACGGGCAGCGTGCCATTGGTTTCGATGGCGATCTCAAAGCCCACCGCATGCAGGGCCGCAATGATTGGAGCGTCGAGTTGAAGCAGCGGCTCACCCCCGGTACAGACCACGTATTTGTGATAGGGGTAAGCGGCCGGCCACAGGGCATTGATGCGTGCGGCCAGGCTTTGGGCATCGGTGAATTTGCCGCCACCCTCGCCATCAGTACCCACAAAATCGGTATCGCAGAACTGACAGACCGCGCTGGCGCGCCCCTCTTCCACGCCGCTCCACAAGTTGCAACCGGCAAAGCGGCAGAACACCGCTGGGCGCCCGGCGTGGTGGCCTTCGCCTTGCAGGGTGTAGAAAATTTCCTTGACGCTGTAGGTCATGCGTGGATTCGCTTGGATGGTTGTAGGAAAGACGTGAGCAAGGGGCTATTTTCGCCGACCGCAGACCCTACCCAGTTCCGACTCCAAAATGCTACAAATAGGAGAGCCGCTGACGCAGGAAACACGAGGGCGAGCACTGCTTTTCAGGGTAGGTCGTGTGCCTTGATAGCTGGACACGGCAACACCACCCACTGGTCGGCTACGGAATGGATTGCCAGTCGGCCACCAAACACGGCTTCGACGGCGGCATGGGTGTCCGGGTGGTGGGCGGCGCCGTGGTGCAGCACGCGCCCTTCGGCCATGACGACCACGGCGTCGGCATGCAGGGCCATGGATACTTCGTGCAGCACGCTGACAACGGTCACGCCCTGCACCACCAGCTCCCGCACAATGCCCAGCCAGTCGGCCTGGTGCGGCGGGTCCAGGTTGGCCAGCGGCTCGTCCATCAGCAGTACCTGGGCCTGCACCGCCAGCGCGCGGGCCAGCAGCACGCGCTGGCGCTCGCCGCCGGAGAGCCGTCCTAACGCGCGGGCACGCCAGTTCCAGGCTTGGGTGGCGCGCAAGGCCAGTTCCACTGCCGCATGATCAGCGGCGCTGGGGGACGACAACCAGGGCTGGTGCGGCAAGCGCCCCAGCATGGCGACGTCGAACACGGTCAGGTCGTCGGCGCTGGATTCGTTTTGGCCCAGCCAGGCCAGTTGCTGGGCACGTGTGCGGCCCGGTAGCGACGCCAGCGGCTGGCCCAGCAATGTGACAGTGCCGCTGTGGGGTATGAGTCCGGCCAGCACCTTGAGCAGTGTGGATTTGCCGGCGCCGTTGGGGCCGACGATGCTGGTCCAACGTCCCTGCGCCAGGGACAGGTCTACGCCATGCAATACCTCGGTATTTCCAAGGCTAGCCCTCACGGAATGGGCATGAATCGCTACTGAATTCATAGCAAACCATTGGCCGTGACGCGCCGGTGCATCAGCCACAGCAGGTAGCCGCCGCCCAGCACCGCGGTCAGCAC
This sequence comes from uncultured Rhodoferax sp., assembly GCA_964569855.1. GTDB lineage: Bacteria > Pseudomonadota > Gammaproteobacteria > Burkholderiales > Burkholderiaceae_C > Allorhodoferax. The sequence goes on from CAZMXB010000064.1 coordinate 4,540, forward strand.
GCCCACGGGCAACTCCTGCGGCGCAATCACCCAACGCGCCAGGATGTCGGCGGCCATCAACAGGGCGCCGCCCATCAGGCTGGATAGCAGGATCAGACGGCCATGGCTGGTCTTGACCACCGAGCGCACCAGGTGCGGCGCGGCCAGGCCGACAAAGGCGACCAGGCCGGTCTGCGCCACGGCGGTGCCGGTGGCCAGCGCCAACACGGCCACCAGGCCACGGCGCAGGCGCGCCAGCGGCAGACCCAGGCTGGCGGCGGTGGCCTCGCCCAGCGCCATTCCGTCCAGCACCGGGCTCAAGGCCCAGGCCACGGCCATACACAGAAGCCAGGTGCCCACCATGATGCTGCAGGCGCTCCAGCCCACATATCCGGTGCTACCCAGCATGAAGGATTGCATGGACTGCAAAAAGTCGGGCCGCGCCAGCATGATGAGTTCCTTGGTCGCCCCCAGCACCACGCCGACGATGACACCGGCCAGCAGCAGGCGCAGCGTGTGCTGCACACCGCGGGCCAGCGCCAGCGTCAGCAGGACCCCGGCCACGGCGCCGGCAAATGCGCCGGCCGTCAGACCCAGGCGCATGAGCCACTGTGTGGCAAACGGCGACACTCCAAACAGCACCAGACTCAACGCCACGCCCAGCGAGGCGCCGGAGGCACTACCCAGCAGATAGGGGTCAGCCAGCGGGTTGCGAAACAGCCCCTGCGCCACAGCACCGGCCAGGCCCAGCAGTGCGCCGGCCACCCAGGCACCCAGCGTGCGGGGCAGTCGGATGTCCCACAAGATTTGCAGCGCCACCGGGTCATCCAGGGCGTGCAACACGCTCTGGAATCCGGTGCTCCCCACGCCCACACCAACAAGCGCAAGCATTGCGCCAATCAGCAGCAGCACGAGTGCAATGGCGCTGGCGCGCTGGTTCATCATGGTGAGCGGCCCGCCAGCTTGTCGGCAATGCAGTGCGCCATCAACCGCGCGCCATCTGCCATGCGCGGCCCGGCTCGCACCAGCATGTCGGCTTGCTCCGGCGTGAAGCGGCAAATGCGCTGCTCGCGCAGCGCCCGCATGTTGCTCCAACCCGGGCGCTGCTCCATGCCAATGTAGTTGTAGTCGCCGACCATGATCAGGTCCGGATTGGCCCGCACCACAAACTCGGGGTTCAATTTGGGAAACGGTCCGAGGCTGGCGGGCACGATATTTCTCACGCCCAGACGGGTCAGAGTCTCGCCAATAAAGGACGACTCGCCAGCCGCGTAAGGACCACTGCTCGCCTCGAAATAGACGCGGGTCTGGAGCACGGCCGGAGGTAAGGACTGCGCTGCCGCAGATACGCCCGCATCAATCACCCGCCAAACGCGCTGTGCATCGTCCACCCCCAACAGCGCACCGACTTTTTCCAGCACGCGGCGCACGTCAGCGTGGGTCTTGGGCTCCAGGGCCACGACCTTGACACCCAGCGCCTGCAGCCGCTCGCTGGCTCGCGCACTAGTCGCCATCAACACAACGTCTGGGCGGAGCGCCACCACGGCCTCGATGCTGGGGTCCAAACCTCCCCCAACCTGGGGCAATGCGCGCACGCTGCCCGGAAAGTTGGAATAGCGGTCCACACCGACCAGGCGTTGGCACTGGTCCAGCGCGCACACCATTTCGGTCAGTGAGGGCAACAGGCTGACGATGCGCTGGGGCGATTGCGCCAGTGTGACGGTGACGCCGCGGTCATCCGTGACCTGCGTTGCGTGGGCAGCCATCACCGGCATCAACGTCGACGCAAGTACCGCCAATAGGGTCATCAGCTTGCGCGGGACTTTTAACAGGTTGGTACGCATGGCAGATCCCTGCTAATCATGGTTGCTCCCGCTCCAACGCATGATGATGCGATGCAACTGCTCCACCCCATCGGTCAGCGCGGCGGGGCCCGGCTGCAGAATGTCGCAGGATTTGATCTCGAATATCTGGCCGTTCTTCACGGCGTTGACATGCTGCCAGCCGGCACGTGCCGCCACTTTCTCGGGGCGAAACTTCTTGCCGCACCAGGAGCCAATGATGATGTCGGGGTTGCGTCGCGCAATCTCGTCACCATGCGCAATGATGCGGTCCTTGCCCATGGGCTGGCGGGCCAGCTCCAGGAAGCAATCGTCGCCACCGGCTATGCCCATCAGCTCGGAGACCCAGCGGATGGCGCTGATGTGGGGTTCGTCCCACTCTTCAAAATACACGCGCGGCCTGCGGGGCAGACTGACAGCTTCCAACTGAATGGCTTGCAGGCGCAATTGCATGGCTCCCATCAGTTCGGCTGCGCGTTCGCCCTGCCCCACAATAGCCGCCACCTGGAACAGCATGGAGAAAATCTCGTCCACGCTGCGTTGGTTGAACACAGTGACTTGCACGCCCTTGCGGATCAGTTCGGCGGCAATATCGGCCTGCAAATCAGAAAAACCGAACACGCAGTCGGGCTGAAGCGCAAGGATCTTGTCGATCTTGGCGCTCAGGTAGGCACTAACGCGCGGCTTCTCGGTGCGTGCCCGTGCCGGACGCACGGTGTAGCCAGAAATGCCCACGATGCGCTCGGACTGCCCGAGCAGGTAGAGCCACTCGGTGGTCTCTTCTGTCAGGCAGACGATGCGCTGCGGGCCGTCGGGTTTGGCCATTTACATCGCCCAGTTCATGGACACAAACAGGTTGCGTCCGGGGGTGGAAAAACCATTGGCAAGCTGGTACTGCGCATCCGTCAGGTTGTTGACTCGCGCCAGCAGCGACACATTCTTCTGCATCTGCCAGTTCGCGCCCAAGCTGAGCAGCGTGTATCCCGGCAGCAGGTCGCGGCCGCTGAAGGACAGGTTGTTGTCCTCGCGGTCGCCAGAAAGGCGCAACTCGCCAAACATGCTGACAGCGCCCAAGCGCTGGCTGATGCGCGCATTGAGCAGGTTGCGCGCCACGCGCACCAGGCGCAGATCGTTCTGCGAGGCGGTCGTGGAATACGAGCGTGGATCGGCGTAGTCGTAGGACAGGCTGTAGCTGGTGTCGCCGGTGTGCATATCCGCCGTCAGCGTGATGCCGCGCAGCACTGCCAGCGAACTTTGCACATTGGTGGTCGGCACAATGAAGCCCTGGATGTCGTTGTGGTAGGCCACAGCGCCCAAGGCCATGTTGCCGGTGTGGTACTTCAGGCCCAGTTCCGTTGCGCGGTTGCGCTGCGGCTGCAGGGTCGGGTTGCCAAACCCTGGGTAGTACAACTGGTTGAAGGTCGGCGCCTGGAAGCTTGTGCCCAGGCTGGCAACGGCGCGCAAGTCGCCGGTGAGGCGGTACCCGCCGGACAGCGACCAGTTGTTGAAGTTGCCGAATTGCGAGTTGTCGTCATTGCGCGCCACCACCAGCGCATTCCACGCAGCGCGGTTAAAGGCATAGGACGCCAGTGCACTGCGCACGTCACGGCTGGTCACGGTGTAGGCCGTGTTGCTGTCCACCGTTTCGTTGCGGTTTTCCAACACCACGGACAGCACATCCTTGCCCAGCGTGATGTCGTTCTGCAACGTGGCCTGGCGGCGGTTGGTGTTGAACTGGGTTGAGCCACCGGCGGCACCGTCGCTGATACGGTAGTAGTCGCCCAGGGATTGTTCGTTGCTGGTTCCAGCTATGAACGCGGAGTGCCACTGCGGCAGCCACTGTGCATCCCATTGAAGTGTGGCATGACCCAGGCCGGTCTTGCCATGTGCGTCGGACGTCAGGCGGTTCAGGCCCAGCGGATTGGGAAAAGGCGTGGAATCCAGCTGGTATTCGGTATCGCTGCGCAACAGACTCACACGCAGGGCATGGGCGCGGTTGATCTGGGCCGACAGACGGAAGTCAGCGCTGGCGGCATCGAAACCATCCGCGTCGGCGTTGAAGCTGCCCGAGGCCGGGTTAGCCACAGCCGTGATGCCTGATGCCTTCTCACGCGAGACGCCCAGGCTATAGCCGATTGCGCCACTGCTGCCGCTGACATGCGCACTGGCCTGCTGCTGGCCATCGGTACCAACACCCACACTGGCACCCATCTCCAGCGCCTGGCTGGGCGCTCGGGTGAAGATCTGGATCACGCCGCCCACCGCGTCGGGGCCATACAGCGCCGAGGCCGCACCCCGCAGGATTTCGATGCGTTCGATCCGCTCCAACGGCAAGTTGTCCATCGCAGCACCGCCCGAGGTGGCGGAGCCGACGCGCACGCCGTCCACCAGCACCAGGGTTTGCGACGTCACCGCGCCACGTAGAAAAATGGCCGTGTTGGAGCGGTAGCTGCCGCTGGATACGATTTGCACGCCAGCCTGTTGGGCCAACACGTCCCGAATGGAGGACTGGCCAGCCAGATCGAGCGTCGCCCGGTCAATGACGGACACATCGGCAAGGACATCGGTCACCGGGGTGGCGACGCGGGAGGCCGTCACCACCTGCTCCTTGAGTTGCAATTGGGCCTGGGCGGACAGCGCTGTGCCCAACGCCAGAGACAGCGTGGCAAAGCGCGCACGGTTAGTGCAGTTTTTCATGAAGGGGAACCATCAACAAATGTACCCTCGCCGTCTTCCCCGACAGCACATGGGCGTAACGGTTGCCCGACCAGCGTGCAACCACCGTGTTGGCCGGTATCCGGGCTGGTGGAGCAACTCCCATCGCCTTCCCAGACGCGTGTTCAAGACGTCCAGTGGCTGTTGATGGGAGCGGAGGCCTTGGGGACTCGTCCACTTACCGTTGCGGGGGCAGCGCAGGTTAGGTTTGCCGTGAGTGGCGCTCCCTCCTGCTTCCCGTTGAACTGCTGCGTGTGAACCACGCCGCGAGAACCAACAGGCGAATTTTACGTCAGTTAAGCGTGGCAAACCCTACAATGGTCAGCCTATGGCGAACCAGAACCAGATCGACCAAATTTCCGAGCGTGTAGAGCGCTTGTTGGTGCGTTACGCGGAACTGCAGCGAACCAATGCATTGTTGACCAAACAGGTGGATGCACTGACGCAGGAACGGGACACACTCAAGTCCCGCCTCGGTGCTGCGCGTGCCCGGGTAGACGCCTTGCTGGACCGACTGCCCGAAGCGCCTGCAGTACAAAAAGACCCATCATGAAACAGCTTGAAGTCCAAATCATGGGACAAACCTATCTGCTCGGCTGCCCCGAGGGTGGTGACGCCCGTTTGCTCGAAGCCGTGGAGCGTGTGGACACTGCGATGTGCAAGATACGCGACGCCGGCAAGGTGCGCGCGCGTGACCGCATTGCTGTACTGGCCGCCCTGAATCTTGCATTCGACGTGCCCGAGCGTGCTGCGGCTGCAGCCAGTGCGCCTCCGCTGGCAACCCACGCCGTAGCTGCCGGTGTATCGCCCGACTCCAACGTGCTGCTGGTCTCACTGCTGGAGCGTCTGGATGAAGCACTTGGTGAAGACGGTCGGTTGTTGTAGCCGTACGCGCGTCCATTTCACTCTCGCCCCTTTATTAGGTCCCGTTTCTGGAGTGGATCTACAATCCTTTTTGTCTGCAGTGCCGCCGGGCTTTATATTTCCTTGAACCAATGCTCATAGAGCCCGGGCTTGGAACATTGCCATGCCAGCGTGATCATCTCGCGTTAGATGAACCCAAAGCTTGCGCTGACCTCGCCCACCTGAACCCCGGTTCAGGATGCCGGTCCGGTGGTTTCTGCAGACACCCTCTCCTCTCACCTTCCCACTGCAATGCTGGACCCCCTTCTGATCGTTGAATTGGCCGTTTTGGGTCTGGCTACCGGTTTTTTGGCGGGCCTGCTGGGCATTGGCGGGGGCATGCTGATCGGGCCGTTCATGACCATCATCCTGTCGGCGACCGGCATTGGTGCGGATCTGGCGGTCAAGATGGCGATTGCAACCTCCATGGCCACCATCATGTTCACTTCCATCTCCAGCGTGCATGCCCACCACAAGCGTGGTGCCGTGCGCTGGGACATCGTCAAAGGGCTGGCGCCCGGCATTGTGCTCGGCGGTGCCATCGCCAGCGCCGGGGTCTTTGCATTGCTCAAAGGTACGGCCCTGGCCATCTTCTTTGCACTGTTTGTCGGTTTTTCGGCCACACAGATGTTTCTGGACAAGAAACCCAAACCCAGTCGCCAGATGCCGGGCAAGGCTGGCCAGGTTGCGGCGGGCAGTTTGATCGGGTTTCTGTCAGGTCTGGTCGGGGCGGGCGGAGGGTTTATCAGCGTACCCTTTATGGTGGCGCACAACATTTCCATCATCAACGCTGTGGCCACGAGTGCGGCTCTGGGTTTTCCGATTGCACTGGCAAATACCGTGGGTTATGTGGTCAGCGGTGCGTCTTTACCGGGATTGCCACCCCATTCGTTGGGCTATGTTTGGCTGCCCGCTTTGGGTGTGATTGCCTGCTGCAGTGTGTTGACGGCGCCATGGGGTGCAAAGATGGCGCACCGGCTACCAGTGGCCAAACTAAAAAGGGTGTTTGCCTTGATTCTTTATGTTTTGGCCGCCTACATGTTATGGAAGGGAATGCAGGGTTGACACCTGCGCCCCTGCGGTTTCACCCATAGAAAAACCCGCCGAAGCGGGTTTTTCTATGGGTGAATGGTTTGCAGCCTGAACAATCATCAGCCCATGTGCAGGCCGCCGTTCACGGAGAACTCGGCGCCTGTGGCGTAACCACCCTCCTCCGACGCCAGCCAGGCGATGATCGAGGCAATTTCACTCGGTTCGCCCAAGCGCTTTACGGGTACGGTCGCGATGATCGAATGCAACACGTCCTGACGAATGGCCTTGACCATGTCTGTACCGATGTAACCCGGGCTGACGGTGTTAACGGTGACGCCCTTGCTGGCCATCTCCTGCGCCAGTGCCATGGAAAAACCATGCATACCCGCCTTGGCAGCGGAGTAGTTGGTTTGCCCGGCCTGGCCTTTCACGCCATTGACGCTGGAGATGTTGATAATGCGGCCCCAGCCCTTTTCAACCATGTCGCCGACGACTTGCTTGGTGACGTTGAACATGCTGTTGAGGTTGGTTTCGATCACCGCATCCCAGTCTTCACGCGTCATTTTCAGGAACATGCGGTCCTTGGTGATGCCAGCGTTATTGATCAGCACATCAATACTGCCGTGCTCAGCTTTGGCCTTGGAGAAGGCTTCTACCGTGGAATCCCAGTCGCCGACGTTGCCAACCGAGGCATGAAAGGTGAAGCCCAATGCCGCCTGCTCGGCGATCCATTTGGCGTGATCGCGGGTCGGACCGCAACCTGCAATCACCTTGAAGCCCTCTTTGCACAAGCGTTGGCAAATTGCGGTTCCAATGCCACCCATGCCGCCCGTCACATATGCTACTTTTTGACTCATCTTCTCTCCTCGTTGGTTTAACATGCTACAAAAAAAGGAGCTGCCAGTTCTTTATTTATGAGGGCTGGCAGCCATTCTAATTAGTTGGGGTCAGAGCACATTTGTTGCGCAAAGTGGTCTGACCCACAAGGCTTTAGTCTTAGTTGGGGTCAAAGCACATTTGCTGCGCAAAACGGTATGACCCCAAAAAACTAACGTTCGATTGTGAGGGCGACGCCCATGCCGCCGCCGATACACAGGCTGGCAATTCCCTTCTTGGCGTTGCGGCGCTGCATTTCGTGCAGCAGCGTAACCAGAATACGGCAGCCGGAAGCGCCAATCGGGTGCCCGATGGCAATCGCACCACCGTTGACATTGACCTTGCTGGTATCCCAACCCATTTCGTTGTTGACGGCACAGGCCTGTGCGGCAAA
>CAZMXB010000064.1:12289-12729 GCA_964569855.1 uncultured Rhodoferax sp.
CGCGCTCCAGCGCCTTGCGGGATGCGGACACCGGGCCCATGCCCATCAGTGCCGGGTCCAAACCGCTGGTGGCAAAGCTGGCAATCCGGCCCATGGGGGTCAGTCCCAGAGCTGCGGCCTTCTTGGCCGTCATCACCATCACCGCGGCTGCGCCGTCATTGATGCCGGACGCATTGCCGGCTGTCACACCACCTGCCTTGTCAAACGCCGGGCGCAGACCTGCCAGGGCTTCGGCATTGGACGTGCGATTGATGAACTCGTCGGCCGCAAACACAATCGGGTCCCCCTTCTTCTGGGCAATGCTGAAGGGCACGATCTCATCGACAAACTTGCCGGCGTCCTGCGCAGCCGCAGCCTTTTGCTGGCTGGCCAGCGCAAGAGCGTCCTGTGCTTCACGGGTGATGCCGTAAGCCTTGGCCACGTTCTCGGCGGTAATGCCC
>CAZMXB010000064.1:12739-13227 GCA_964569855.1 uncultured Rhodoferax sp.
GATCATTTTCCAGTCGCCCATGCGCTGGCCGTCCCGGCTACCCAGCAGGACATGGGGCGCGGCGCTCATATTTTCCTGTCCACCCGCAATGACGATCTCGCTGTCGCCATAGGCTACGGCCTGCGCTGCCAGCATCACGGCTTTCAAGCCGGAGCCGCAAACGGCATTGATCGTCAGGCCTGGCGTCTCCTTGGCCAGGCCGCTCTTGATGACGGACTGGCGGGCCGGGTTTTGCCCTGAACCTGCGGCCAGAACCTGGCCCAAAATCACTTCATTGATCTGATCCACAGCCAGGCCGGTACGCGCCAGCAATGCCTTGATCACGGCGGCACCCAATTCTGGTGCAGGCGTCTTGGCCAGTGATCCACCAAATTTGCCCACAGCCCTTCGGGTATAATCAAATCTGATTCTTCTGCATCAACCAACACGGCCAGCAAGTCGTTGGCCGACCAGTTCTTAAGGTTTAGTATTGATTCCGATGCCGCCGT
>CAZMXB010000064.1:13237-21066 GCA_964569855.1 uncultured Rhodoferax sp.
GCCAGTGATCCACCAAATTTGCCCACAGCGGTGCGGGCGGCCGAAACGATAACGATGTCTTCCATTTTCTTGTGTTCCTTCAGTGAATAAAATTGATCAGGCCTTGGCCTTGACGTAACTACCTGGTGCCGGCTGTATGGCCTTGTACTTGCCCTTGCCATAGCTCTTGGGCGACGCTATTTGCTTGCCCGCGTGACTCTTGAGCCAGTTGGCCCAATCAGTCCACCAGCTGCCCGGGTGCTCGGTAGCGCCTTCCAGCCAGGCGGTTTGCGTTTTGGGCAACTTGCCGTCGGCGCGAATCCAGTGGCTGCGCTTGCCCTTGGCCGGCGGGTTGATCACGCCCGCGATGTGGCCGGAGGCGCCCATCACAAAGCGTTTCTTGCCCGGCAGCACTTGCGTGGACGCATAGGCGCCACCGATGGGGACGATGTGGTCCTCACGAGAGCCGTAGATGTAGACCGGCATATCCACCGTATTCAGGTCAATCTTTACGCCACAGGTGGAGGCTTTGCCCGGTTTGACCAGGTTGTTCTCCAGGTAGGTGTTACGCAGGTACCAGGCGTAATACGGGCCGGGCAGATTGGTGCTGTCGGAATTCCAGTACAGCAGGTCAAACGGTGGTGGTGTCTCACCCTTGAGGTAGTTGCCCACCACATAGTTCCAGACCAGGTCGTTGGGGCGCAAAAAGCTGAACGTGGATGCCAGGTCCTGGCCCTTCATCAAGCCGCCCTTGCCCATTTCCTTCTCGCGGTATTGAACAAAGGCGTCGTCAATGAACACATCCAGAATACCGGTGTCTGTGAAGTCCAGCAGGCTGGTCAGGAAGGTGGCGCTCGCCACAGGTTTCTCGCCGCGTGCGGCCAGCACGGCCAGAGCAGTTCCCAACATGGTTCCACCCACACAGAAACCCAGAGCGTTGATACTGGGCGAGCCGGTGATCTCCTGGGTTACCGTGATGGCCTTGATAACGGCCTGTTCAATGTAGTCGTCCCAGGTGGCTTTTGCCATGGAAACATCGGGGTTGCGCCAGCTCACAACGAAGGTGCGATGCCCTTGCTCCACCGCGTAACGCACCAATGAATTCTCGGGCTGCAGATCCAGAATGTAAAACTTGTTGATGCAGGGCGGAACCATTAAAAACGGTTTTTCATAGACCTTGGCGGTCAAGGGTTTGTATTCGATCAGCTGAAAAAACGCGTTCTCGAAAACGACTGCACCTTCTGTGGTCGCAACGTTTTTGCCCACTTCGAAGAGACTCTCGTCTGTCATCGATACATGGCCCTGACGCAAATCGTGCACCAGATTTTGCATGCCTTTGGCAATACTTTCACCCTTGGTCTCGATGGCTTTTTTCTGCGCCTCGGCATTGAATGCCAGAAAATTACTGGGTGCGGCAGCAGCCATCCACTGCTCGATCGCGAAGCGAATGCGATTGCGCGTCTTGGCATCAGTCTCTACCGCCTCGGCCAGGCCCAGCATGGTTCTGGCATTGAGCAAGTAGACCGCCGCCGAATACGCGGCAATCGGGTTGCTACCCCAAGCCTCGCCGGAGAAACGCTTGTCGGTGGTAACCGGTGGCGATGCAAAGCCCTGGCTAAACATGCCCATGGCGTCTTGCAGGTATTGCTGCTGCAGGGCCTGCAACTTCTCGGGCGCAAAGTGAATTTCCGGGGCCTTGCCGCCTGCGCCCGGCAACGCCGCACCCAAATCCATGCTCTGGAAGGATTGCATGGCCTTCGTCCAACTCTCGGCCAGGGATTCTTGAAATTGCTGGGCTGCTTGTGTCCAGAATTCGGGGGCGTTTTGCGTCACACTGTCACCTCTATTGTGTTGGCCTGATCAACGTAGTATCTCCGCTGCGCCCTACGAAACCCTGACAACCGATAATTATTGGAAGCCTCATTTTATGTACCTTGTTCCCATCGCCTGGTTGTACGTCGTTGTCATGATGAGTGTTGCTGAGGCCACCAATACCAATGGTTCGCTGCTCGGTGCATTGATCACCTTTGTGTTGTATGGAGTGGTACCAGTGGGGCTGATTCTGTATTTCATGGCGGCACCAGGTCGCAAACGGGCGATTCGGGCCCGAGAGGCTGCTGAGCTGCAAGCACAACTGGCCTCATTGCAACCAGATGCAGGCCAGTTGCCGCCCACTGACCCGGTCACGCCGGTGGGAAAAAAACTGTGACGGATTGCTCACGGTACACCACCTGTCCGACCCGTCGTTGCCAAAAACCCGGGTCACCCCAAGTGCAGCCAGCCTCTGGCGCGCCAGTGCCTGCAGGTTTGCCTGGTACTTTCCGTTGCTTTGAGGCAGAAAGTGCTGGCCTGCATCCGGGCAATCACCAACAAATGCCTGCCTCACATCCGGTCCGACCTCAAATGCACGAGGTCCAATGCAAGGACCAAGCCATGCTATTATTTCAATAGCTGAATCATCAGGTTTTTCGAGGGCTAACGGCACAAATCGCTGAAACATTTTCTCTAAAACACCCCAGCCCCCGGTACCGGCCAGGCCACGCCACCCCGCATGCGCAGCACCCACCATCGTGCCACGCGTGTCACAAACGAGGACCGGCAGGCAATCCGCCACCAGGATGCTGCACGCTACACCGCGCTCGCGCGTGCAGGCCCCATCGGCCGCCAGGTCGACTTGGGAATCCTGGACCAATTCGACGATTTCCGTGCCATGCACCTGGTTGAGATACATCGGGCGCACAGGCGACAGGCTTTCCTGCAACTGCCTCCGATTCCGCAGCACATCAACTGCTTTATCACCGACATGTGAACCAAGATTAAAACTGTTGTAAGGCGGTACTGAATGCCCCCCGTTGCGTGAGGTGCACAGCGCGCCGACATTTGCTGGTGCGGGCCAGTCCGGCTGCAGCCAGTCGGTGTCCGATGCAATGGGTGACGTCATGCCAACAAGGATAAACCAAGACCGTTACCATTGACACTCTGCACCGGACACTACCCTAACCGAACCAAGCACCATGATCCTCGAACTTGCCGACATCCGTATCCAGCCAGGTCAAAGCGCAGCCTTTGAAGAAGCCATTCAGCGCGGTCTCTCCACCGTCATTGGCAGCGCCAAGGGCTTTCAGGGCTACAAGGTAAACCGGGGCCTGGAGAGCCCCGAGCGTTACATCCTGCAGATCTTCTGGGACACGCTGGAAGACCACACGGTCGGATTCCGGCAATCGGACGCTTTCACGCAATGGCGTGCCATCGTCGGGCCGTTTTTTGCGGCACCCCCGGTCGTTGAGCACTTTGATCTGGTGACCAAATCCGCCTGAACTGATTTCTTTTCTTCCTCGTCCCACAAATCCCATGTCGTACGTATTCCCCCCCCCTCCTCCGGTTTCCGTGCCCGTTGTCGGTTCGACCAGCGGCTTTGCGGTGCACCGCATTTATTGCGTGGGCCGCAACTATGTTGAGCATGCCCAGGAAATGGGCCACAGCGGGCGCGAGGCACCTTTTTTCTTCATGAAACCGGCGGATGCCGTGTTGGTTGCCGCGCCCGGCCTGACCGCGGTAATGCCCTACCCATCGCTGACCACCAATTTGCACCACGAAGTGGAACTGGTGGTGGCCATCGGTGTCGGTGGCTCCAACATCCGCGCGGCTGACGCCGCCGCCCACATCTTCGGTTATGCCGTGGGCCTGGACATGACACGGCGCGACCTGCAAAACGACATGAAAAAACAGGGTCGCCCGTGGTGCATTGGAAAAGGTTTTGACCATTCAGCACCCATAGGCGCCATTACCCCGGCCGAGCAGGTACCCGGCATAACCGACGCGGCGATACACCTGAGAGTCAATGGCGAAGACCGCCAGCGCAGCACCATCAACAAGCTGATCTGGAATGTTGCCGAGACCATAGAGCAGCTGTCGATGGCCTGGACCCTGCAGCCCGGCGACCTCATTTTCACCGGCACACCCGAGGGTGTGGCGGCCGTGGTGCGTGGCGACACACTCGTAGCAGACATCGACGGCTTGCAATCCCTGCACATCCGGGTGGAGTAGTTTGAACTCAAGTGATGACCAGCCCTAACGCCGCCCACCCCCACTGCGCCTATACCGCCCGGGTCGATGGAAGCTTCCAGTCCAGTGCCTTGACGCGCGGCCCCTGGCACCCCGACCACCAGCATGCCGGTCCGCCCATTGCCCTGGTGTGTCGTGCCTTTGAAGCAGCCGCGCAAGGACATGGCCTGACCCATCTTGCACGTCTGACTGCCAACCTGTTGCGCCCGGTACCAATCAGCGATCTGTCAGTGGACGTTGCCACCATGTACGTGGGACGCAATGCCGGCCATTTCTCCGCCCGCCTGCTGGCCAACGGCAAGGAAGTCGGCGTCTTCACTGCGCTGGTACAGCGGGAAAACCCATTTGCATTGCCCGACGGCCTGCCGGGACATCCCCTCAGCCTGGCGCCTGGCGCGGTAGACACGTCTCCGGTGGTTAGATTCCCGTTCGCCGGGCGACATGTGGGTTATTCGGATCTGGTGGAAACCCGTGCCGCACGTGGCACCATGTTTGGTGGCCCTTGTGCGATCTGGTTTCGTCTGAACCACCCCCTGGTGGCCGGTGAGACACCCAGCGCCTACCAGCGCGTGGCCGTAGCGGCCGATTCGGGCAACGGCATCAGCGCCATCCTGGACTACCAGGCTTACAGCTTCGTCAACTCTGACTTGACCATCAACCTGCTGCGCCAACCGGTGGGCGAATGGATCTGCCTGGATGCCCGCACCCACCTGGGCTCCAACGGCTGCGGGATGGCCGAGTCGGCCCTGTATGACGTGCAGGGCTTGATCGGTCGGGCCACCCAGAGCCTGGCCGTGCGCCCGCGCTAACATGGCTACCATGTTTCGCAACCCCATCAAACATTGCAAACAGTGCGGCACGGTCGTGGTTTACCGCCTGCCAGACGATGGTGACACCAAGGAACGCGCCATTTGTACGGCCTGCCATACCGTGCACTACGAAAATCCGCTCAATGTTGTGGGCACCGTGCCGTATTGGGGCGACCAGATTCTGCTGTGCAAGCGCAATATTGAGCCACGCTGGGGCAAATGGACTTTGCCGGCCGGGTTCATGGAGCTCGGCGAGACGACCGCCGAGGGGGCAGCGCGCGAAACGGATGAAGAGGCCGGCGCACAAATCGAAATGCAGGAGCTGTTCAGCCTGCTCAATGTCGCGCGGGTCGGGCAAGTGCATCTGTTCTACCGGGCGCGCCTGCTCAGTGACCAGTTTTGTCCAGGTTTTGAAACCATCGAGGCCCGGTTATTTGCCGAACATGAAATTCCCTGGGATGAAATCGCCTTTCGAACCGTGAAGGAGACGCTGGAGCGCTATTTTTCAGACCGACGGGCCGGACATTTCGGATTCCATGTCGTCGACATCGCCTGACTACAACCACTCCATGAATTCTTTTCGTCAGCCTCAGAGATTCGGCCATGGCACGCGCTCCCAATGAAAAGGCCTTGACCGATGCGGTCATGGATATCGTCCTGCATGTGCCCGATAGTGCGGAGGCAGCACTGGCACACCCGGCCAAACGCGCCCACGCGATCGCCAGAACGGCGGCACGCACCGCCAGTGTGGTGTCGGGATCCATGGCACTGCCGCCCGGGATATTGGGCTGGCTGACCGTGGTCCCGGAACTGGTCGGCATCTGGAAACTGCAGGCACAAATGGTGTCCGACATTGCAGCGGTTTACGGCAAGACCAGGACGCTGGGCCGGGAGCAAATGGTGTACTGCCTGTTTAAACATGTTTCGGCCCAGTTGTTTCGCGACGTGGTGGTACGCGTGGGTGAGCGGGTGGTTGTGCGGGAAGCATCTTTAAAAGTTATGCAAAATGTCGCCAAGCATGTCGGCGTTCAGGTTTCCAAAGCGGTATTGAGCAAAGGAGCCTCCCGCTTTGTGCCCCTTTTGGGCGCGGTCGGGGTCGGCACGTATGCGTACTTTGACACGTTGCAAGTTGCAAAGAACGCAGTTGAACTGTTTGAACGGGATCTGGTGGTGGAGGCCGATATATCTCCGTCTGACGATCTTGCAAAAGCGGGCTTTACACGGATACCACGCGATACTGCAGTTGACGCCACACCCACCAAGGTCAAACGAAAAAAAGGCCTCTAGCCCTCGAGAATAAAGCGCAAGGCGCTACATAAACAGGAGCACTTCAGTTGAACTTCCTGCATGGTCTACGTTGGATCCTGCTGCTGCACAGCCCGGAGCTGACCCGTTCCCCCGTCCCTTTCCGATGATATGGCCAAACTTTTTTTCAGATACTCGGCCATGAACGCCGGTAAATCCACCGCCTTGCTGCAGATTGCCTACAACTACGAGGAACAACGCCAACGCGTCCTGCTGTTCACTGCGGCCATTGACGACCGTAGCGGTGCGGGTTGCATCGCCTCCCGCTTGGGGCTGCAACGCCAGGCCAGTGTTTTTGACGCGACTACCGACTTTTTTGCCATGCTCAGCGCCGAAGCCGGCCTGGCCTGTGTATTGATTGATGAGGCGCAATTCCTGTCCAGCGATCAGGCGCGCCAATTGCACCGCTTGGCCAATGTCTGCAACCTTCCGGTCATTTGTTTTGGTTTGCGGTCTGACTTCCAAGGCAACGCCTTCCCAGGGTCAGCCCAGTTGCTGACGCTGGCCGACGATATCGAGGAAATCAAGACGATCTGCGCCTGTGGCCGCAAGGCCACCATGAACATTCGTATGGACGACAGTGGCCGACGGGTTCACGCTGGCGAGCAGGTGGAGATTGGTGGCAACAACCGCTACCAGCAGGTCTGCGCCCGTTGCTTTTACCAGGGCGAGAACTAATCCCCCGCACCCAGCCGGCTTACGCCAACAAGTCTCGGATCTGCTGCAGAGCCGCGGGGTCGTCCATCGTCGTCAGATCACCCACATCGCGGCCTTCGCACACCGCCTGGATGGCACGGCGCAGCAGCTTGCCACTGCGGGTCTTGGGCAACACCGTCACAAAACGCACGCGGGCCGGACGACCGACGGCTCCAATGGTGTTGTCCACCACTTTCATGACCTCGGCTTCCAGCTTGGCATGGGCCGCAGCATCCACCAAGCCACTGGCGTCCTTGACCACGGCAAATGCCACCGCCACCTGGCCCTTCAGTGCATCGGCAATCCCTACCACGGCCACTTCCGAGATGTTGGGGTGGCTGGAGATACTTTCCTCAATCTCCCGGGTGCCCAGGCGGTGGCCGGCCACGTTGATCACATCATCGGTGCGGCCCAGGATGAAAAAGTAGCCGTCCTTGTCACGCACGCCCCAATCAAAAGTGCTGTAAATCAGTTTGCCGGGAATGCTCTGCCAGTAGGTTTTAACGAAGCGTGCGTCGTCGCGCCAGATGGTCTGCATGCAACCGGGTGGCAGCGGGCCTTCGATGGCAACCACGCCCTTTTGGTCGGCACCGGTCAACTCTTCGCCAGTGCTTTCGTCAATGAGTTTGACGTTGTAGCCATACATCGCCACACCGGGGCTGCCAAATCGGCTGGTCTTTTTTTCCACGCCATTGGCGATGCCAAGGATCGGCCAGCCGGTTTCGGTCTGCCAATAGTTGTCGATGATGGGTTTATCGAGCCCTTCGTTGATCCATTGTGCGGTCGGCTCGTCCAGCGGCTCGCCCGCCAGGAACAAGGCGCGCAGGCTGGAGAGGTCGTATTTGGACAGCAGGGCCGGGTCCTGTTTTTTGAGAACACGCACCGCAGTGGGAGCGCTGAACATGACCGTAACCTTGTACTTCTCGACCAGACTCCACCAGATGCCGCCGTCCGGTCGGATCGGCAAGCCTTCGT
>CAZMXB010000064.1:21076-21704 GCA_964569855.1 uncultured Rhodoferax sp.
CATGATGGTCGCCATGCCGGCGATCAGCGGGCCATAAATAATGTAGCTATGGCCCACCACCCAACCAATATCGCTGGTGGAGAAATAGGTTTCACCGGCATTGCCACAGTAAATATGCTTCATTGACGCGGCCAGTGCCACGGCGTAACCGCCGGTGTCGCGCTGCACGCCTTTGGGTTTTCCGGTCGTGCCACTGGTGTACAGCGTGTAGCTGGGGTGGGTGGAGTCCAGCCACTCGCAGGGAACCACGGCATCTATGTGTTTTTCCCGCAGAGCCCCCCAGAAATGGTCACGTCCCGCTACTATATTCATAGCAGCCAGTTTGCGGTCGGCCAACAGCACTGCGCTGGGTTTGTGGCTGGATTGGGCAATCGCGTCGTCCAACAAGGGCTTGTATTCGACAACCTTGCCGCCGCGGGAACCGCCGTCCGAACTGACGATGACCTTCGGACTGGCATCTTCAATACGGGAAGCCAACGCGCCGGCTGCAAATCCACCAAATACGACGGTGTGAATGGCACCAATGCGCGCGCAGGCCAGCATGGCAAAGGCAGCCTCGGCAATCATGGGCATGTAGATCAGCACACGGTCGCCCTTTTGCACGTCCAGGTCCTTAAGGGTCGCTGCC
>CAZMXB010000065.1:0-21668 GCA_964569855.1 uncultured Rhodoferax sp.
TTAACAGGTAAAGCACGTTTTTGGCTAACCTGTTCTTGTCCCCGAAGAATGTTCATAAATTGTAGTTTCTACTTCCATGACGATAGCAAACAGAGTTCCCCTGCTATCGTAAGAAAGCACAAAGCGAATAAATAGAGTTCTCCGGAGGAAAAGAAATCTTGCGGATATTATAGCACAAACCCCGCACTCTTTGTACGGGGTTGACTTAAACAATCGCTTGTGCCTAACATGAACTTATATGATTTTACTTGGAATACAGCTATTTGTTGGCTTCGCTATTGGGAGCGCTATCGCAGGCGCGCTGATTGCTTGCGTTGCGTATCTTTACAATAACTGGGATTAGTCCGCTGTTTTTTCTGCTAAAGCCTCGTACGGGCTTATGCTTTGTACTTTTTTAGGGTCAAAGATCAAGGTGGTATTATGCACTTTACTCTTTGGATAAGGCCCCATGATTTTGGTGTTCCAATCTTCACGAACAACATCATCTGCAAACTTAATACCATCAAATCCTTCTTTTTTTATATTTTCTACTTCTTGCGGTGAGGGTGTATGGTCTAATGTTTTTATCTTTGCATTAGGATCAATACTAATTTGCAAAGTTGATCCTTTTGAATCTGCCATGCGCGGGCTTTTGCCTGTTTTTTTATCTATCGCGCTCATTTCAGCGTGATAACTATGATAATTAGCTATGTCAGGAGAATCGGTCAGATAGATAGCTTTTCCTTGGTTGCCTGAATTAGCCAAACCAAGATCAAACTCTCTAAAATTATTGCCTTTGGCGGTACCGTGATACAAGAACCCAGCAGGTGCCTTGGTTGCTTCACTTGTTAAGGCGGATGAAGCGCCCGCCTCAGCTTTTGGGATTGATCGCGTAGCGCTTTCTGCCATGTTTTCTACCTGATTGAGGATGCTTTCTTATTTTAACGGGCTCGTGCTTTCAAGCATCTCACGAAGTAATTGTCTTTGTTTTTTGCGTAAGTCGCCCTTAAGCATGTTCATGATTCCTAGTCCGCCCCGCACTGGATGACCTGTTACAACGTCATAAGCAGCCTGTCCTCCCTCTATTAAATCTTCCCCAGCTCTTTTAACTTCCCCTTTAAAGGATCTTGGTCTCACCAAGTCATAGAGATCATCTAATCCATCCGTAAACAGAATCATGCGTCTAGGATCGCGGATAGCTTCTTTTGGCATTCCTGTCTTTAAGGCTGAATCAGCCAGATCACGAAGAATCACGCCAGGTTTTTCGCCTGTGTTTGAGATTAAACGAGGCAAAAGCTCAGCGACTCTGCCAGAAATAACTTCATCTTCTTTACCGTAGAAGTCTTTACCTAGATATTTCATGAACTTAGTTAGACCGTCTTTAGCCAATGCATAGCGCTTATTCATTTCAGCGTATTTAGGGCTAAGAACAGCTAAAGGTTCATTCAACGACTCTCTCACGTTGTCAATTAACGGGGAAAGCGTGTCAGAGAACGGTTGAGCCGATTTTTTGTTATCTTGGGCGAGTTTGAACAACCGTTGGCGCATCATGCGAATCTCCTCGGGTGTTCTAAAGATAATTCGACCCTTGGCTTTTGGCGGGTGTAATTCATCAAACACTTCTTGAATAATCTTGCGATCCCCAGCGGAAGAACCGCCTTTGAACAACGAGCTTTCAAAATCCAAGACAGGGTTGCCTTTCTGATCAAACAAGATTTGAACGCCGTTATCATCAAGCCAGCTTCTTATAGCTTGCGTAGGTTCATTAAGGGACAGCGGCTCTTTAGGCATGGATGCGACCAGTCCATCTAAAGCAGCTCCAGCTTCACTTTTCACCTTTTGCAAATGACTGACTTGATCCATGATTGGTTTTGCTGCCACAAGGTTAGGATGCGGGGCTAATTCATGCATTTCCTTGTAATCAGCCATATCTAAAGCTTTGAGCGCGTCTGTGCGTTCTGCTTGGGACATTTCCGCGATTGTATTTACGCGCCCATCTTTAATGCCGTTTTTTAATGCACGCTTTCTCAGGCTTTCTTCCATCGGTACAGAATCGGGGGCTTTAGGAGGAAATAGATCGTCATCTATATCATGCAATAGACCTTCAAACGGCTTAGGGTCTTCTGGCACTTGCTTAGTCCAATGCGTCGCCTCTGTGATACCTGCTTCTTTACGTTTAGCAGCTTCTACCGCGTCATCTGCCGCAGCAGCAAGTGATCCGCCTTTGCTAGAACGTAATTTATCCAAAGCTTTAGAAATATATGGGGAAGAAGCGCCTAAACCAGCACCCAAAGCACTCCCAAAAGCACCACCTAAAACAGCAGAACCAGCTACATCATAAACACCTTTATCCTCTTGCATGGCCCCGCCAGCGCCAGCCAACACCCCAGCTTTTAAGCCTTCTTTAGCGCCTTCTTTAGCGCCTTGTTTGGCTAATTGCTTTATACCTACCTTAGCGCCTGATTTTAAGGCGCTACTAGCAGCTTCTCCGCCGACTAATGAAGAACCAATTTCAAGAGCTTGACCAGCCATTTGCTCTGCGGAAGCCGTGCCGTATCTATCTACGTCGTATGGGTTGGCGGATAAGCCTTTCACTTCTCCCAAAAAAGGCACGTTTACAGGTTTAGAAAAATCTCTTTGAGTTTCTTCATCCCCTAGAAGACCTGCGGCACCAGCGACAAGGGCCCTTGGCATTTGCACAAGTGTTTGCCCTATTGGCTTTACAATCCCTCTAGCCACGTCGCCAGCAAAACCAGCCACCCCCTTAACAATACTACCGCTTAAAGATTCTGGTTCTTGCGCTTTTGCGGCTGAAGAAAAGATACCCCCAGACGAGGTGTCCATGTTCGCTGGTTCGTCTTGGATCTCATCCTGCTTAACAGTTTGAGCAAACGAAGGAGAGCCAGAGTATTGGCCTTCTCTCAGCTTTTTAGTGATCCTGCTGTAATCAATAGGCATAATTATTTGTAGATAGAGTCGTAAAGGCTAGGTGTCATGATCGTTCTAAACGTAGCATCATTTCCTTGTCTCCAGGCTTTTCTCAAGCCATCAATTTTTGCAAGGTTTAGATCGTAAGAACTGCTAACACTTGGGAATAAGCCCTTATACTCTTGCATTTCAGACTCGGTAAACGCTGCACCAGAAACAGCGCTGCGATAATCAATCAGCGCGCTTCTGATTTGTGTAGCGATAGCTTTTTTCTGCGGGTCTTTAATACGGCCGATTTTTTCAAGCATTTCCGCTTCCGTTCCTGACACGATACCCGTCTCTCCACCAGCAGCCTTGTAATCATTCAAAAGCTTCTCAATATTATCCAGGGTCTGAATGCCAACCTCGCGCCCACGGACTTTTGTCTGTTCAGCCGTTGGGAGTGATGTGATTGCGGATGCTTTTAAGAGTTGTTTAACACCTTCCGTATCGCCACGTTCTAAAGCCTCGGTAACAGAAGAAACCATTTGCTTGCCAGCGGCTACGGAAGGAGCTGTAGCAGCGATCACTCCGATAGCTTGTTTAATTGGCTTAAGGCTCTCTACTTCTTGCTTATAGGCAGCCTGTACCGTTGAGAGAGGTAAAGACATGCCAGAAGCCTGTTCTAGCCCTTTACGGAAGTCCTCAAAAGAGGTCTCGGTTACATCCTGTGCTGGCTTCTGTTGTTTAACATCTGCCAAAGTCATGCCAGGGGTAACGTCGTATCCCATGTCTCGGTAGGACTTAATTTCAGAAGCGGAAAGAGGCTTATCTTCTTCTGGGGAATCACGCAGCACTTGAGGCGTAGCGCCTGGGCCTACTTTTGGTAAGTTGGGCGCTGGATAATCTGAAATCATCTTAAGTGTTGGATCATCAAGGTATATCTTACGGCCGTGGCCAATTCTTCCATCTAAACCGTAATTGGTTTCAAAGGTTGTGATATATGCCCTGCCATTGGTCGGGTCGATACCTTTGCTCTCGACAAACCCAATATGACCATTAGAGCCAATGTCCTGCACAAAAGACATCCCAGCTCGAACATCGTCCTGGTTTTTAACCGCAAACGGGCGCAATGGGTCTAGTTTTGACTGTAAAGAATCACCAACGACAGCTTTCCCGTAGAAGTAGTTATTCATTGCACCGCATTGACCAGCGTTTTTACTTCCAGGAAGCGCTGGGCCGACTTTGCCTGTAGCAAATACGCCCTCATCCCAGGCTTTTCTGCCATCAGACGCAAAAATAGGCTTGGATTCACCAGTTTTAGCGTTAACAGCCCAGAAAGTACCGTCGTTCATCTTTTGGGTGGCCCAACCTTCTTCTGGTTTCGTAATACCAAGATCAAAGTTTCTGATTGTACCTGTTGTTAGGTTGCGTTCCCAACCCATCAGTCTGCCACTTTTATCCATCTCGGTACCACTCGCAAAATTAGCGGCGTTTCTTCCTTGATACGTGTATGTGTGATCGCCAACTGTTACCGTTCCTGAACCTCCAGTCTTATCAAGAATCGTAAAAAGATCCGTCGCGCGTTTCATTTCTGCTGCTGCGTCGGTTTGTTTCTTTTTATCTGCGGCCGTTTGATACTGCAACGTGTACAAATCCTTTGTGTACCCGTTATAGGTGGCTAGCCCAAGCTTTTCACGCTGTGCGTCCATCTTAGAAAACAGGGACTGATCAATGCTTTCAGGCGGTTTAGCGAGTTCTGCCATCGAATCAATCTCTGCCTGTTCATCTTTGAATCGTTGACGAGCGTCTGTAATAGATTTAGTTGTGAGATTGTACAGATCGCCAATGCTTTTTTGTTTTTGTTCTTCAAACTTCATTAAGTTCTGATAGGTCTTGTCTAACAGTTTTACATTGTCATCCTGGATAGCTTGTTTAGCAGCAAGCAATGTCGTTTGCATCTGCATATCAATCTCGCCAATCTTTGCAATGCCCTGATCAATAGCACCTTTAATGTTCCCTAATTCAATCTCAGGGGCGTACATGCTCCTACCAGCGGCAATGCCAGATACACGAACACCCTGCTCATAAGCAGCGTTCGCTTCTTTCTGCATGGCTATTAAGCCCTCAAATCGTTGACCAATGTTGTTTAGCTGCGCTTTTTGCGCGTCATTCAACGGATAAGTCCCGTTGAGTATTTGGTTCATCTTAGTGTTGTATTCGTCCTGGGCCGTTTGTAGCTTTGCGTTAGAAGCGTTTAACGAGGCAATGGCTTTATCTTCTGGAGTTTGCGTAGCAGGAGCGGCAGGTGTTGGAGCGGGAGATGTTTTTGAAAACAAAGCATTGCCAGCCGCATCTCTCCCAGTTTGAACCCATCCCTCAGCTAAACCAGTCCCCGCAGCGTTCAAAGGCACCATGTTAGAGGTCACGCCAGAAGAACCGCTAGGGGATGTTGGCCTACTAGACGTGGTAGGCGTTGTCGGAGATGAAGAGGTAGAACCCGAAGAAGGAGAAAGCGCTGGGTTCCTTACCCAAGAATTCCCCCCGTCGTTAGAAACGAGCGTACCGTCAGCGCCAAGCCTTGCGCCAGAAGGTGCTGCTAGTGAATTTGATGTCACTCCTCCTGTGTTTGAAGAGGGTGTCCCGCCTGGGTTAGACCCTGTCATCCCAGCGAATTGCCCCATTTGCTGGGCTGTAAGCCCTTGAGCGTTTACCGCCGCAGATCTTTGGTTAACTGCCGCTGCTTGTGTGTTAAAAGCTTCAGCCGCAGGTCTTGAGGTAACGACAGCGGGCGCGGAAGCTGGAGGTCTAGGCGTGGGAGAAACAGGAGCGGCTACCGTTTGGGCGGTAGCTGGTCTTGGCGTCATGTTTGTGTTCGCAGCTACAGGTGTCATGTTCTGCGAAGACATGTTAGGAGCAGGTGTTACGGGAAGAACGGCCATAAATTAGATTCCAATAGTAGAAGAAATCTTGCGAACGATACTTTCTCCATCACCACCGGAACCGCCAGCCCCCCCAGTTTCTCCTGTTCCATTTCCAGCACCGCCGCCACCGCCAGAACCACCTGTTACGGTAAACGTCGCTGTGTTAGCAGTTACCGAGCCAGCATAGAAAATTGCTACCATACCGCCACCGCCACCGCCGCCGCCACCGCCACCCGCGCTCCCGCCACCACCAGCGCCACCAGCAGCTCCAACTGCGCCCGCTGAACCAACCACTGAAAAAGTTGATGTAATGTTTATATTCCCACCAACTATAAAAATAATGCAACCTCCCCCCGTTCCACCAGTACCACCAGTGCCGCCGACGCCTCCGTTGGAAGATCCACCGCCGCCACCAGCGCCACCTCCTCCGATATGAGAGAGGCTTAGTAAGCGGCTAATATCCATACCAGAAGAATAGCTCTCTTTACCTGACGCTGCTCCTCCCGCTGTAGGTGTCCCACCGCCATTTGATCCAGCTGCCCCAGCATTACCTAAACCAGCCCCACCACCGCCGCCTCCACCGCTTCTTCCAATAACGGAGAACACACCTCCAGCGCCAGCGCCTGGGGCAGTGGCTTTCATAGCTGTTGGGGAAAAATCTGGTGCCGTGCCAGGTGCGCCAGGGTTTGTGCCTGATCCACCTCCAGCTCCTCCAGCTCCTCCAGGGGAGCCGTTACCAGCTCTTGTGACTGCTGGCACGGTAGACGACGTAATTGTTAGGTTGCCTTGCACTAAAACAAATAGCGGCAAATTATCTAGATTGCTTCCCGTTGTTAAGCTCGCAGTTCCAGTCAAAGAAAACGAAGTATATTGATAGATATTTTTCCCTACGGTGTTAAGCGACGTTGCGCCAGAAGTTTGAGCAAACGCCCCGTCGGAACCATCTCCATAATTTGATCCCAATAAACGAGAGTCGAGATAGCTCTTTCTGACCCCGTCATTAGCAGAATCTGCGTCTGATGTAATTTGAAGATTGTCAGCCGTAAAACTGTAAACCGCTCCAATCGTACGGGCGCTATTAAGAAATCCCTGATCCAGGGTACCATCAGCGCCAAGAACGGCGACTTTATTCACATCTCCAGCGCCAGCACTCGTATTTGTAAAACTTGAACCAGCGGGAACGACGACAGCCCCAGTGCCACCCGTTCCTGTCCCAGCCGCTAGTTCTGCACCAGTAGCAATTTCCACGATCCCTTTTACGGTTGTAGACGCGTTAACCGTTCCAGCGAACGATGTTCGAGCGAGTTGGCCAAAAGTGACCAGCTTTTCATTAACACCCGTGTCAGTATCTACGCTTAGACCTGGACGATCCGCTGTCGTGAATGTCCACTCACCCGTTACCGTTTCGTCATTACCTTTATTAGCGAATTGGTTGAGAAGACCTGAAGTGATGGCGACGCGGGCGGAAGTGCCACCTGAATGCTGCTTAAATAGGCCAGACGTTTCTGTGTAAGGGCTTAAACAAAGCACGTTTTTAACACCAGTCAGCGTTGTCGTACCGTTAGCATTTGCCACTACGCCTGTAAAGGAGATCTGTTCTTCATTCGTAGACCCAGCTTCTAACGTCATGAACCCTTTATCGCCAAAATTAGCCATCGTCAGCTGATCACCATCGATGGACGTAAAAGTAGAGAGGACGAGTGAAGTATCGCCTATGGAAGCGCCTGAACTGTACAGGCTAAAGGATAACAACTGCGGGTATAAAGTGTTGGCCATAATGTTAGGTTAAGAAGCAAGGGGTGGATCGTAGATAGAACTCTGACCTTCTGTTGTGAGTGTCGCATTGGTGGAGAACGATACCAGCTCCCACCAACTCCCTATCTCATTTGAGCCGAAGCCTATCTGTTCTTCGAAGTAAGGTGTCTTATTGAATGTTTGGACAAGTCGAAACTTTGGCGGTGTTTCCAGTGGATCGCTTTCGTACGCAGATCCGCCTATTGGGACATCGCCTATTGAAGCTTTTCCTATAGAAGTGTCATCAACAGGGGGTATAATATTCCGTTCAGGCAATATCCTCCATGACCACGAAGCCACGGGGCCGTTAAACTCCCTTCTTAGATACCCCGTGAGTTTTGTAGCTTGAGTTTTATAGCCTTCGACAAAAAACTCATTGCTCGCTTTAGTCGCTGTGCGGTCTCCGTGGTTATCGTAAGCGAATAAAGCCAAACAATTATAGGATTTGCCGTCATCAGAAAGCCCAGTAAATAACTTAAACGTGTTCGATTCTGTGTAAGCGTGGCCGTACAATTCTCCGCCAATGATAGACAGCCGCGCAAAAGGAAGGATTTGTGGCGCTTCCCAATAATGCGTGTTGGTAGGCCCGACCGTGGCGTCGTTCGTGTCTTGCGTCATGTTATAGATCAACATGATCCCTTCCTTTGGCTTGGTAACAAATAGAAACTTTTGGAAGTACAGAACCTGACCATCCGTAAAATCTGCGTTTTGCACGTCATGAACGATTGAACCGGACACGTCGTTAATTTGAGGGTCTGTTAAAAAGTTCTCAGATAAACCCATCGTATTAATCTGTACTTCATTCGATACAAATGCGATCAGATTTTTGATCTTCACCGCTAAACCAGGCGCTTGACAGGCTTGATTAGCCGTTGTTTTTATAGGCACAACCGTTAAAGCTTCTTTGGCGTTATCCGATGAAAGCGTGAACTTAGTTTGATACCAGTAATTCAACCCAGCGCTGATAAACATGGAATCTGACTGCGGCTGTAGTTTTGTTGGTACTCCGTCCAGAGTTAAGATAGCGCCTTCACCGACGACGCGCGGCGTGGCAAAAGAATAATCTTTAAAGTTGTTTATCTTGGAAACGTAAACCGAATTATTATCAGACGCGGAAACGTAGATTTGATTGTTAAGGTTTTCGATGATGGAGTTTTTAAACGTAGCGGGGATACCTGTTAGCCCGCCATTGGCTAATGCCACGGGTGTTTGATAGACAACGGATTGCAACGCTTCTCCTGTAGGGTCTCCGTTTAAGCCAATAAAATAAGCCCCAATGTAACTAGAATAAGTGTAGGGATTGTTATTTATGGTTACGGACTTCGTGTAAGCGGTAGTGACCAGGAAGCCTTGCCCACCAATACCAACGCCGTTCGTGTCAGTGATACGAATATAACCCGTCCCAATATCTGTTATGTTAAGTGTAGCACCAGTACCAGCTCCGCCAGAAGTCACCTTTCCTGCGCCTGTTGTATAGCCAGAGCCTGGAGTGACCAAAACAACGGAAGTGACGGCATTGAGCGCTCCCGTGGCGGTTACTCGCGCTGTAGCACCCGTCCCACCCGTTGTAATAGTAAGAATATCGCCTACGTTATACCCAGTTCCGCCAGCGGTAGGAGTTCCGCTAAGAGTAGAGACACTCCCCGCCGCATAAGACGTCTCGGCAAGCGTAGAAACCGCTCCAGACCACATGAAAATGTTAGACGTCCCGTCTACCCATAGCTGCAAATCTTTCAACTCGTTATTAAAATCCCAAAAGCGACAGGCCCAGTACTTTTCTCCAACCGATGAATACAAATCAATCCAATAAACCTCACCTTCTGTAAAGGTGTTCGTAAGGTATTTATCACCCGCCGAAGCAATATAGCGAAACTGCAACTTGCCATCAGAACCCGTTGAGTTAAAGCCAGCACGGGTGTTTCTCTCTGTACCGTAATGCGTGTTCCAGTCAAAAGATCCATAAATACCCTCACCGGAGTTTGGCGTGCTTCTTTGGCCATCTAATACATACCCAGGACGGCTGCGTATACGTTTGAACGTGTTAGTTAGGACATTCTGTGACCCTTTTACCATGATGGTGGGGCTAATAACCGAAATATCCTCACGGTTTCTATACCCGAAGTTAAAATCAGATCGAAGGTTGCCAGCAAGAGGATCGGAGGCTTTTGCCATACTTATGGTCTTAAAGTAACACCACCAAACTTATTAGCGTACGATGAACGACGGACTGGGTAGTAAGATGCCACCGCTTTCTGCGTTTGCGATGGGTATTTTCTGTTGTAGGAAAAGACCGAATCCATGTAGGCTTTTTGAAAAAAGGCTAAATCAAACGATGAGTCTTTGCCTTGTTGCTGTTGAGCCGCTAGAACTGCTAAGCAATTCGTGAACACCCCGTAGGAATCTGTATCAAGGTTTAGAAGGTCAGAATCTACCGTAACTTTTTCCTTAAAAGCTCCCGAGGCGCTGCGAAACATGTATTTAGAGTAGTACTCAATCTCGTAGATAGAGCCCAAAGAAACTACAACCGAATCGAAATAGACGGGGGAAGCTGACCCAGTAATCGTTGTGGCGAACTTGAGATAATCAACCTCTGTAACATCAGGAGAGCCAGTTGTGGTAGCTGTTTGCCAATCAAAGCCTAAAAGGTTCCAGCCCGTGACAAACTCCGTACCGTCCCATTGGGCCGTGACAGACTTTGACCAATAGTTAGACGAATCACTGCCCCAGCTAAGGGTTAAAGCTGTTGGGAAGTTGGATTGATTGTAAACCCACGCGAACAAAACGCTACGGCTTAGGTAATTCGTAAGATCAAGCGCTGTCATTGTTGAGTTTTCGATATACCCACTACCACTCAGCGAATACTTCAAAGACCCAGAACCCTGAACATAGTAAATCTGTTCAGTCTCGATATTCGACGCTCCACCACCAGTTGACCACGTACCATTCTCTGTCACGGAATCACACGCATTGAGAAGAATGTTTGATAACGCAGGTATAGCAATACGTAGCGTTTTGTTGTACGTGTTCCAATTAACCTCAATAGCAGACCCTTGAGTGATCTGCGTTTTAACACGATCAAACTCTTGAGAAAGAAGCTGAATGGGTGTGTCATTGAGCCTTCGGTTGGCTTGTGGGCGTAGATCAATCAACCTATTACCCTTCAAGTCAGAAGGACAGGAAGCTTCAAAGGAAGCTTGACCGTATAAAGGTGTAGTGAGCTGAATAGTCCTTCGCGTTTCTTCAAAATCACAATCATCAAGACACTTTACCGCCGTGTCATATAACAGACCGTAAAAATCTGTCAGCTGATTAGCCGTTGTCCCGTGTAATTTTCTAGCGATTAAGTTTTTAAGATCGGTTATCGAATAGGACATAGGTTAATATTCTTATCTCCACCCCCGTAAAGGGATGAAGGAAGAAGACTAGGTGGTTCCAGCGAAGCGAAGAATGAATTTCGAGCCAGTAACCGTACCAGCGAGAGTGCCAGTAGCGGTTGCCGATACCTTCAAACGATCACCTTGAGCGACAATCAGGTTAGAAGCCGTACCATTTAAGGTAAGCGGGAACTTGCCATTAGCTACGATAGCGGAACCGCCTGTAGCCTTGGTCGTATTAGGAGCCGTAGCTGCCAACATCACCGTTGTGCCAGCGCCAGCCTGTCCCAAGTTAGTAATCGTGAAAGTAATGTAGTTCGAGTCACTAGCCGCCAACGCGTCGATGCCGGAGAAATCAACGGAGGAAAGCGTGCCAGCTTCTGGGACAATGACGTACTGGTCAGAAGCGCCAGTAGTAGCCTTCGTGAACGTATCCGTCTGAACCGATTTAGAAGCTGCTGGAGTTGACATCGTCGAACGGGTCAAAGCTACTCCGTTATAGGTTCCGGTCGAATCAAAAACGGTTTGAAACGTGCCGTCAGAAAGTTTGATATACAGACCAGTAAAGCCTGTAGATCCAGCGGGGACAGAAGTTTGAGACATAGTTTTAACAATGGACTAGACGCCGATCTGTGTTAAACAGTCGGCGTCTTTATCCGTTAATTACTAGACACCCGTAGCACCCACGATGCCTGCCCAATCCGCGGCAAAGTAAGCTTCACGGAAGTTACCCTGGTACTTGTATGAGCGGTTATCGCTGTATTCCCATGAGACAAGAGCCGTCTGGACGCCCTGGCGGACAACGCGCTTCAAGCCGTGGAACTTCGAGAGTAAGAACCAAGCTGTGTCAGAACCACCAGCGGCAGCGCCCAAGTAAGGCGAGGTCATTACTTCAATACCGAAGATGGACACGTAGATGTTGACTGCATTGTTTGCGCTATCCGACACAAGGACGGACTGCGTGATCTGACAAGCGTTCTTAAAGTTCTTAGGAGCTACAACAAGATAGCAACCTTCCGAACCAAGAATAACGCCACGCTGGTTGACCTGTTCACGCAACGCAACCATTGCCAAGTTGAGGGTGGAATCAGTCAAGGCACCCGTGATCAAGTTGCTTGCCGTGCTGCCGTTAAGCGTTACGTGGCTTGCGCTGATAAGAGCGACGCCATCAGGCGTGAGGGTCGTCGTGAACGCACCACGAAGCAATCCAAAAGCGTTGTCGTCTTGCGTAACGCGAGCCATGAGAGCGAATTGGCGCACGTCTTCAGCCCAGACGTCGTGCATGTTGTCATCGAACAAGTTCTTGGAAATCAAGATCTTTTGAGCAAAATCGGAAACGAGAACAGTGTTCTTGTATCCAGCTTTTGGCGTGTCAGATGGGACGGTTTCAGTTTCACCGATAGCGCTCCACTTACCCGTTCCCATGTTTACCTGGTGGATATAAGCGGAATGCGTGGTAGGAACTTTACGGAATAATTTACCGTTTTCTGCGGTAGCGATACCCCAGGCACCTGCTCCAGCAGTTTCAAACTCTTGAAAGAAAACGCTATCCAGCTCGGTACGAGTAATAGCAAGGTTGTCTGCCTCTGTGAACATATTATGTGTTCGTTAGTTAATGGATGAATTAAGCCAAGGTTGAAACACCGGAGCGGAAGCTAAATGCAACTTTTCCTGGGTATTTCGAGATATCAAGAGGCTGAATGACACAACCATAGGTAGCGCCATCAGTAGCCAAAATCGTGTACTTGCTTGCCGTGAGGTCGATAAGCACGCGGTCACCGACGAGGGCGTCGTACTCGGCCTGTGTATCAAACGCCGTAGCGTCATTAGGGCTGATCAACCAAACATCACCGGAATCAATAGGCACAACTTCAACATAACCAGCGGTGGAAGCCGTGTTGGTTGAAACAGTGGAAGCGACACCTAGCAAGTAATCCGTAGCGACTACAGGCTTGTTGGTAGCCATGGACGTGCCGACAGCACCACCAAGAGCGCCCGTGACTGGGTCACCAGGGTAAATAAGAGTAGCTGAAGCAGCTACGTTGACACGTTTGGAACCTGGGTAGCCAAAACCGTTCTTGCTCGACAATAATTGAATGTCATTGCGTGCAGCAGTAGACATAACTAAAAATTCGCGTTATTTGGATAAATACGCGCGAAAATCTAGTGAGAGCTTGATTTTTAGGCTTAGTATTGGCGAGTTTTCGTCATGTCATTCATGCGAGAAGCTTGCGCGGTTTTAGTGCGTGCAATTTCTTCTGCTTTCGTGATCATTCTTTCAATTTGATCTTGCGTATAAATATTACGCGAGTTGTAGATTTGACGTAATTCGCTTTTTTGCGCGTCAGACCAATAGCCCTGAGGCTTTGATTCTGAATGCTCGTTATGACCAGAGCCTACACTAGCGGTTCCTCCGAACCCCCCAGCGGATTTTCCAGCTTCTAAAGCGCGGCGCAATTCCTCATTTTCAGCACGAAGTTTATCAGCTTGAATAGCTTTTTCTTCGACTTCTTGAGCAGCCCGTTTTTCCAAGTCTCTTTCCTCGATTTTCGCATCAATGACTTCTTCTAATTTCTCAGGAGATGCTAAGTCTTCTTGAGTTATTCGTTTTTGCTTCTTTCCTAAGTCTTTCGCGGCAAGCAAACCTGCGCGATAGATCTCTTTTTCTTTCGTCTCTTTTTCGAGTCTGGCAGTTAGCTCAGCGATCTTAGCAGACGACTCGGTCGCGGTGTCCGAACCATTACCCGCGTTGCCCGTTGAGGTACCAGGCGTATTTTTACCCTCTAAGTCTTTTGTGGAGGTTGTGTCCATATTTATGAAAACCGCGCTTAGGAACTGGCGCGTGGCAGTTTTTCTTTACCGCGTACTACTCTTTGGCGACGCGTGACGCCATATCTTTCGCCTCACGAAGTATATTATACTCTTTTTTTACACTTTCGATAAGGCTGGTTTGGATACCTACTACATGTAGCATTGCTTTTGCGAACATTACTTGGTCAAAATCTTTACAGAGAGTGATGCCCATGTGCACTGCTTGAGCTTTCACCGTTGCTGTTAGCAACTTCCATAGCGCCGTCTGTTCAAGCAGTTGGACTTCCTTAGCCAATTCTTCGAGCTGTTGGCTCGTAGGCTTAACACCACCAATAAAAAGCTCTTTTTCACGATACTCTACAACGTGTTCACTGCCATGCAAGTGTTCGAGAGCCGTGCAAAAACGACATTCAAGAAGCATAGTTAGGAATCGAGGACAGTTTCTAAAGCGTCTGCTACCGCGATAAACATGCTTTGACCATTCCCGTCCCCGTTAACATCCCAGAGTTGTACGGTCTTCTTGAACACAGGCATGAGGATCGTTTCATAATCTTCATCAGACAAAGAAACCGTCACAACTTCTTCTGGGTTTGCCGTGGAAAGCTTTTGAATCTCAGCCGCTTGCTTGTTGAATTCAGCCGTTAGGTCACGGCCCATCTTTTGCGCTTCTTCTGGGGGGAGGCTTGCTGAATCAGCTCTAAACTTAGCTTGTAACTCATCAAAAATAACACGCTTCTTTCCTTCTGTGTCCCTAACCGCTCCCATGAAGTTTGAATTCGCTAAGTCGATCTTATCCGCAATGCCTAGGTTGGTCTTTACAGCGCGGATAGGGTCGACTTTGACCGTGTCTACGACGACCTGAGCGTCAAGCGTGCGTAAACGATGGGCTAACCCAGATGCTAAAGCTGCTTTGATTTGAAAAGTTTTCATAAAATGAACTAGGAATTAATCTTCTTAGGACGTCCTGGCTTTTTCTTCAACTCTTCTACTAAATCCTTTACCTCCTCAGTCGTCTTTTTATCTTCTAGCGGCTCATCGGCATAGAAGTCAACCGCGGTATCCTCGACCTTGGCCTGTTCTAATTGCCCCCCCACCCGTTCTATCTTTTCTACACACATCGCTAGTAACGCGTGAATGTCTGCGGCTGGGTCAATCTTCTCAAACCCTAGATATTCTTGCATCGACACTGCGTTTAGAGCTTTTAGGTCTTCCACAGAATGCCCATCACTTTCAATCCTTGTAACTCCTCGTTCCGTGACACACGAGGGAGAAGATGTTCCTTTAATGCCGAACTGCTTTTTAAGCGCTAAACGCGTTAAGTGGTTAATCTGTAACCAGATTTGTGGGGTAATCAAGACATTGAACATAGTTTAGAGTCTAGTCGGGATACCCATCTGAGGGATGCCCTGTTGAGTAGCTTGGTTGGGCTTTATTTGACCTTGGCGGGCCATTATTGCTTCTGGTGAGGTCGCGCCTTCAACATTCTTTGGAGCGATGAATGAATCAGGGTCTCTAGCTGTGACTGGGTTGGTAGAGTAAAGCAGCTTCTTAACCGCTTCTTCCATGTTGTTTAGACCTGGGGCTACCTGTTCTGCCTTGATAATCGAATCGAACGTCTCAAGATTGCGCTTGAATCTCACAGCTTCGCTCTTAGGCTTCAATACTTCGTCGGTCATCACCATCGAGAACTTGCGAGAGCGGAAACGAACAGGGTCAACTTTCACTAGCTCCGTATCAGGGTTTTGCCCACCTTGTTCTTCCACTAAATCCTGTGAGGCTCCTAGCATCTTTGCTTTATCCTCTAAACCTTCTGGCAACATCCCAAACGTAATGCGTCTACGTTTTGCTTTGCTCGTTCCAGTTTTAAGATCGACAAGAAAGTTTTTATACTTCAACCCATCTTGCGTTCCTTGCATTCTAGCCACGTCTGCCACGGTCATATATTGGAGAATGTCACCAAGCACCAATCTGGTCATCTGCACACTTGCCCCGATAAGCTCTGAGAAATACGGGGATAGGTCTGTTTCTAATTGCTGCTCACGTAATGACATCTCATAAGCTGTAGATTGTGCTTGTTTGCCGCCAGTAATTGAGGAATTGGATGTTTCTAACAAAGATTGTTCAACACTGCTCATGGCGTTTAGCAGGTTCCCTGTTTGCAACGGTGGGAGAAGTGGATCTAGTTTCGACTCTGGGTCACGCATTGCAACCGTGGCACCAGGAAAGATAACGTCAGAACCGATCACGTCTTTGCCTACATACTTCATTGGCTTGATCGTATCTAGGATCGCGCCATCTACGAGGACTGGGTACAGCGTGTTAATAATGTTCGCATCGTGCGAGACCGAGAACACCAGAGACTTACCGTAAAAGAAGTTGTCACGAATCCAAGAATAATACCATTTACCAAAAGGATATAACCCATCTTCACGGGGGTTCTTCTCGTCTGCTGCTCCGATAATAATACCGTTAACAACCGTCACAAATGACCCTCCGTTGTCTTTTGTCCAATATAGGATCTCCTCACCCAACTCTCCACGCATAGCGGGGTCATAGGCGAAATAAAAGCCTTGGTTAGCGTCATTAAACAAGAGCTGCATTCCTTTACGCACATATTCCCAGTTCTTTCTCCCTTTGTATTTGGCTTCAAGAATCGCGTGCGATTGAACACGACGCCAAATAAGGAACCGTTGCTTTTGGATGTCCTTTTCAAAAATGTTATCAATGTAAATCTGATCGGTTGGGACAATCGTACCAATCTCTCCAGATAGGGAATCGTCTAAGACCTTTACCATGTTCCACGAACCGTCGGCCTTACGTGTGGTTTTAACGTCACGATAGACCTCTCTGTACTCCATGTGAACGATACACGCGGGGCTTACCTCTGTTTGCAACACTGAATGCAACCAAAACTCCTCTGGGAAATAGGTTGAACGTACCCAATCCATCAAAGAATTAACAACTAAAGCAGAATCATCATCTGGGTTAGTTTCAATATCATTCGCTTGCAACTGTAAGAACCCAATGCGGTTAGCCACGTGGCCAGCCATTGAAAGGGCTTTGTTTCGTTCAATGGGGCGAATAGCATTAGAACGCCATGCGTTAGCAACGTCACCAGAGGCTGGCTCCCCATTGTTAGGCTGATATGTGTTAAAAGCCATTGAATCTACCTGATCGCGCTGTAAAACAGACAAATCATTAAACTCCTGGCGTGGGCGATACATCGTCTGATAACCCAAAGCAAAATCACGCAGGATGTCTGCGCGTACCTTTTGTTCAAGATCGGTAGGCTGCCAGGTGGCCATCTCTACCTTGATATTAGGGTCTTCGTCTTTTGTCCCTGCTCTTTGAACTGCTTGATACAGTTGCGCGTCAACAATACTCATAGCTCAACAATCTCAATATTATTAAAAAATGTTTTTTGCTCTTCAAAATAGATCATTGACGCTTCTTTATTTTTTATATCTTGCAGCTTCCTACCACTCGCCGCTTCAAAGAAGATCATTTTCCCTATTTCAAGGACTTGGGCTAGGTTCTCTTTTTCCGTTGTTTGAGTGTAAAGATCACCGTTATGCGTAAAAGAACAAGCGACAACTTCTTTTCCGTCCTTCATCCCATGATTTACGGTTATCCTGTGTTTATCAGGTGGGTAAACAATCATACAGGACTTTATTATATCATTTTTCTTAGTTACTTGCATTTCTTATCCCAGCCATTCTAGCCGATCCGTAGCGGTACGCGCTTGCGGTTTGAGGGTTAGCGCTAACGGTCGCTTGTTTTTCGCGTGGCCTTTCAACAACCTCTGGAGCATTGGCAAGGGAATCAACGCAATCATCATGCTCGTTAATCGGAAAGCGTAAAAGCTCAGTTTCTAAATCAGTGCATTTCCCTTGAACGTGCCATATAGACCCAGCGTCATAACGTGGATGCAAGGACAAGATACGATCACTTTTGCTTGCTTTGCTCGTGTGTTTTAGCTCTTTAATATTCAATCTAGTGCCACGTCGTACTTCCTCATCTTCTATCAATGTTTTAATACCTTGCCAAAATTGTGTATCTTCCATCCCTATCTGGATGATCATTTCCCTAGACCAGATAGAGAACATTGTATCAATCATCTCCCTAGGAGTGTGACGAACACGCCAAGCCTCAACCATCCACTTGCCTGTGGGCGTAACTTTGACGATTGAATACCCGATAAAATCTCCTTTTCCCTGCCTAATGCTTTCCGCTGTATACGCTTGCCCTGGTGGGTCGATAAGAAGATAGGCCGCTGTGTCCATTCTGTCGACTTCTTCCCTGGAAACGCTGCGAAACATTTCTAACCTAAACTTAGCCAAATTAGGGTCAAACGGCTTCCCCATCATTTCACGCATGAAGTCTGCGTCTCCACCGTCTGCAGTTCTCATGCGCCTCTTTATTTCCTCGACAGACACCAGCCCTTTCTCTTGAGCCTCTAAATCGGTCAAGGTGTGGCGTTCAGGCCAAGAAGGGTTACCATCATCATCCAAGATCCAAACCGTTCTCACGCGCATTGTAGGGTCAACCTTGGCCCTATCCATGATCCCCTGAACGGTTCCCGCCTCGCTTAGATAGTTGCCTAGATACAAGATACGCCCCTTCTCCTGATCAATACCGCCTTTGAACTCAGCTATATGCTCTTTGACCTGTCTTGTAGCGGCGAGACTTCTAACCGTTGTTAAGTCCTCAAAGTCATCCATGAGGATCAATTGAGGACGCGTAGAGCCGTGCAAACGTCCACGGACAGGCTCTTGAGTGCTATGCGCCTCTACACGCACGCCATTCGTGGTTAAAAAGTCTGCCACGCTCTTTTGAGTCTTCTCTGTATCTGATCGCTTAGCGTTGAAAAGATCCCCGAAGTCATTTCTAATCTTTTGATTGGTCTGTAGCTCAAGAACAACATCAAACAAAAAACGACCACTGTTTGCCTTATCATGTGAATCAACGTTTATGTATTCAAACTTTCTATACACGATACACCAGACCAAAAAACCCTTGGACAAAGAAGTCTTGGCGCTTTCACGGAACATGAACCACCCAAGCTCTTTTATCTTCCCTGAAACTAAATCAACAAGATCATCCGCCATGTCCAAATGAAACGGAGCAAATGGGCTTTTGAGGTAATGAAAGAAGTAGTACGAAAAGAACGCCAGGAAGTTGTTTTCACAGGCGTAGACCCGTTCCTCGGGCTTTGCGTCTAAGAGGAAGATGAATTGTTCCTTAGTTAATCTTTCCATTAGAGAAAAGTTTATCTATTCTCGCTCTGTCCTCATGGCTAAGCGCCCCTATCTCGTTTCCTTTAGACGTTACGTCTATATTCTGTAACGCCTTACCCATCATCTGATCTCCAACGTATCTATTCATTTCAGCGCTAGGGCTCTTCATGTACATTCTATTACCGCTTTCATCGGTTTGGTCTGCTATCAAATGCCCAAGACAAAGATCAATAGTAGCATTACAGATTTCATCCCACCGCTCTTTCATCCTAGCTTCGTAGTGAGCGCGAAATGCTTCTTTCCTGATAGTTGTTTTGTCTTTTGTGCCTAGTGGCTTACCAGCCCCAGGTCGTTTTCCTCCCCTTGGCATAACAATTTCAAAGAATCAAAAGCTCTTTAGGGTTTAATTATACCACAGCTATATCCTGACAGCCGCATACCGCCCTGGTGTTATCGCCAATATCCACCATCCCAACACCTAAGCACACATGACAAGCTTGGGCCGCTTCTCGTTTTAACTGTACTAAAGTTTTCTTAACTTCTAACGGCGCAACTTTAACTTCTCGCTCATCGTTCCAACGCTCTTGGTTCAAGTAGGTGGCTGGATGAGGAATAAAAGCCCCAGCGTCTTTTCTCCATTGCTCTGAGGAAGACATGAACGCAACACTAGCGATAACTTTCTGAACCTCCGTCTCATTGAGAGATAACCTGCCCCAAACCTGGGCCGCTTTTTTCTTGGAAACCTTCCTCGGGTAGATATCCCAAAATCTTTCAAAAGATCTAACCGTCTCCGAAACCTCGGTAGAGGTTGAGCATATATCTTTCTTTACATTCTTTTCATTCTTAACATTCTTGTATGTGTCTTTCTGTTGTATCGTTTGTTGTCTTTCTGTTGTATCGTTTGTTGTATCGTTTGACTGTAATTCGTCGTAGTTAAGTATCGTAATTACTGTAATATTACACGTTTTTTGTTGTTCAATCTGTTGTTTCGTTTTTAGCCATTTTAAGAAGCGTCTTACTTTGTTTCTCGACCACATCCATCTTGAGGCCATTCGCTCTTCAGACCATGCAATTTGACCCCTATTTACCTTCACTTCCAAGCCCCTTACAAAGAAGGAAGATTCCTTGTGATTCGCGTACAAGAATAAGTCTATCCAAGCATGAGTTCTGTCAAACGGCTCTACAAAATATCCATCCCACTCTTCTATCCGTCGGTATAATTTTACCCAGCCCAAGTTCTCTTGAGACATACTACTTTTTAACAATGAACGAATATAACTCTTTATTGTGCCAACTGCCTGCTTCACTTAATAATTCCCACTTGCCCTCCACCTTCTCTAGCTTTATTGTTTCGATCTTGCCTATGTTTTTTACTGTTGAAGTTAGGTCTATTACCTTACATGAGGTCTTATTTGGGGCTAGGCGCACTCCACGGCCTAACATTTGATAGTAGAGACCTATAGACCTCGTTGGCCGCGCTAGAACGATGCAATCAAGCCCAGGGTGATCGAAGCCAGTTGTTAGTACACCGACATTGAAAACCGTCTGCAATCCACCATTTTTAAACGATTCGATGATGTTATCGCGTATCTTAGCTGGAGTCTTTGCTGAAACTGCCGCCGACCATTCTACGGTTTTGGCCAATTTTTCCGCTTGACTAACAGAAGAACAGAAAACGAGAACGCTCTTAGATGATTTTTTGCCAAACTCAATTGCTTCCAGTATTTCTTTTTCTTTGTTGGTCAAAAGCTTTTCATAACCCTCCATATCAAAATCTGACTGGGACTTATTCATGGGTATATCTTCATGTTCAAGTAGAGACTTGTCGTAGTATTCAAGCTGACTAAGATAGCCTGCTGTTAATAGTTCTTGGTTATTCACGTTGAATACGAGACGATTCCAGAAAAAATGCTTAGTTCTGTTGATAAGTTTTACCGTTGTATAAGCAATCAATCCCCCGTAATCCGTTTTGCGATAGGCTAAATCCATGCGATAGGGCGTAGCTGTAAATCCGATAACTTTCGGATTCCCAATAGCGGCAAGAAAAGAGGTAAACATGCCTCCTAGGTTTTTAGGATTAACTAGGTGGCATTCGTCAACAATCACTAACTTAAAGTGTTTAAAGTATTCTGGCTTAGCGTAAATACTTTGGATGGTAGCAAAGGTGTATTGTTTTATCGTTTTCTCGTTCATTGAAGCCGAATAGGTGCCAATTAAATCGCTGTCAACATAAAGAGCTAATTTGCTACGATTTTGCTCTAAAATCTCTTTACCTGGTTGGAGTATTAAAACAGGAAGGTTCAATTCTTTGACTAAAAAGGCGATAACAACACTTTTTCCGGCTCCTGTTGGCAGGATGCAAAGATCGTTACCCTCTAATTTCTGAGACCATAAGATTTTATCTATGGCCTGTTTTTGGTATGGGCGTAGTGTTATAGGTTGCATATAAACTAAAAACCCTTACGGGTCTTGGTGGCAACCCTTCCTATTTCTAGGAAAGCACCAAGACGATAAGGGTTAGATTTTGTGCCTCCCACGGGTTGCGACGTGTTCAGCAGCACGCGACCACTATACATGACGCTATTGCCGCTCGCAACTCCCTGCACTATCCCCAGAAATATATAAGGTGTGGATAACTCATC
>CAZMXB010000066.1:0-21583 GCA_964569855.1 uncultured Rhodoferax sp.
GCCAGCGCATTGGCACGGTGGAGCCGGTGTTTGGCAACATCCGGCACAACAAGCGCCTGACCCGCTTGAACCACGGGGGCCGCACGAAGGTCAACACGCAGTGGAACCTGCACTGCATGGTGCACAACATTGAGAAGCTGGCAAGGACCAGGTATGCGCAGTAAGAAGGAAGCAGGTCCAAGGGCCGCTCAATACGGTCTTGCAAGCTGATCTGGCGCAACGCAGCGCAAAAATCCGGCACACTTCGGGGACGACGCAGAAAACCCCAGAGAAAAACCATGACGATCCGAGAGCAAGGCTTTGGCCGGCTGGAAATCGGTTTTTTTTACAGCCTCGTTCTTTGACTTATCCGGGCACGAGCGTAGCGACCTTTTGACCCTGCTGGATCGGGCCAAGCTGGTTTTGGACGAAGAGTATCAACCTCAGGGCTACAACATCGGCATCAATGACGGCGCTGCTGCCGGTCAGACCGTGCCTCATTTGCATGTCCATCTGATTCCCCGCTATGACGGCGATTTACCCGACCCGCGCTGTGGGGTGCGGTGGGTCATACCTGGTAAAGCGAAATACTGGCCATGACACGCGACGAAGTCATTGCGGCGTTCAACACCCTTCGTGTACGGCAAAACGGTGACCGGCGGGCAGTGCATAAACCGCTGCTCGTATAGCTTGCGCTGTCCCGCGTGAACGACGCCACTGCGCAAACGTTGGATTGGAATGATGCCGAGCCTTTGCTGAAAGGCCTGCTTGAAGAGTTCGGTCCGGATGGTTCGGCCAACACGCGGCACTACCCGTCCTGGTATCTACAGACAGATGGGCTATGGCAGTTGCATGGCCCACCGCCAATTCTGCATCGCCCCGCTGGTGCAACACCAACCCTGACGGAGATGCGTCAGAACCATGTGCGCGGTGGCTTCACCATGCCCGTTTACAACGCGCTGAAGGCTGATCCTGAACTCATCGGCATCGTGGCGCAGTGCATTGTGGATGCGCATTTTCCGGCAAGCATTCGCGGCGATGTGTTGGATGCTGTGGGCCTGGCACAGGTTGAGTCCATGGGCATCCCCAGGGATCCGCAACGCAGACGTGATCCTGCGATTCGGGCCAAAGTGCTGCTGGCCTACCAATACCGCTGTGCCGTTTGCGGCCACGACCTGCGCATGGGTCAACAGTCGATCGGGCTGGCGGCTGCGCATATCAAATGGTTTCAAGCCAATGGCGCAGACGAAGTGCCCAACGGAATTGCCATGTGCTCGTTGCACCACAAGGTGTTTGACCTGGGTGCATTCAAGATTTTGCCCGACACCTATCAGATGGTCTTCAGCCAGCATCTCAACGGCAGTGAGACTGCATCTGACCGCATGCTGGCGTACCACGGTGCCGGAATGATCCTGCCGCAAGCCATAGAGTACCTGCCGCGTTCAGACAATCTGGATTGGCATGCCAGGCAGGTGTTCAAGAGCCCTGCACGCAGCGAATGAAGCCGCTTATAGGCAGAATTGGCCCCTGGCCCTCATAAAATATGCGCGGGGTGCTATGAGTTTTGTAGTGAAGCGGCGTGATCGAATGTGCATACCATCCCTGTTTGACAACGAGCGGTTGGTTGCCACCTCGGCCCAATTCCGGTTAGGACGCATAGTTTGGGCCCATTGGGAGATCTGCCGAGGCTGAACAAACTTCCATGCCCCACATCCGGGTGGACGCAGACATTGGGGAACATGGATTTCTTCCGGAACTCAAAGCGCCTGACACCGAAACGCAGGCGGCCATCGCTGAGTCACGCATGATGATGTCCAAGCGCAAAGGCAGATTGGCTGACGCTGCTGCGTTGCAGGATGACCATGAAAAAATTCAGCTGCCAGTAAACGCACGAATCGTCAAAATCAAGCCACATGAGCCACAGGATCCCAGCAGCTCTGACGTCGGAATTGCTGAGGGCGCAATACAGGTACTCTTGGGAATCGATCGAGCATCGTCCAAGCTTTCATCGCGTTTCTCACTTCTGACA
Organism: uncultured Rhodoferax sp.; assembly: GCA_964569855.1. Lineage (GTDB taxonomy): Bacteria > Pseudomonadota > Gammaproteobacteria > Burkholderiales > Burkholderiaceae_C > Allorhodoferax. The sequence goes on from CAZMXB010000066.1 coordinate 2,009, forward strand.
GGATTGCGTGACCGGGCTGGACATCGTGTGTCCGAGCGCCCCGGCACCACCGACTTGAAATGCCTTGTCCAGGAGTCAGACGTCCTGCCCAAGGGCAAGCTTGAACGCATCGGAACCGATGGACCGTGCTGCACCAAAGCCAGAAACATGCCTGCCATCCGTGATGGCGATGGCCACAAACCGGAAGTCACCCAACTCCGTCATCGAGAGCGCGTCCGGAAATCGAGCCAGGTACGCTGCGCTACAGGCCTCCCACTCCATGGTTCCGCGAGCGAGCACTTTGGCGTGTCCCTGGAGGGTGACGCGGGGCAGGGCGTGAACGGGCTCTGTGGGAACTTCGGATTGCATGACCAGTACCGAGACCCTTTCTCGGGCCTGCAGATTGCGGGTATGGGCCGCAAGTCCGCTGACATGGATCACCAGGCTCGCGCTTTGGGCTTCAATGGCGAATGGGACCATTGAGACGAATGGCGCACCGTCGTCACCCACCGTGCCAAGAGAAGCCACGCGTTGACGGTCCAACAGCGACCGCAGCTCCTGGGTCAAACGTGGAACGTGTGCCATAGCCTTTCAGCAGGAACTACTTCCCGCCGTTGGCGTCCGCTTCGCACTTCTTGAGGAAGGCGTTTTTCGCGGCACCCGCCAATGGCTTTCCATTTTTGTCGATGGCCTTGTCTGCACATGCGGATGCCGCTGAGGCTCCCTTGGAGTCGGCCTCGCACTTCTTGATGGATGCGGTCTTGGCAGCACCTGCCAGAGGCTTGCCATCTTTGCTGAGAGCCTTGGCTTCGCAGTCCGATGCGGCATAACTGGCCTGGGAAAACACCAGGCAGGTGGCAAACAGACTACCAAGGGCTATTTTGGAAAAACTTGTCATGTCGGAAACTCCATGCGTTGAGAAATTGTTCGCCAACAGAATAGCATGTTGAAACCGCAATTTCGCCACAGACCGTGGTTGCACAAACACCGACTACCGCTGCCTGTAGAGATCGTCGATCGCTGTACAGGTCTGGACCGCAATGCCCACTCGGGCTGGCAGATTGGCCGCACACTCCCATCCAAAAACAGAACGGGCCCATAAGGACCCGTCATTTTGGTTTGCCCTGCAACCTTACTTCTTGGCGGAAGCTTTCTTTGCGGGAGCGGCGGCCTTGGCCTTGGATGCAGCAGGTGCAGCGACCACGGCAGCAGGAGCGGCCTTCAATGCAGTGCGTTGGTCGCGCAGCGCAGCGATTTCGGCGCTGATCTTGTTCTTGCGCTCAGTCAGCTTCGCGATCTGTTCACTCAGCTTGGCGATAGCCTTGGCTGATTTGGATACGGGCGCTTTCTTTGCTGCGACCTTGGCGACAGGCTTCGCCGCCTTCACAGGCGTTGCTACCTTATTTGCTACTTTTGCGGCCTTGGGAGCCACCTTCTTTGCAGTTGCCATTTTGAGAATCTCTTTCTGTTTGTATCTGGCCTCGGGGCGAGGCCAGGCCGCTATTGTCCCAAATATTTGGAATGCCACCTGCGCGCAACTAGAGGCCAGAGCAAAAGGCGAAGGTCATCTGAGTCAAATAAGTAGAAAGCACCTTCTTTCAATGACCGCCAAAAGAAAGTTAGCGCAGTTCCAATACAGCCAGACCTCTGTCTGCAAAAGCAAGTGAAACCGCGCATCCCATGCGCGTGTAAAGAAAAGTATCTGCCGTCAACGCCGATGAAATTCTCACGTTGTAAGTCCAAGTCGAAACAAAATATTCGGCTCGTTCATGACAGTCGGAGCTTTTGCGACTGTTGCCTTTTTGAGTGAATCTTAAACATGTTGAATATCAAAACCCTGGTTGCTTCGGCCCTTCTTTCGAGTGTTGCCGCTGCTTCATTTGCGCAGGCTCCGACTGCTCCCGTCGTGAAGCCGGCAACGCCTGCGGTCGTGAAAGCTGAAGCCAAGGCTGATCAAGCGAATGCCAAGGCCAGTGCAGCAGAAGGCAAAGTGGATGCAAAGGCAGACGCCAAAGTGGACAAGGCCGAAATGAACGCCGCCCAAACCAAGTCCGATGCCCATGCCAAGGCCAGCAAAACCAAAGCAAAGGCGCATGCCAAGGCACAAGAAGCCAGCATGGAAGACAAAGCTGAAGCTCAAGCCAAGGCCGAAAAAACCGATGCCAAGGCTGATGCCAAGGCTGCTAAATCTGTCGTGAATGCCAATGCCAAGGCAGACAAAGTCAAGGTCGAAGCCAAGGAAGACAAAGCAACCGCCAAGATCGAAACAACTGCAGTCAAGGCAGAAGGCAAGGCCGATGTGAAAGCTGCAACCGGCAAGTAATTGGTAGGTCCCTTGCTCATAAAGAAAAGACAGGCATTGCCTGTCTTTTTTTCGGTGAAAATGAACGCAACATGACACCCGCGCAACAACAATTGCAACAGAAGATCCAATGGCTGCGACCATTCATCCGGTCAGCTGCATCATTTTCGATGTCGACGGCGGGCTGGCTGCCAACACCGATACGGAACTTCCCATTGAAATTGATCAAGCGGATCATTGCGCAATACCAAAAGGGCATCCAGCGCGGCTGCAAAGATTGCTGAAGCTTGAGACGTAGGTCTAGCGATAGTGCGATTTGGCGAAAGAAGTTTTGTCGCCAGCGCGTTGATCAAACGGTGTAGCTTTATTAGCAGCTTTGTTGCGTACAAGGTTGCTCCTGTGCCCGACCAGTACCATGCTTATGTTTTGACCCTGGCAGTCCTACGAGGAGGTGTTATGCCCAAGTCTTCACCATCGCTCGGCCGCCTTCTCACATGGGCAGTGTTTGCGATGGCGATCTCGGCGATTGGGTTTAAAAGCCACGCCGAACAGACTGCCGTTTTTGAACCTGCAAGCGGCGTGTTGAAAATCCCCAGTCTGGCATTGGGTAGCGCCATTTACCCGGACCTGGAGATTGTGATCCAGCCTGAAGACATCAGTGTGGTGTCGGTCGGCGAGTCCAGGTTGCTACCGCAGGCCAGCGTGTTTCCATCTTACATCGCTGCTTATGATGCAGCCACCAATTTCCTTGACCTGCCACGCCTGCAAGTGGGTGACGCGGTCTATAGCAAAGCGGTGGTCAAATTTAACAACGTGGTCTCCGTGCGGTCGGTCGGGCAAAGCTCCAGCATCTCACAACTGCTGGCGGCATTGCCCTCGCGAAAGAATCAGAACGTGTGCGCGGCGCCCCGCGGGGCGGACGTCATTGACCCCAATACCGGACGACCCTACCCCGACACGCAGGGCACGCTTCAAGATGAACTGCGCTGGATCAGCGACTATGTCAGCGACACCTACCTCTGGTACCAGGACGTTCCCGTCGTGCCTACGACGGGCTACGCACTTGGCGCAAGTGTTGACTTCGTTAGCCCCAGCAACAACGCGCGCAGTACCAGGACACTCAACAGCAACTCTGATGTGCTGGATGCCTATTTCAACACTCAGCGTACCCTTGCAACCACGCTGACGGGCGCGCCGGTGGACCAGTTTCATTACACCCGCTCCACGGTCCAGAATAACGCGCTCTTTAACGATGCGGCTTCGGTTGGTCTGGGCGTGCACTGGACGCTGATCGCACCCTCACCACCGCGAAAGGCCCGCGTGGTCTATGTGGACCTCAACTCCCCGGCCAGTGAAAACGCGATAGGGCGTGGTGCAACACTGGTCAGCATCAACGCAGAGTCGTTTGCCACCAGCAACAACGTGGCGCTACTGAATGAGGCCTTGTTCACGCCCGTAGAGGGGCGCAGTTACACCTTTGAACTGCTGGAAGTGGGGGCTAGCCAAACCCGCACCGTGACCATGGCGGCACGAAGCCTCACTGAGGCTACTGTGCCCAAAGTGGCAGTGCTGGAGGCTCCGAACCAGCGGGTTGGGTACCTCTTGTTTACCGGCTTCCTCGGCCCTGCCGAGCAGGAGCTGAAAAGTGCCGTGGATCAGCTAAAAGGCGCAAATGGGGGCGCCGGTGTCACCGATCTCATTCTGGACCTGCGTTACAACGGCGGCGGCTACCTCACCATTGCCAGCCAGCTCGGCTACATGATTGCAGGTGCCGAGCGCACTGCGGCCAAGGTTTTCTCGCAGCTGGTGTACAACGACAAGAACCCTTTTGCCTACACATCGACCAGAGCCTCCACCCTGTTTGAAACCCAAACGGTGGGCTTTTCGACCGCGCCCGGGCAACCCTTGCCCCAGCTGGGATTGAAAAGAGTTTTTGTGCTCACCACGCGCGGCACGGCATCGGCCAGTGAGGAGACCATTAACGCATTGCGCGGTGTCGGGGTGGAGGTGATTCAGATCGGAACCACCACGCGCGGCAAACCGTATGGTTTTTTCGCCCGCGATAACTGTGGCGTGACGTACTTTGCCGTTCAATTCAAAGGGCTTAACCATGCCGGATATGGTGACTATGCTGATGGATTTATCCCCGGTGGCACCGGCGCTACGCCGGCCAACCTGCCCGGCTGTGTGGTGGCCGATGACCTTGACCATGCGCTGGGCGACAGCGCCGAGGCCTTGGTGAGCACAGCCCTGAGTTACCTGAATACGGGAAGTTGTTCCATCGGCCGCGTGGCCTCCAGCGCCGCCCGCGCCACTGGTATCGGGAGTACCCAGGGCGAGCTGGTACGGGACCCGATTCGCGAGATTTTGTTGCATGATGGTAGACGGTAGCCCCTGACAAAGCGGCGCTTATGCAACGGTCGTCCCGTAACAGGGACTGTGGTGCGACCACAAGATGCGACGCAGTAAGTTCAACGGTCCACCTGGCAGATTGTCTGATCCACCTCAATACTGTTCACCAAACCCTGATCGGTTTCGCGAATTTCGGTCTCGCCCGCGCAAACGGGCCGGGCACGGGCGCGCCACGTTTCTCTATATTCAACTACACTTATATCCATCTGGAGTGAACCATGAAATCTGCCCACGACCTGGTTGTCGCCGCCAAAGCCCGCGTCCGCGAAATCGCAATCACCGAAGCGGAACAGGCAATCCGCGACGCGTCAGTGTTGATTGATGTGCGTGAGGCCGATGAGTATGCCGCTGGGCACCTGCCGGGTGCTATCCATATGTCACGTGGCATGCTCGAATTCAAACTCAGCAGCAACCCTGCCATGGATGCCCGTGACCTCAAAATCGTGCTGTACTGCAAGACCAGCGGACGGGCAGCTCTGTCGGCGACCGCATTGCAGGACATGGGTTACCTGAATGTGAGCTCCATTGCCGGTGGTTTTGATGCCTGGGTAGCCGCGGGCAAGCCCGTTGCCAAGCCTGATGTACCGGCTTTCGATTAGTGGTTTTCTGACCAGCGGCAATTCCCTGGGGTGATCCAATACACTTGGCTCGGAGACTTTATCAATACCGCCATGGCCACCCGTTCCTCAAAGAAGATTCGGTCTGAACTCGACAAGCCGGACCACGTGTTTGAAAAGGCCGCGGAGTTGTTCCGCGTGATGTCAGCGCCGATGCGGCTGAAGATCATCAGTTGTCTGTGTGAAGGTGAACAAAACGTCAGTTATCTGCTGGAGAAAATTACCACTACGCAGCCCAATATGTCTCAACACCTCAACACGCTGTACAAAGCGGGGGTGCTGGCCAAGCGGCGTGAAGGGGTGCAGATTCACTACCGCATTGCAAATGAACAAATCGTCAACCTGTGCCGTGCGGTGTGCGTCCAGGTTGAGCAAGATTCACGGCTTTAGATACACAAAACCTTCCTTAGCTTGCAGTCGCGCCACTTCGGCCACGCCTGACGGCACGATCTTGGTCTCCATCAACAATTTGTCCGGGTTGATGTTGCGACTCACCAACGTGTTGTTGCAAACGCGAAAATCAACCCCCTTGCCAGCCAGTCCGCTAACGGCGGAACTGAATTCCCTCCCTTTGCTGTCCTTCGCGTCCTGCATCAGGAAGTCAATTCCCGGGCCGTGTGTCACCACCACAATCTTCGCCTTGGGGTCCGCACTCAGGTGGTTCTGAATGTTGTTAAGCGCAGCAGTGGCAGACTCAATGCCGGTGTTGAGGTGGTAAACCGTCTTGATGTCCTGGGCCTGGACAAGGCTTGCAAAGGCGATCAGCATTGACAAAAAAAGACGCTTGAACATGGTGAATCTCCGGTGGTTTTGTGGTGGTGCGAAGGCTGTCGGGCGGATGCGGGTTTGTACCCAATGCAGTTTCTCCGGCATGCGCATAATATTCTCAAATATAAGACACGGCGAATAAATTAGTCATTTGCGCACATGTTTATCGTACGATTTTTCAAGGAGACAGCATGAACATCCGTTCCACGCTCGTGTTCGCTCTGGCGGCCACTGCAATCGCATCGGGGGCCCATGCCGCCGACCCACTGCAGGTTCGCGGTCTGGCGGCCTCCTGCGCCAATTGCCATGGCACGTTGGGTATCGCGCAACAGGGGATGGAGTCACTGGCCGGTCAGCCAAAAGACGATTTGCAAAAAAAGATGCTGGACTTCAAGACCGGTAAAAAGCCCGCAACCATCATGCACCAGCTCTCAAAAGGCTATTCAGACGAGCAGATCGAACAACTCGCGGCTTACTTCGCTGCTTTGAAGAAATAAGGGGAATGACCATGCAACGCCGTCAATTTGTTCACACCGTGGGTGTAGCGGGCGCTCTGGCTAGTGCTGGAAGCTTGTCTGGATGCGCAACGGGATCGTCTGGTTCGGGCGCAAAAGTTGTTGTGGTCGGGGGCGGCTATGGTGGTGCCACCACAGCCAAATATGTGCGGATGTGGTCCGACTACGGCATCCAGGTAACGTTGGTCGAGCCCAACGCCAGCTTTGTTTCCTGCCCGATATCCAACCTCGTCTTGGGGGGGAGCAAGACCATGGCAGACATCACTACACCCTATGACAATCTGGTCAAGCGCCATGGTGTCAACCTCGTACGCGACATGGTAAGTGCCATCGATGCGGACAAACGCATCGTCAAATTGGCAGGCGGAAGTGAGTTACCTTACGACCGCCTCATCCTGTCGCCGGGTGTCGACTTCATGTGGGGCGAACTGCCCGGTATGCTTGGTGCCGGTGCTCAAGACCGCGTATTGCATGCCTGGAAGGCCGGAGCCCAAACCGTTGCCTTGCGCCGTCAGCTCGAAGCCATGCCAGATGGCGGGGTCTACGCGCTGGCCATTCCCCTGGCGCCATACCGCTGCCCGCCCGGACCTTATGAGCGCGCCTGCCAGGTTGCCAATTATTTTCAAAAGGCCAAGCCCAAAAGCAAAGTGCTTATTTTGGATGCGAACGACGATGTCACGTCCAAAGGCCCGCTGTTCAAAAAAGCCTGGGCTGAGCGTTACCAGGGTATTGTCGAGTACCGACCCAAACATACGGCTGTCGACGTGGATGTGGCGACCAACACGTTGAAATTCGAGTTCAATGACAACCTCAAGGCCGACGTGCTGAATGTCATTCCTCCGATGCGTGCCGGCGACATTGCCGTCAAGACCGGCTTGGCCACCGCCAACAAGCGCTGGTGCGAAGTGGACTTCTTGACTTTTGAGTCCAAGGCCGCCAAGAACATCCATGTGTTGGGTGACTCGATTCAAATCGCACCGGCCATGCCCAAATCCGGCCACATGGCCAACCAACATGGCAAGACCTGTGCCGCAGCCGTCGTGGCTTTGCTGACCGGTAAACTGCCCAATGACATGCCGGTCTACAACAACACCTGCTATAGCTTTGTCAGTGAATCGGATGTGGTGCACGTGTCCAGTGTGCACCGTTATGACGCTGAAAAGAAAACCATGCTGACCGTTCCGGGGTCTGGTGGCGTGTCCAGCGCCGCCAATGAACTGGAAGGGCGTTATGCGCTGGCGTGGGCGCGGAACATCTGGGCCGATACCTTGGCGTGATCCGATGAAGCCGTTCGCAAAGTGGGGTTTTGCCGCAGTCGCCGCGTTGGGGCTAGGGTCAGCATGGGCTCAAGCCGACGAGGCGCGAGCGCAGAAAATTGTTTCAGGCGTGTGTTTTCTGTGCCATGGGGCCGATGGTGAGTCGGCGAGTGAGGTCTTTCCGCGTCTGGCCGGGCAACACTGGGAATACACAGCCAAGCAACTTGAAAACTTCAAGTCCGGAAAACGCAAGAGCAGCGCCATGGCCGACATGGTGGCCAATCTTCAGCCGGATGAGATGGTCGCCCTTGGCAAATACTTCGAAAAGAAGTCGGTTCCCCCCGAGGCGCCCAAAGACACAGATTTGGCCGCGGTTGGCAAATACATCTACCTCTCAGGCAATCGCTTCAGTGGCGTGGCCGCTTGCGCCAGTTGCCATGGCAAGGATGCATCCGGCACGGTGTCGTTGCCCCGTTTGGCCGGTCAACACGCCAACTACATCGAAAACCAGCTCAAGAGTTTTGGCAAACGTGAACGGACCAATGACAACGCGGTGATGCACTCGATTGTGGCCAAGATGACTGCCCTGGAAACTGCCGCCGTGGCCGAGTACCTCAGCGGCAAATGAACGACACTCAGGTTGCCATCGCCGTAGCGGGTGGAGCAGCAGCAGACGTGGTTTTCTCGGTCGGGTCCAGCAGCCGGTCCGCGATGCCTGCCCCCGCCCACATGCCAGCCAGCGCAATCCAGGCCGTCAGGGCAAAAATGGAGCCCCCCGTCATGCCAGCGCCTACTGCGCAGCCGCCCGCCAGCATGGAGCCAAACCCCATGAGAACTGCGCCGGCGATGTAGCGCGTCATGCTGTAGCCGTCTTTGAAACCTTCGAGCTTGAGGTCGCGGCCGACCAGAGCGCCCAGAAACGAGCCAACGAACACACCCGGCAGCAGGCCAAAGTCGAAGCCTATTTTTGGCACTGGTGACGACAGCACCCGCATCAGCCACTCGGCCGAGGGGCCACTGAAAGTCAGGCCCTGGACCTGCACCACTTCAAACGTGCTGGTCGATACCAGGTAGGTAAACCACCAACCCAGCGCCACCGCCAGGCCAGTGCCCACCCCGCCAACCCATTTCCACAAGCCGCCGCCGCTGCGGACCGAGAAATGGATGGCTGCTGCCATCCACAGGAAACCAAAGACCAAACCACCCCAATGCCCCAAGCCCGTGATGGCCAACAGATCACGGGCGCCGCCACCGTCTACCGTCCACCAGGCACTGATGGTGTTGCGCAGCGGCGCCAAGGCCCCCGAAAGGGCTGCCTGCGCGGTGACCGCAAAGACCAGCCCGGACAACAGGGCTCGCAGGTTGCCGTTGGCTGACAGCACCAGAAGGCGACTGGCGCAACCCCGCGTCATGATCATTCCCGCGCCGAACAGCAGTCCACCGACGAGGGCGCCGGACAGACTGCCGCGCGATGCAATTTGCCGCGCGGTGCTGACGTCCAGTGCCTGCAGCAGAATCAGGGCTTGCACAACCACTACCGCTGTGGCGAAGGCCAGCAGCCACACCGAAAGCTTTTCACCCATTCGCCGGTGCCAGAACTCGACTACCGCGGCGCGCAGACAAAACCGCGAGCGCTGGGCGAAGAAGCCAAACAACATGCCGATGACCCACCCGCCGCTGGCCAGCACCAAGGCTTCACCTTGGCTTTCAAGAATTGTCGAAAGATTCATTCGGGGTTCCCGCTCTATCAATTAGTTCAGCAATGACTTATATTAATGCTAGTGTGAATTGTCAATCTGCAATTTGATGTTGCTCACGTTTTTGGGTGGTTTATGGCCTTTGGGACGAGCTTGTTCCGTGCATTCGGATGTACCGTGCTGTGTGTGACTCTTGTGGCCCCGGTGCGCGCGGCCCCGGAAGCCCCCCGCATGCAAGCGCAGCAAGTGTCGCCGTCGGCCTGGTATGTTGAGGGCATGTCGGCCTTGGGCACCCCCGCCAACCAGAACTTCATTTCCAACGCGGGTTTTGTCATCACGCCGAAAGGCGTTGTGGTGATCGACGCGCTGGGTTCACCGGCACTGGCCACGCGTTTGTTGACCGAGATCAGGAAACTGACCCAGCAGCCGGTGACACACGTGATCGTTACGCACTACCACGCCGACCACATCTATGGCTTGCAAGCCTTTCGTGACATCGGCGCCAAGATCATTGCCCACCAGGCGGCCCGGGTTTACCTCAATTCCGAGTCCGCGCGGCTCAGGCTGGAGGCTTCGCGCCAGGAGCTCGCGCCTTGGATCGATGCGAAAACCCGCCTGATCGAGGCGGACCAGTGGATCGTTGGCGATACCAGCCTGCTGGTGGGGGGGGTGCAGTTTGACATCAAGCCGGTTGGGCCATCCCATACGCCCGAAGACCTGGCGGTCTATCTGCCTGCCGAGAAGGTGCTTTTTGCAGGTGATCTGGTGTTTCGCAGCCGCATCCCCTTTGTGGGCCAGGCCGACAGCCGGCACTGGATAGCTGCGCTGGACACGTTGCTGGGCTTTGAAACAGCGGTCATTGTTCCCGGCCATGGAGCCACTTCCACCGACGCCAGGAAAGACATGCAGATGACGCGCGACTATCTGCTGTACCTGCGCAAAACCATGGGCTTGGCCGCCAGGAATCTTGAGCCTTTCGAAGATGCCTACAAGGCCACCGACTGGACGCCATATGAAAGCCTGCCGCTGTTTCGGGTGGCCAACCGCATGAACGCCTACAACACCTACTTGTTGCTTGAACACGAGACAGACTGATGAGACCACCGGAATACTCCCGCAGACATTGCCTTCAGGTAGCCCTGCTGGGTGCGGCCGTTCTTGCCGGCACAACGGCGCCTGCGGCGACCCTTCCCGGCACCGCATCCCTGCCGCAGGCATTGGCGCTGGCGCTAAAAGCGGGGCGCCCTCTGCTGGTCATGGTCAGCCTGGAGGGCTGCCCTTTTTGCATGCAGGTGCGCGACAGCCATTTGGCACCCCTGCGGGAGCGCGAAGGCCTGGCCGTGGTGCAACTGGATATGCGCAACAAACAGGCGGTTGTCAATTTCGACGGCCGCAGCATGACCCAGGACGAGCTGATCCGCAGTTGGGGCGTGACAGTCGCGCCCACGGTGCTGTTCTTCGGCCGGGGCGGCGCTGAAATTGCAGAACGCATGGTCGGAGGTTACATCCCCGACTTCTACGGGTCTTATCTGGATGACCGCCTGCGCATCGCGCGCGCCGCCCTGCGTGCGTGATGGTGTGGCAGTTCCCGCAAACATGATTCCCATCCAGGTCACCTCGGCCTGGCGTGGCACATCAGACTGCCGTGCCTGCACCATCCGCGATATGGTCTTGTTTGCCAACCTCAATGAACGCGACTTCGGCCTGATCCATGCACCAGTGGACAACCTGGAGGTCCGGGCGGGGGACGTTCTGCATGTCGAAGGTGATAAGGCACGCGGCATCTACACGCTGCGCAGCGGCATGTTGAAGCTGGTGCGGGTGACCGGCGACGGGCGCAAACGCATTATCCGTGTATTGCGCGCGGGTGATGTGGTGGGCCTGGAAGCCCTGGCCACCGCACGTTATGACAGCGAGGCCGTCGCACTGACACCGGTTTCGGTGTGCCGCATTCCGCTCGATGTCATCCACACCCTGGGTTCCAGCAGCCACCGTTTGCACTTGGTGCTGATGCGCAAATGGCAGCAGGCCCTGAAAGACGCCGACGACTGGCTGGCCGAGCTGAACTTCGGTACGGCGCGCCAACGTGTTGCCAGTCTCATACTGAAGATGCGTGACCGGGTTGACGGCCAAACCACCACGCTGTTCGCACGCGACGACATGGGCGCCATGCTCGACCTGAAACTCGAGACCGTCAGCCGTGAACTGAACAAGTTCATTCGTGAAGGTGCCATTTCACCCTTGGACCGTATCGGTCGCCTGTACGCGATCAAAGACCTGGATCTGCTCCTGGCCCAAAACGCATATGAAAAATGACGCGCTTGCCCTCGTGTTATTTGACGTATTTGCTACTTAAATCATAGCTATTTTGACTAAGCCTATCGCGTCAGTGTCATGAACACCCGGGTCAGTTTTTCCGGCAATTGCGCAACCCGGTCGATCACGGTGTAGTGGCTGCCAAAAATCTCCCGCACATACCCGTCTGCCTGGGCGTCCAGGCTGATGCAGTAGCTTGAGATGGCCTGTGCATCCAGTTCCAGGACGCTGTGGCGGGCGTCGGCCACCAGCAACTGGTCGTCCGGCACATCCACATCCGACGGTTTGCCGTCGGTCAGCACCAGCAGCAGCTTTTTGTCGGCAGGTTGCGCCGCCAGGGTGTGGGCGGCGTGGCGCATGGCGGCCCCCAGGCGGGTGGAGTAACCGGCCTGCATGGCCGCCAGCCGGGCTTTGACCGGTGTATCCCAGGTCTCGTCAAAACCCTTGATGTGCAGGTAACGCACGTCGTGGCGTGTATTGGAGTGAAAACCGGCTATCGCAAACGGGTCGCCCAGGCGCTGCTGCGCCCAGCCCAACAGGGCGACGGCTTCCTGGCTCAGCTGCAGTACCGACTGCTGCGAGCCCGGCACGGTCGCCGACAGCGACTGCGACAGGTCCAGCAGCAGGGTCACGGCAATGCTGCGCCCATTGGTCTTGTGGCTCTGGGTGACACGTGTGTCGGGCATGCAACCGGCCTTGAAGTCCAGCAGCGAGCGAACGGCCAAGTCCAGGTCCAGCTCGGCTCCATCTTCCTGGTAACGCTCGCGCACCCGGTCTTGCGGTTTCAACAGGTCGAGCTGGCGCTGCAGTTGCCTGGCCAGCGTCTGGTGCTGTTCGAGCAAACGGTCGATGGTGTCTGCCGCTCCCGATGGGTGCAGACCTTCGTACAGACTGACCCAGTCGGGGCGGAAGCTCTGGCTGCGGTAGTCCCACTCCGGGTAGTGGCGCGCCGGCAGGCTGTGGACTTCGGGGGTCGCGGAGCGGGGGCGTTCAGTATCAAAGGTCTCTTCGTCGTCGCTGAGTTCATGAAAACGCCACAGGTGGCGGTTGTCGTCGCGCCAATCCACGGTGGTGTCGGTGAAGTCCACCGCCGCAAACTGGTCGCTGGGCCGGCGGGTGCGTGCCACGTAGGCCAGGGCCAATGCCGCCATTGCCGCGGTGCTGGAAGGGCCTGGAGCCAGCGCGGCACGAAAGCGCGCTTCGAAATCCAGCAGCGTGGCATCGCCATACCCGTGCTGTGGGCACAACAAGGCGCGCGACAACAGGGCCAACCGGTGGCGAAAACCGCTTTGGGTGGTGCTGTCAGAGGCCCGTTCCTGGGGGGTAGGGTGCAGCGCCCGCATGGTGTGGCGCAGGCCGGGGTAGCTGCGCTGCACGAGCTGGTCAATGCGCGCGTCCTCAAAACATTCGATGGCAAACCGTTGCGGCGGGCTGAAGTTGTCTGCCACGATGGACTGGCTCCAGCGTTTATGGCCTGCCATATGCGCCAGGGCCAGCCGGTAGCGGTCCAGCGCGGGTACACCGGCGCGGTCGTCATACACATCGGGCAGGCGAATGCCATCGGCATCCCGGTAGGGCTGTGCAATGGTGGGTTCCCAGGTGGTGGAGTAGGGCACCAGTGGGGCATCGTCCTGCCACAGGGCGCGCAGGTACAGTTCGAGCAGCCGGGTGTGATTCACCAGCAGGCAGCCATGGCGCTCGCGCTGCAACACGGCACGGCTGTCGGCCGAATCGCAGTTGAAATAGGCGCGTTGCTGTTCCGGGTGGTGTGCGTAGTTGCGTACCCCATACTCGGCCCAAGCCCGCATGCCGTCGATGCTGACCAGTTCCAGCACCTCTGCGGCCTGCTCAAGAAAGCTGGGAAAGCCCGGGCTGGCATAGGTCTTGTGAACGCCGTGGATGGAGCCGCTGCTGCGCTCCATGGTATTCACACACAGGTCCAGGTAGTGCTGCAGTTGTGGTGCCGAGCGCAACTTGCGCGCCACAGCAGGCAGCGATTGCAGGAACGGTGCGATGGCACGGCCGTTGGGAGAACGGTTGATGTGCTGCACTGTTGCCATCACCGCCGCCAACGTGTCTTCCCCCAGCAGCTTGGCAACCGGTGGCCAGATGTCGAGGAAGGTCAGCAGCGGTTGCGAGCCACGACCCATCTTGCCCAGAAATCGTCCTGCCTCCAGATAGGTCGCCATCGCAGGCGCTGACAACGTCGCTTGGGCTTCCCGCAGGCAGTCATCCAGTACCGCGACCACCTCGGGAAAGCCGCAATCAAGCAGACTGCCATCGATCGGCTCCGGGCGGGCGTGAACCACCGCCGGGCCTTCAGGCAAAGACCGCATCGATGGCATGGTCCAGCGTGGCGCGGATGTCGGCATCGTCGGTGAGGGGGCGCACCAGGGCCATGCGGCAGGCGTCCCGCACTGCGACATCGGCATGAATCAGGGTGGCAGCGTAGACCAGCAAACGCGTGGAAATACCCTCCACCAGGCCGTGCCCTTTGAGCTTGCGTGCCACCGCAGCCAGTTGCACCAGTTGGCCTGCAACGGCGTCATCTACCCCGGTTTCCTGAACCAGAATCCGGGCTTCAAGCGCCGCGTCGGGATAGTCAAAGTCAAAACCCACAAAGCGCTGTTTGGTGGACGGTTTGAGGTCTTTCATCAGGCTTTGGTAGCCCGGGTTGTACGAGATGACCAACTGAAAGTCCGGATGGGCGGCAATCAGTTCACCGCGTTTGTCCAGCGGCAGCTGTCGGCGGTGGTCGGTCAGTGGGTGTATCACCACGGTGGTGTCCTGGCGCGCTTCGACGATTTCATCAAGGTAACAAATGGCACCGATGCGGGCTGCCGTGGTCAGCGGGCCATCAAGCCAGCGTGTGCCATTGGCCTCCAGCAGGTAACGACCCAGCAGGTCCGAGGCGGTCATGTCTTCGTTGCACGCCACCGTGATCAGGGGTTTGCCCAGCTTCCAGGCCATGTACTCGACAAAACGCGACTTGCCGCAGCCGGTGGGGCCCTTCAACATGACCGGCAGGCGGGCGCGGTACGCGGCTTCGTACAGTTCCACTTCGTTGGTTTGTGCCTGGTAGTAAGGCTGTGTGGTGATGCGGTAGTCGGTGGTCATGTGAACTCCTGAGTGCAGTCTGGCTGCCGTCGCTGCTTGTTTGACGTCGGTTTGGCGTTTGTTGGCGTACGGGGTAGGTACGCCAGCGGCACACAACGTGCTCCGCACAAACCTCGGCGCGAAAGGCCAACAAAAGACTTACCGATGCACCCCCAACTTCTCACGCCAACCGGGATACAACTTGTCCGCATCCCCCGGAAATGAAGCAAACGCACGGGCAAACTCCGGGTGTTCCTTGGCATAGGCAATCGGGTCCGCGCCCGACTTCCAGCACTCATAGGCCTGGCGTAAGGAAATGGCCCCTGCGGCCGGGCTGTCGATGTGGCCATAGGCGCCGCCCCCGGACGTGTTGATCACATTGCCGTGACCCAGGTTCTCAAAGAAGCCAGGCAGGCGCAGCGCGTTCATGCCACCCGAGATGATGGGCGTGGTGGGCTTCATGCCATACCACTTCTGGTAATAAACCGGGCCTTGCGCCTCATCGCGTTCGATCATGTAGGCAATGCCCTTGTCCGAAGTTTCCCCCTCCATCTTGCCGTAACCCATTGTGCCCACATGGATGCCCGAGGCGCCTTGCAAACGTGAAATTTTGGCCAGTACAAAGGCGGTGTAGCCTCGTTTTGCGCTGGGGCTGGTCACCATGCCGTGGCCGGCACGGTGGTAGTGCAGGTACTGGTTGGGGTACTGGCGGCGTGCCGTGGTGACCATGCCGGGGCCGCCGACAAAACCGTCCACCAAAAAGGCCACCTTGTCGGCGTCAGGCCCGAAAGTTTCCAGAATCAGGTCGGCGCGGGCCAGCATTTCGTAGTGGTCGTCGGCCGTGATGTTGGCGGAGAAAATTTTGGCTTGCCCGGTCTCGTCCTGCGCGCGTTTCATGGCGTCGTACACCAGCGGATAGACCTTTTTGGCCGGGCAAAACACCTGGTTGCCCTGTGGCTCGTCGTTCTTGATGAAGTCGCCTCCCAGCCAGAACTGGTAGGCCGCGGCGGCAAACGGCTCAGGGCGTAGTCCCAGCTTGGGCTTGATGATGGTGCCGGCAATGTAGCCGCCGTCCTTCATCGGGCGGCCCAGGATGCGCCACAGGTCGGTAATGTCTTTGGAAGGGCCATCGAACAGCTGGATGGCGCGCTCAGGGAAGTAGATGTCGTGGATCTTGGCGTGCTGGATGTCACCCATGCCCTGGTTGTTGCCGATGATCAGGGTCAGAATGGACACCATCATCATGCGGCCGTCCGTGATGTTGCGGTCAAACAGGTCCAGCGGGTAGGCAATGCGCATGTCCTCGGTGGCCTCGTCGATGGCGTAAACCAGCGCGTCCACACCACGGGTGAAGTCGTCCGTGGTTGACACTTCGACATTGGTTCCGGTGGAGGACTCTGCCGCAAAGTGGGCAGCTGCTTCCAGGTAGCCATGGCCCGTTTTGGGCTTCATCTTGTAAGCCACCAGAATGTGTTTTCCGCCCTTGATCAGGTCGGCTTCGGTCAGGCTCAGGTCGGCGTAGCGGTTGGATTGGTCCATGAAGTGTGTCTCCGGAAAAGTGGGCAATAGGCAATCAATGGAGCCGACTATAGGCAGCACTATTCATAATGAAAATTCAATAAAACTTCTTGTTCAATAAGTAATAAGTGATGTTTCAAGCCAGGCGAGCAAGGAAAACACCTCGCTGTGCCCGGCACTTTTTGCGACCGCGTAGCCAGTTCGCCGTGCGGATCTTTAAATCAGGGTACACTGAAGTAATTACGCAATTACTTGTTGTTGTATGCTTCTACCGGACAAGCCATCCAAACACCCCACCGAGGTACGCCAGGCCGGTCTGGTGGCCGCCGCGCTGCAACAAGCGGCCACGCGCAGCCCGGCCGACATCACCACGGCCGACCTGGCCCAGGCCGTCGGGATCACACAAGGTGCGGTGTTTCGCCACTTCTCCAGCAAGGACGCGATTTGGTTGGCCGTGATGGAGTGGGTATCCGACTCCCTGCTGGCCGCGTTACAACAGGCTGCACGCGGCGGCGGCGAGCAGCCCCCGGCACCGCTGACCGCGTTGCAGGCCTTGTTTGAAGCCCACGTCCATTTCGTAGTAACACACCCGGGTGCGCCAAGAGTGATCTTTCAAGAGCTGCAGCATGCGCACGACACTCCCCTCAAGGCCAGTGTGCGCGCACTGATGCAGCAGTACCGCGCGCTGGTCATGGGCTTGCTGATGCGGGCTCAAGAACAAGGACTGTTAGCACCCAGCGTCGACCTGCAATCTGCCTCCGTGCTGTTTCTGGGCGCGGTGCAAGGTCTGGTCATGCAATCCATGGTCAGCGGCCAAGTGCAGACCATGGCCACGCAGGCGCCTGGCGTGTTTGCCATCTATCTGCGCGGCATCGCCGCCCACCCCCTCACCCGCGCTGGCACGCCGCACGAACCCGAAAGCACTTCATGAACCAGCACCCTCTTTTGCTACGCCGCATTGGCATCAGCGCCCTGGTAGTGGCACTGGTCGCCGCGCTGGCCTTTGTCGCGCTGCGCACCGGCCCGCTGGCTCCCGTCAAGGTAACGGTCACGTCGGTTCAGGAGGGCAAGTTGAACCCCGCCATCTTTGGCATCGGCACGGTGGAAGCCCGGCGCAGCTGGATGGTGGGCCCAACGGTGGCCGGGCGGGTGCTGAGCGTGCGGGTCGATGTGGGCGACGTGGTCAAAGCCGGGCAATTGCTGGCCGAAATGGACCCGGTGGATCTGGACCAGCGCCTGGCTGCGCTGGACGCAGCCCTGGCCCGCGCCGCCAGCACCCAGGCTGCGGCCCATGCCCAGGTGGCAGACGCCGCAGCGCGTCGTGAGCTGGCCGCCCTCAATGCCAGACGCAACCAGGACCTGGCCGCGCAAAACTTCATCAGCCCCGGTGCGTTGGAAAGCCGCCTGCAGGAAAGGGCCTCGGCCGACGCTGCCCTGCAAGCGGCGCAAGCCAACCTGAGTGGCACCGCGCAGGACATCACCCGCCAAAAGGCCGAACGCGCCGCCCTGCAACAGCAGCGCGGTAATGTGCGCCTGCTGGCCCCTTCTGACGCTGTGGTTACCAGCCGCGATGCCGAAGCCGGCAGCACCGTGGTGGCGGGCCAGCCGGTACTGCGCCTGATCGACCCTGCCAGCCTGTGGGTGCGCATGCGGTTGGACCAGGGCCGCTCGGCCGGATTGGCCCCTGGCTTGAAGGCCCGCATCGTGCTGCGCTCACAACCCCACGCCCCGTTGCAAGGCCAGGTCGCGCGGGTCGAACTGCTGGCGGACGCCGTGACCGAAGAGCGCATCGCGCAGATTGCGTTTGCCTCAGCACCCACTGGCGGTCCGGCCGTGAGCGCGTCGGTAGGCGAGCTGGCCGAAGTCGAGCTGCAACTGCCAGAAACCGCAGCCGCCCTGGTGCTGCCCAACGCCAGCATCCAGCGTCTGCAAGGCAAGACCGGTGTCTGGCGGCTGTCGGAGGGCGAACCCGTCTTCGCGCAGGTGCGCCTGGGCACCAGCAGCCTGGACGGGCGTGTGCAGGTGCTGGATGGCCTGAAGGCCGGTGACTCGGTGGTGGTCTACAGCCAGAAAGCCTTGACCGAAGGCGCCCGCGTGCAGGTGGTGGACACATTGGTTAAGAGCGCCACGAACGGCAAAGCAGACAGCGCCAAAACTGGCAGCACCCCATGATCAGCCTGGCCGGGCGCGACATTGCGCACAGCTGGAGCAAGTTTGTGCTCACCGGCATGGGTTTGGGCCTGTTGATTGGCGTGACGCTCACCATGGCCGGCGTCTACCGTGGCATGGTGGACGATGCCCACGCGCTGCTCAACAACAGCGGTGCCGACCTGTGGGTGGTGCAAAAAGACACGCAGGGGCCGTACGCGGAGTCGTCCAGCATCAAGGACGACGTGGTGCGCAGCGTGCGCGGCATGCCCGGCGTAGCGCAGGCCGCCACCGTGACCTACTTCACCATGCAGGTGCAGGGAGCCGACGGGGATGACACCCGCGCCATGGTGGTCGGCATCGAGAGTGGGCAATCTGGCGAGCCCGGCTACCTGGTGGCCGGGCGCCAGATCACGCGCGGCCATTACGAGGCCGTAGCCGATGTCAAGACCGGCTTTGCGCTGGGCGAGCGCATCCGAATCCGCCGCCACGACTACACGGTGGTTGGCCTGACGCAGCGCATGGTGTCATCGGGGGGCGACCCCATGGTGTTCATTGCGTTGAAGGACGCGCAGGAGGCGCAGTTTTTGAAAGACAACGACGCCATCCAGAACGACCGCACCCGCACTGCCGCCAACCCCGCCTTCAACCGCCCC
Organism: uncultured Rhodoferax sp.; assembly: GCA_964569855.1. Lineage (GTDB taxonomy): Bacteria > Pseudomonadota > Gammaproteobacteria > Burkholderiales > Burkholderiaceae_C > Allorhodoferax. The sequence goes on from CAZMXB010000066.1 coordinate 21,289, forward strand.
GGCGTGCCGGGTTTGCTGGATGCCGTGCAGGCGCTGCAAAGCAGCAGCCACAGCGTCAACGCCGTGCTGGTGCAACTGGCGCCGGGCTTTGGGCCCGAGCAGGTCGCCGAGCCAATTCGCCGCTGGAAGCACCTGCAGGTGTTCACCCGCGCGGGCATGGAAGAGATTCTGGTGGCCAAGCTGATTGCCACCTCGGCCAAACAGATTGGCATGTTCCTGGTGATCCTGGCCATCGTCAGCGCGGCCATCGTGGCCTTCATCATCTACACCATGACGCTGGGCAAGATCCGCGAGA
>CAZMXB010000067.1:0-6742 GCA_964569855.1 uncultured Rhodoferax sp.
AGGCGCTGGATATCGACGATCACCCGCTGGCCGAACGTCTGGCGCACACGCTCAAAGGTACCAGTGCCAATATCGGGGCGGTGCAGGTACAGGACCTGGCGACCGGGCTTGAGGCGGCGATCCAGCAGCGGCGTCCGCGCGCAGAACTGGAGACGCAGCTCGATCGGTTGCGCGTCCGGCTTGAAACGGTGATCACCCATTTGGAGCGCGAACTGCAAGTGGTCGCAGCCGGACCGGCCATCGCGGTCAGTGCCGAGAAGTTCAAAGCCGTCTTTGACCAACTGCTGGCCTTGTTGGGGCAGGGTGATTCGGAAGCAATGGACCTGTTTGACGCCCACGCGGGCCCGTTCAGTGCCGCTCTGCCCACACACTATGCGGCAATAGCCGCCGCCATCCGGGCTTTTGACTTCCCCGGAGCCAGGGTCCTTCTGGAGGCCTCTGCCAACGCCATTCCCCAAGGAGGTTCCCGATGATGGGTCTTGATTTCACCGGCAAACGCACGGTGCTGGTAGTGGACGATACGCCAGACAACTTGTTTCTAATGAAAAGTTTGCTCCAGGCCACCTACAAGGTCAAGGTCGCAAGCTCGGGCGCACAGGCCTTGAACATTGCTGCATCCGACGCTCCGCCAGACCTGATTTTGCTCGATGTGATGATGCCTGATATGGACGGTTACGAGGTCTGCAGGCGACTCAAGAACGACCGACTCACCATGCATGTCCCGGTCATCTTTCTGACCGCGAAGTCGGCAGTGGAGGACGAGGAGCGAGGCCTTGAACTCGGCGCAGTGGACTACATCACCAAGCCGATCAGCCCCCCCGTTGTGTTGGCCCGGGTCAAGACTCACCTGGCGCTTAAAGCGATGGACGATTTCCTGCGTGACCAGAACCACTTTTTGGAATTGGAAGTCGCCAAACGCACGGAGGAAGTAACGGCAATCCAGGATGTGACCATTCTGGCCCTGGCATCTTTGGCCGAGACGCGTGATGTGGACACGGGCAATCACCTGCGGCGCACCCAGTTCTATGTCAAGGCGCTGGCGGAGAAGTTACGCGACCACCCCCGCTTTGCCGCGTTCTTGAGTACCGCAAACATTGAGAAGTGGTTCAAGTCCGCGCCTCTGCATGACATTGGCAAGGTCGGCATTCCCGACCACATCCTGTTGAAGCCGGGGCGCCTGGAGGCCGATGAGTTCGAGATCATGAAGACCCACACCACGCTGGGTTACAACGCCATCCTGAACGCTGAAAAAGCGCTGGGAACACATGTCGAGTTCCTGTCTATCGCCATGAGCATTGCACTTTCACACCAGGAAAAATGGGATGGAAGCGGTTATCCGCAGGGCCTCGCCGGGGATGATATTCCCATCGCCGCACGCCTGATGGCGGTGGCGGATGTTTATGACGCGCTGATCAGTCGACGTGTCTACAAGGAGCCTATGCCACATGCACTGGCAGTGCAAACGATGCACCTGGGCCGGGCCCATCATTTCGACGCCGATGTGCTGGACGCCTTTGAAGCGATTCAAGAGGAATTTCGCGCCATTGCACAGCGCTTTGCCGATAGCGATGCAGACCTTGAATGCAACGCCTTGATCGAGGCTTCGGCGGGCGTTGCCCCGTACCCGCGTGATGGTTGTGTAGCACACGCGTGACTGCCGACATTCAGCGATGGCGGTCCTCATAACCCGTAGTGATCTTGGCCAAAAACTGTGCCCAATTGGTTGCCTGCGCGACCAGAACACGCGGTAAAGCGTATACGTTGTCGCTGGCCAATAAACGCGCACGCTGGACGGTGGTGGCGCTGGCATAACCTGCCCGCTCAACCATCGCGCGATGGGTTTCGTTGAAGTGGCCGTAGGGGTAACAAAAGTGTCGCACTTCAACATCCAGCGCAGACTCCAATTCTGACTTGCTTCCTGCAATTTCATCCAGCGCCGTGGTGTCGTCCTGCAGCAGCAAATCCAGGTGGTTTCTTGAATGGGCGCCCACATCCATGCCCGCCGCCAACCACTGTTTGAAGTGGGCTTTGTCCATCAGCGCTTTGCGGGGAATGCCCTTGCCGGCATCCCATTGGTTCCATCCACCCAACGCGTTGCTGACGGCGTAGCAGGTGGCAGTGAACCCGTTTCTCTGGAGGACAGGCAGTGCGTGCTGCAGGTTGTTGAGATAACCATCGTCAAAGGTGATGGCCACAACCCGCTCGTCCCGTTCGCCTCTCAGCCAGGGTTCGAGGTCGCGCATCGAGACCCCTTTGTAGCCCAACATTTTGAGCATGGACATTTGCCGGGAGAAAGCTTGCGGCGACACCACCATGCCCCGCATGGGTGTGCCTGACGGTGGCGGCACATCCACCTGGTGGTACATCAGAATAGAAATGGGTCGTTTCATGATGCGCGCTGTAGGCATGGTGCTGGCAAAGCCTGTGGAAGGGAGTGGGCCACACGGCAAAGTATGAAGTGGACCGCCGTCTCAACATCAATCGGGTTCTTGGTCGATGGCGTCCAGGTGCTGTGCCGCCAGGCTTGGTGGGCCAGCTCCAACGCGTTTGAAATCAATGCTGCGTTGTCCCACGGGGCGGTATAGCCATTGGCCTCGTCAATCAGTTGGTTCAGTTCGCGGTTGTCAAAGGTGCATGCCAGAATCGGCTTTTGGGCCCACAGGTATTCATAGGTTTTGGCAGGAATGTATTCGCTGCACTCGTCGACCGAACCATGGATCAACAGCAACAGGTCCATCTGGCCCATGGCCTCGAAGACCGCGCTGTGCGCAAGGCGCCCGTGAAATACAAAAAGATGTTCAATACCGGCCTTGGCCGCAGCGGCGCGGCCCACAGGGTCCAGGTCGCTCCCATACAGGTTGACAGCGAGTTCGCGGCCAATTTCGGGGCGTCGGGCGATGAGTGCAGCAAGTGCTTCGACAAAGGTACCAATGTTGCGGCTCTTGGACAACGAACCAAAGTGCCCCATTTGCAAACGCCCGGAGTTGATGGGTGGTGTTGAAGCGCCGGTTCTTTCAGGGGCCTTGACGCCGCAATGCACCCAGAAACCACGACCGGCCAGTTCGGGATGCCGCCGCAAGGCCCCTTCGAAAGCCCCGCGGGTCAGCCACCATGCAAGATTGGCGTGCTGGCAGATCAGGGCCTCTGTCTTGGCAATGCGACGTGTGTTGCGGTTCTTTGACACATGGTCGGGTTGATGCATGGGGTCATGCACTTCTGCAATCCATGCAACGCCCGTAAGGCGCTGGAGCCAATACCCCGCCCAATGTGCGCTGTAGGCACCCCCTGTGGAATAGATCACCGTTGGCTTGTGGCGTCGAATGACGCCCAGCCCGAGGACGATCGCACTCAATGCCCATGAGGCATTGTTCTGCAGGCCAAAGGCAATACGCTCAATGACGATAAATGGTGCCAGAACAGTGGCCACCAGGGCCGTCAGGATCCGGTACCAGAAGCCCCGGCCGATACGTTCGCTGATCAGATGCCGCGCGTCAAACCGCAGTGCGGACGGGCCTATCGAATAGGCCTGAATGTGCGGGTGTGTAGCCGCGCGCTGACCCATGGGGGCGCTGATCACGATGGGGGTGATTCCGCAGTCCATCAGCATGGGAATCTTGTCAGCTATGACCTGGCTGGCCGCACTTCCATCCATATTGAAACAATGGGACAGTATCAGCCAATGCGTCTGCGCTGCGGGAGGCGGGGAGTCGGGGGTTCTAGCCATGGGCTGGGTAGGCTGTGCGTTCCAGCTGTCGAATGTTCGCATAGACCAGAACGATGGACAGGGCAAAGAAGGCGTTTTGCATGGAGATGGTCAGCATGCAATCGGTAAGACCAAACAGGATGTAGGACGAAACAGTCACGATGCCAGCAAAAGCCGCAGACCGGATTCGCGGGTCTGCAGCGCCAAAGCGCTTGCAAAAAGCGACCAAAAACCCAATGTAGACTGCCAGCACCGCAAAAGCGCCTGCAACGCCTGTTTCCGCCAATAGGAAGAGCATTTCGTTGTGGCTGTGTTTGAACTCAGCCGCCTGCTGCGTCATCTGCTGCGCATCGGCCATTTTTCTAAACTCCAGCGGCAGGTTGCCACGCCCAACTCCCAGCCAGGGGTGTCCCAGAAATACCCGGGCGGATGCGTTCCAGACTTGAAGTCGGATGCCGATTGAACTGTCTGCCGCGGCGCTGGAATGGGATGACAGGTCGTCGATCGTCACGCGAATGCGGTCTTTCAATACAAACGCCACCGACCCCGCCAACACTACGGCACCGATGCTGACCCACACCACGTGCGCGCTCGGCGTGGTCCCCTTTTGTCGATACGAAAAAAAATATAAAACACAGGCCATGGGCAACACCAGCAACACAGCCCGTGATTCGCTGGCGACCGCAGCCCACGCACCCGCCAGCATGGCGAGCCACAAGGCAGCCCGTTCGACCCCCTTTTTTCGCGACCGGTCGGGCAGGGCCGAAAACGCCAGAATCAGGGCAATGCAGGCAAACGGAATCGGGTTGGTAAAGCCATTGGTGGCCCGGTTGAAATGGGCGGCATTGGGAAGGTTGATCGTCCACAGTGCCCACGCCGCCGCAGCGATGGAGCCCAAGGCACAGCCCCAGCGGTACTCGACAAAACTCGGTGCCTGCACACGTATCAAAAAAAACAGAATCGGAACCACCAGCATGAAGTGCGAAGGTGCATCCAGCTCGGGCCAGGCAAACTGCCCCGACCAGACAAAACCCAGCAACACCGAGGCAGGGTACAAAACCAGCGACCAAGCCAGAAGCCGCTCCTCCACCGTCAATGGATGAGCCCGGACTTTGACCCGTTTGACCAACGCCAGGCCCAACAGCATAGCCAGGCACAACTGCATCAGGTAATTGACGGCGAGAACACTGGCGGGGGCCAGAAAGACCAGGAATCGCGTCAGGTTGAGCGGTAGTTTCTCGAGTTGGGTCATGGGGCATTGACTTGCCGTCACTGGTCGTCAGCGTTTGGCGTGTCGGTCGCAAAAGCACTACCCCCGCCAAGAAAGTCCACCAGAGCACCGTTCACCATGCGCAAGCGTTGGCTCAGCGAGCGGGTAACGCGCAACAGAAGCTTGATGCCCAGGGCCTCATTGACGGTCAAAATACGTTCAAACTGGTCTTTGGGCAACAGGGCCAGCACACAGGGCTCGGTTGTGACACAGGTGGCAGAGCGTTTCTCACCGTCTATCGCGGCCATTTCGCCGAAGGTTCGCCCGGCCACGATATCGGTGACGAACTGCGCAACCCCGGCCGTATCCTGCTTCTTCACCTCAATTCGACCGGACAACAACAGCCCCATCGAATCCCCCTCGTCGCCCTCTTCAAACAACAAGTCACCCGCTTGGGCACGGTAGCCCGCCATGTAGGAACTCAGGGTGTCGAGTTCATCCCAGGTCCAGTCCTTGAACAACGGGGAGCGCGACAGGGATTCGCAGACCTCAATGCGAAACGCACGGGACTTGGGGATGGATTCGAGCGAGTGGGTTTGCATGGCAGGCAAGTTTAACTTCTGGGTTTGCGACTCCCGCCTCATTCCCATGCAGGCCGGTGCCGGGCGCGCTTTGGTCCCGGCGATTGGGCGCATTTTCTGCAAAAAACCACTTGAAATCATTTTCGGAATCCCTAGTTCTGTTGTCGAACCGGCCGGAACTGGTCTCCTGCCGGTGTTTTTTCAACCCATCGGAGGACTCACCATGTATGTATCTTTGTGGAACCAGCCGAGCAACCTGTTTGGTCAGTTCGAGCTTTTGCGCCGAGAGCTTGACGATGTGTTTGGCGCGTCGGGCCTGCCCAGCAGTATCCGTTCGGTTTCACCGGGCACGCTGCCGGCCATCCATGTAGGCCGCACAGCCAACAGCATCGAGGTGTATGCCTTTGCACCCGGACTGGACGCATCCAGGCTGGAGATCACGCTGGACCGAGGCGTTTTGCGCATCGCTGGCGAGCGCGCACCCAGCATCCCCGACAACGGCACTGCGGTGCAGGTTTATGCCCGTGAACGGTTGGCCGGCAATTTCTCCCGCACGGTCGCGTTGCCGGATGACATCGACCCGACCAAAGTGAATGCCAACTACCGCGATGGTGTCCTGCAAATCAGCATTGCACGGCGTGAAACCAGCCAACCCACACGCATCACCGTTCAGTGAGGCGAATGTTCAGCACACAAGGAGAAAGGACCATGAACAACAACACCGCTACCCAACATGTGACCCGCACTGCGTCTGCCGAACAAGACCAGCAGCAACGCGCCGTTTTACCTGCTGTGGATGTGTTTGAAGACGCGTCCGGCATTACGCTGCTGGCCGACATGCCTGGGGTGTCCAAAGAACAACTGGAGCTGAAGGTGGAGGGCGAGGCCCTGCTGATCGAGGGTGGCGTGCAGCAACGCACCCCCGAAGGCCTGGAAGCCATTTACGCCGAAGTGAGGGTGCCACGGTACCGCCGCAGCTTCACCCTGAGCCGCGAGCTGGACACGACCCGCATTGAAGCGGTCTTGAAAGATGGTGTTCTGAACCTGCGCATCCCCAAACAGGCACACGCGCAGCCCCGCAGGATCAACGTCACAGCGGGCTGAGCCCTGCCTGCGCGATTTGCTACTATATTGATAGCTGCATACGTAATTCCGACGAGGGCTGGAGGTCTTTTTTGCTTACAGCTCTGTCCGCAGCGACCATATTTCGGGAAACAGCACCACATCCAGCATCTTGCGCAAGTAGCT
>CAZMXB010000067.1:6752-21441 GCA_964569855.1 uncultured Rhodoferax sp.
GTCTTCCAGATCGGTCAACTCTTCGCCCAATTGGTACAAGTCCCAATGTGCCTTGGGGTCACGGTAGACCTGTAGCCAGGCTTGCTCCACCTCTTTGCTGGCGACATAGGGTTGTGACCAGTCGCGCTGCGTGCGGCTGGATGGAACCGCAATGCCGCGGCGCGCCAGCAGACGCAGCGCTTCGTCGTACAGCGACGGGGCCACGTAGGCGGCCTGCACCAAGGCCAGGCGATCCGGTGCATGGGCATGCGGCTGCAGCATGGTGGCGTTCTTGTTGCCCAACGCGAATTCGATGCAACGGTACTGGAAGCTCTGGAAGCCGCTGCTCTGGCCCAGGTAGGGTCGCATGGCGGTGTACTCGGGTGGTGTCATGGTGCCCAGTACATCCCAGGCGTGCACCAGTTGCTCCATGATCTTGCTGACGCGCGCCAGCATTTTGAAGGCGGCACCCAGTTCGTCCTTGGCAATGTTGCGGATGGCGGCGGTCAGCTCGTGCAGCATCAGTTTCATCCACAACTCGCTGGTCTGGTGCTGGATGATGAACAACATTTCATCGTGTGTGGGCGAGAGCGGTTTCTGCGCCGACAGGATGGTGTCGATGTGAAGGTAGTCGCCATAACTCATGCTTTTGCTGAAGTCGAGCTGGGCTCTTTCTTCGGCAACGATGGCTTCGCCAACTGACGAGGCGGCGGCGTGCATGGGGCAACTGGGTGTAGGTTGTGTCATATCAGGTGACCGCGTGTTTCTGGTTGAACTCGGGCTTCTTCCACTCTTCAGTTTCCAGCACCCGGCGCAGATGCTCCACCGCGTTCCAGACGTCTTCAAACCCGACGTACAGCGGCGTAAAGCCAAAGCGCAGGATGTCTTTGTGGATGCCGGAAGCCCCGGCGCGCAAGTCGCCAACGACCTCGCGTGCGATCAGCGCCTGCACGATGGCAAAGGCGCCCGATCCCAGCGCGCCGCCCGCAGCGTGTTCTCGCGTCAGGCATACCTGCGAACCGCGTTGCGCGTGTTCTCGTGGGGTTGCCAGACCAAGACCGTAGCCTTGGCAGCGCTCCTCTACCAACTGGATGTACAAATCGGTCAGGGCCAAAGACTTGCTGCGCAGCGCCGCCATGCCACCCAGTGCCTGTGCGGCCTTGAAACCGTCCAGCCCACACTCCAGCAGCGACAGGCTGACGATGGGTTGTGTGCCGCACAGGTAGCGGGTGATGCCGGCGGCGGGTTGGTAGTCGGCCGCGAATGCAAACGGACTGGCATGCCCCCACCAGCCCGACAGCGGCTGCCAGAAGCGGTCTGCGTGCGTTGGGTGGACCCACACAAAGGCCGGTGCACCGGGGCCGCCGTTCAAATACTTGTAGCCGCAGCCAATGGAGAAGTCGGCCTTGGAACCGGTCAGGTCTACCGGTACGGCACCCGCGCTGTGCGCCAGGTCCCACACCACCAGCGCGCCGGCCGCGTGCGCGGCAGCGGTGACGGCCGCCATGTCGTGCATGGCGCCGGTGCGGTAGTTCACATGGGTCAGCATCAGAATGGCGACGTCGCTGGTAAGTGCGACGGCAATCTCTTCGGGTTCCACCAATTGCAGCGTGTAGCCGCGCTCTTGGCACAGGCCCTGTGCAATGTAGAGGTCGGTGGGGAAGTTGCTGCGTTCGCTGACGATGACCTTTCGCTGCGGCGCGTCTTGTGCGGCCATGGACAGCGCGGCCGACAGCACCTTGAACAGATTGATGGACGTGGTGTCGGTGACCACCACCTCGTCGGGCCCCGCGCCAATCAGCGGCGCGATCTGGTTGCCCAGGCGCTGCGGCAGGTCGAACCAGCCGGCGGTGTTCCATGAGCGGATCAGGCCGGTGCCCCACTCCTGGGTGATGACCTCGGCCGCACGCGCGGCGGCGGCTTTGGGCATCACGCCCAGCGAGTTGCCGTCCAGGTAAATCACGCCGGGAGGAATAGCGAAAAGATCGCGCAGGGCGCGCAGCGGGTCGGCTGCGTCGCGCTGCTGGCAGTCTTGCAAAGTGATCATGGTGTGGTTGGCTCTGGGTTTCTGGGTGGGAGACGCAAAGTTAACACTGGGCAAATTGGCGCGGTGTCGGTTATTTCCAACAAGCAGCAAAATACTTTAGGCCTAAACCATATCCCTGGCAAGGAGCCCGGGCGGCAGAACGTTCTGCTCCGTGTCCCCCGCCCGTTGCGCGGGCTCCTCCTTGACCTGCGCAGAACGCTCAGCCATCCAGTCTCCTCATGTGGTCGTGCGCACATATTCCTCGTCGTCCACTGGCTCACCACGCAAGATGTCGTTCTCGGGCAGGATGCGGGTGTACGAAAAGCCCGCTTTTTTCAGCACTTGGGCGGAGGCGTGGTTGCCTACGGTGACGGTTGCGACAAGGCTGCGTATGCCCTGCTGTACCAGGTGATCCGCGATGGCATGGACGGCTTCGGTCGCGTAGCCCTGACCCCAGAAGTCTGGAAACAAGTAGTAGCCCAGATTGGTACACACGAGCTGGTCATCAACCACGGCATCCACTTCACCAACGAGAGCACCGTCGCTGCGGGTGGTGATAGCCCAAACCGGCCAGGCGTCGGCCCCGTCGGTAGACAAGCGGGATTCCAGGCGCGTCCAGTCCGCCCGGAGCGACTCCACGCTCCGCGGCTTGTTCATTGAAATCCATTGGTAGAGGGCATCGTCCTGCATGGGGCCAAAGGCTGCATCGGCGTGGGAACCCATCACAGGGCTCAACAACAGGCGTGGGGTCTGGATGGGACGGCAGAGTTGGTGCGCGAGGTCAGATTGCATCGCGGCATGGTAGCGGAGGTGAGCGACGCATGGATGCCAGCGCTCTCATATGGGCACCTGACCTCGCAAGCGTGCAATCTCCGCCTCCAGCACCCTGATGCGTTCGTCCCGCTCGTCCAGCGCACGCTGCACATCCTTGGCTTCCAGCCGCACCGGTATGTGCTGCGGGCAGTTGGCATCCCACGCCTTCACCGTGAAGATGATGATCTGCTCGGCGCGTGCTTTGTAGTCCTTGGGCATCAGTAGCTCGGTCAACGCCGCGTCACCTTCGACAACCTGGGCCTCGCCCCAGATCTTGATGCGTTGGCGGTGCGCATAGTCCATCAAAAACAGATGCGCCTTGGGGTTCTCCGCCAGGTTGCCACTGCTGATGTATTGGCGGTTGCCCGCGAAATCGACAAAGGCCAGGCGGTGGGCATCGAGCACGCGCAAGAAGCCCGCCGGACCACCACGGTGCTGGATGTAGGGCTGGCCGTCTGCATTGGCGGTGGCCAGGTAGATGCTGGTCTGGTCGGCGATAAAGGCGGCCAGTTCGGGTGTGATCTCCGATTGCCAGCCCGCGCCCTGTTCCATGCGGGCGTAGGCGGGCCGGGAGCCCTTGCGGGACTGGATGGCCTTCACCGCGGGCGTGAAGGCAATGTCGCTGGTGGTGGTGAAGACCATGTATATCTCCTGCTCGGGAATTGGCGTGCAGTCAGGCGGCCAGCCTGGCGCTGATCGTGGGGAAGTCGATATCGGTCTGGGCCACGTTGTTGACGTAGTTGGTCAGCACGTTCAACGACACATTGATGACGATTTCCAGCACGCTGGCTTCGTCAAAGCCGGCCAGGCGCACGGCGGCCAGGGCGGCGTCGGACACATTGCCCCGTGTCTGCAGCACCTGCAGCGCGAAGTGCAGCGCGGCCTGGGTGCGGGCATCTTCCGATTGGCCGTCGCGGGCGGCACGCAATTCGGCGTCGCTGATCTTGGCCAGGTTGCGGCCCAGGTAGTCGTGGACGGACAGGCAGTAGTCGCAGCCGTTGAATTCGGCCACGGCCAATGCAATGCGTTCACGCAGTTGCACGGACAGCTTGCCCTTGCCGGTGGCGCCACTGAGCGCCAGGTAGCCTTCCAATGAGGACGGGCTGTGGCCGACCAGCTTCATCAAATTGGGTGTGACGCCGAGTTGTTTGTGCACGGCGGCCAGCAGGGGCCTGGCGGCGTCCGGGGTTTGGTCGGCGGTGGGGATGCTGATACGGGACATGGTGTTTTCCTTGGGATTGAAGTTTGGGTTTCAGAAGGTATTCGATGGGTTTGCAGCGAATGGATGAACTGTATTGGTATTGCTGAAGATATAGAATTACCAAAAAATCCAATTAACTATTCCACCAATCGGAATAATGTGGACCGCTTTCACCTGATCAATGTTTTTGTGGCGGTGGTAGACACGCAGGGCTTTGCTGGTGCCGCGCGCAAGCTGGCCATCTCGCCACCGGCAGTGACGCGGGCCGTCAACGCGCTGGAGGCGCACCTGGGCTTGCGCCTCTTGACCCGCACCACGCGCACGGTGCGGGTGACGGACGCTGGCGCACGCTACGCGCAGGATTGCCGCCGCATCCTGGCAGAGCTGGCCGAGGCGGATGAATCGGTCAGCGGCCAGCACGCCGCGCCGCGCGGGCGTATCACGGTGACGGCGCCCATGCTGTTTGGTGGCATGGTGGTCACCCCCATCGTCGCCGCGTATTTGCAGCGCTACCCCGAGGTCAGTGCATCCTGCCTGTTCCTGGATCGCATCGTGAACCTGGTGGACGAAGGCGTGGATGTGGCGATTCGTATTGGAGAGTTGCCAGACTCCACGCTGCAGGCCATCCGCGTTGGCCAGGTGCGCCAGCTCCTCTGCGCCTCACCCGCTTACTTGGCGGCCCACGGCATTCCGCTCACGCCCGATGACCTGCAGCAGCACACCATCGTGTCGGCCAGCAGCGTCACACCCAATCCCGAGTGGCGCCTGGTCCACCACGGCGAACCCCTCGGTGTGCGCCTGCAGGCCCGCATGACCACCACCACCAACGACTCGGCCGTGGCCGCGGTGGTCAGCGGCTTTGGCATCACGCGGCTGCTGTCCTACCAGGTGGCCGAACACCTGCGCGCCGGGCGGCTGAAAACAGTGCTCACCGATTACGAAGCGCCGCCGTTGCCCGTGCATGTGGTGCACCGCGAAGGGCGGCAGGCGCCGCAGCGGGTGCGGGCGTTTATTGATCTGGCAGTGGAGCGGCTGCGGGCGGAGGTGGCGGTGCAGTGATGGGGCCTGTGAATCCGGTTGTCATGCTCGTCGGCAAATAGCTATTTGTTTGATAGCTGCTAACGTATATTCCACGAGGGCTACAGCCTGTTTCTTTGCAGCTGCAGGTACTGCCGCACCGCCGGGTCCAACTCCAGCCCAATAGCCTGTGCATACGCTGCATCCGCCGCGTCGTGCGCGCCAGCGCGCGCCAACAGGTGGGCGCGCGCTGCCCAGTACGGCTGGTAGCTGGCCAGACGGGGATCGTCGGCCACACTGTCCAGAATCTCCAGCCCTTTTGCCGCACCCTCACATTCAGCCACCGCCACCGCGCGGTTGACTTCCACCACGGGTGATCCGGTCAGCTCGGCCAGCGCGCCGTAGAGTTGGGCCACGGCGGCCCAGTCCGTGTGGCCGGTGAAGCGGCGTATCACATGGGCGGACTGCACGGCCGCCTCCAGCTGAAAGCGGCCGATGGCGTGCAGTGCGCTGGCCTGGTGCAGAAGGCGTTCGGCCTCGGCCATCAGGGCTGCGTCCCAGTGAGTTGGGTCTTGCTGCGCCAATGGGATATAGGCGCCGCTGGCATCCCGCCTTGCTGCGCGCCGGGCATGGGCGTGCAGCATCAGCGCCAGCATGCCCAAGGCCTCCGGTTCATTCGGCAGCAGGGCGGCAACCAGTTGGCCAAGCCAGATGCCCTCGTCGCTCAGGTTGTGGTGGCGCGGGTCCAGGCCAGCGGGGTCGGACCAGCCCTGGGTGAAGGCAGCGTAGATGGCCTCCAGCACGGTGTCAAGACGCTCGGGCAGGTCTTCACGCGCAGGTAGGCGAAATGGAATGCCTGCCTGTTTGATCTTGGCCTTGGCGCGCGACAGGCGCTGGCCCATGGTGGTGGGCGGCACCAGAAAGGCGGAAGCAATGGCCGCAGCGTCCAGGCCCAGCACGGTTTGCAGCATCAGCGGGGCCCGCACACTGCGTTCGATGGCGGGGTGGGCGCAGGCAAACAGCAGGGCCAGGCGGTCGTCGGGGATTGCGTGGCTGGCGTCGGCCTTGTCTTCGGTGGAAACGGGGGTCAGCAGCAACAGGTCGCCGGTGGCCGCGTCACTGGTGGCGGTGCGGCGCTGGGCGTCTATGGCCTGGCGTTTGGCCACCGCCATCAACCAGGCCTCGGGGCTGGCGGGCACGCCCTGCACCGGCCATTGCTGTAGCGCGGCTTCGAACGCGGCAGACAACGCGTCCTGCGCCGCCGCCACATCGTGCGTGCGCCGGCTCAGGAACGCGACGAGCTTGCCGTAGCTGTGGCGGGCGGCGGCCTCCGCCGCGTGCCGGGCCGCGAGGGCTTGCGGCGCCTGCAGATTCACATCTCCCAAATCGGCCGGACCTCGATCGTGCCGTAGACCGAGCTGGGGCAGCGCGCGGCCCAAAGCAGGGCGGCGTCCAGGTCGGGTACGTCGATGACGTAGTACCCGCCCAGTTGCTCCTGGGTGTCGGCATAAGGGCCGTTGAGCACTTCGGATTTGCCGTTGCGCACGCGCACCGAGGTGGCGTCGGTGACAGGGCGCAGGCGCTCACCGGCTTGCAGCGCGCCGGCCTTGACCAGCGCGTCGGTATAGGCGCCATAGGCCTGCATGATGGCGCCCATCTCGGCGGGGGGCATGGCGTTCTCAGCGGCTTCGCTGGCGTAGATCATCAAAAGGTATTTCATGGAATGGACTCTTTCTGCGGGTTGTGATGGGGCGAGGGCTCCATCTCCACCATGACGTTTGAGTCTTGCAGATTTCGACAAGGCGCGCAAAACAATTTTGCAGAGGCGTGTAAACAGCTGGACCGCTCAGTTGGAAGAAACTGCGTTCGGCATTCAAACGGACAGTGACAACTGCACAGTGCCACGTTGGCCTCTAGCGCTCCGTTTTTTTGAAAAAGAGCAGGAAAATGCCTCCAGCCCTCGCGAAATATGCATGGGCAGCTACTGATTTGATAGTGAACATCGATCCGGGAAAGCGGCTGAATTGGCGATGCTGCCGCTGCGGGAACGGAGCACATGGCGTTGCTGCCCCCAGTGTTCCACGGCTGCAATCAGGATGATTGATTCACCAACCGCTGTGCCAACGCCCACCCGCATCGGCCCGCCAGTCACCCCCGGCTTCGGCAAGACAACCCCTAGGCGGGCAACACGGTCACAGTGAAAAAGGGTTCAGGCCCGAAAAAACGTGCGAGGCCTGAATGGGCGGCGAATGAGTTGCTAACGACGGATAAGCAGGCCGAGCACAAAGCCCGAGGCCACCGCAATCCCGAGTGCCTGCAGCGGCTTCTCTGAAACGTACGCGCAGGTATTCGCAACCAGTTTCTTCTGCGAACCGTTGATGCTATTGCCTTGTTCGTTCAGCCATTCGAGCGTCTGTCCGGCTGCGCCTGCCGTCTTGTCCACCGCCTGGTGGGCCCTTGCCGCTACTTGGTCGATGACCGGCCTGGCTTTGTTCATCGCCTGGTCTGCTGCTTCCACCATTGAATGGACCACTTCGTGGGCACTCACAGAAGCTTGGCTGACGGTACCCTCCGCATTAAGCAATATTCCAGAGGTCGAGAGAGTGTTGTCGGTTGCGATGGTTTCCATAGGATTCTCCTTGAGTCAAACAAAAAAACAGAACTTTTCATGCGGTGCCCTGCGTGAAGGCGCCACAGGCGGCGTCATCCCGATTGGCGACCCGGTACTGCTGGCGCGTCCCCCGGCTTGGGTCGCTGCATGCGCGATCCCTGCCGGTTGGCGTATACCCAGGTGTATTCGGCACCAAACAGGAATATTTGTGCGGAGTAGTACACCCAGGCGAGAAGCACCACGAGCGAACCTGCCGCGCCGAATCCGGATGCCAGGCTGCTTTTGCCCAGATACAGCCCAATCAGCACTTTGCCAATGGTGAACAACAAAGCGGTTACGGCGGCGCCAGTCCAAACGTCGCGCCATGGGATCTTTGCGCGCGGCATGACCTTGTAAATGATCGCGAAAAGCAGTGTGAAGATGCCCAGCGAGACTGCAAAATTGAGGATCTCCAAGACCACGTCCCAACCTTGGAACCAGCCGCCCCACCACTTGCCCAGGGCTGCGAGCGCCGCGCTCACAACTAACGATACGGTCAGCATGAAGCCCAGACCGAGAACGAGCCCGAACGACAGAAGTCGCGTGCGCAGCAGGTGCCAGATGCCCGACTCCGCCGGCAATGCCGAAACCTGCCAGATGCGGTCCAGAGCGCTTTGCAACTCCGCAAAGATCGCGGTCGCGCCGAGCAGCAAGACGACGACGCCGACAATGGTCGCGAGCACGCTGGTGGCCGGTTCCCGCGCGGCTTTGAGCATACCTTCCACTGCCACAGCGCCTTCTTCACCCATGATTGCGCGCAACTGCCCGACGATTTCGCCCTGCGACGCTTCCTGCCCGAACACCATGCCAGCCACAGCGATCACGATGATGAGCAGCGGAGCGAGCGAAAAAAGCGTGTAGTACGAAAGGGCGGCACCCATGCTGGGCGCGTAGTCGTCAACCCAGGCTTTGATTGCCGCCATGATCATCTGCCATTGTTGGCTTAACCAGCTTCCCTGCGGCGGGGCCGCCCAAGGCTGCGTCACCGCCGGCTTCTGCGCAGCGTTCTGGGGTTGCGGTAAAACAGGCGCACGCACCTTCTGGTTTCGCGCAAAAGCAGTCATGGCGGAACCCAGAATGCCCAGCAAAGGCGGGATCAACCCAGCCGTATTCGGCACGGTCCTAGGGTTTTCGTGAGTCGCGAGGTTGTAGGATCGCGCTCCCCGAGTCGCGCCACGCCGACCGGCAACGTACCCAGCGACCGCAGCCGCGGCGATCAGTCCGCCAATTGCGAGGGGCGATGTCGCCATCCTGCGCCCCTCTAACTTCAGCGCCTGTCCCTGCACGGCGACGTTTGCAGCGCACGCAACAACGCGCGCCTCGGCAAATTCCAACTCGTCCGTCGCGTTACTCATGGCTGGCTTTGGGGGCGGACTTCAAACCGATCTGACGCCGTGTTGCACTGAACAGGAGATCCCGGCTGTGCTTGATGACCAGAAACCCGAGGCCGACCGCACCCGCGAAATTCAGCAAAGCGGCGATCAACAGCGACCCGGCCCAACCGAAGATATTGTTTTCTATCAATGCGGCCACGATGCATCCGACCAGCGCAAGCCAGCCGGTAATGGATACAACGGTGGCGCCGACTCCAAAACCGAGCATCAGCACGAGGCCGATGCCGGCCTTCTTTCCTTCCAGAACGACAAGCTCAAGGAATGCGTCCAGCCAGGCGCGTACCGAATCGACGAGTGAATGGAGCACTGCCGCCGTCGAGGGTGGGCAAGTTTTGGCAAACTCTGGTGACTTCTCCATGACTATCCTTATTCCGGCGCTTGGCCTCTCAGTTGAAGTACTGGCGCTGAACCTTCGCAGAGAAGAAACATCGCAGGTCAGGTGGCCCGGCAGGAAACCAATCCAGGATTGGAATTTCAGTGTCACCGCTGCTTGCAACAAGCGCTATTGGTTGTTGGACGATAGTCTCCCGACACGGGCCGCACTGTACGGCGCCGCACCTATACCGCACGCGGACGAAATTGACCGCTTTTTGTCCAACAAAGCGCAAGGTAGCTATGAAAGATGTAGCTGGTATCGCATAGGGGGCGAGGGCTAGAGGCAAATTGGGTGCTGTTGCTTCAGGCACCGCTGGTGCACCCGCTGTGCGGCGCCTGTTCATCACTTCTGCGTTGCCATCGCGCAGCCGGCGGCCGGGAGCAAAGCCGGGTTGGCCAGCTTCAGACCAAACAATGGTCGTAACCACGGGGTCCGAACGATCAGACCTGAAGTCAGTATCCAGCAGCCCAACACCGTCCCCACTCCCAGCATCATTGGCTCTGCCACCGCGCCCACTTGCAGCGGAACCAGCCAGTAGGCCAGCAACACGATCAGGCTTTGGTGCAAGATGTACCAGGGGTAGACCGCTTCCGTGGCCCACGGCAACCACCGGAAAGGCCGGTTCAGCAGCGCATAACTCCAGCCCAGAATGGCGCACAGCATGGCCCAGACGTAGAGGTTGCGCAGTGTCCAGATCAGCCACTGGGTGGCCGTAGAGATTTCTTCTTCGGCCTTGAACCGCAGCACCAGTCCCAGGTAGACAGCACCGCAGACCAGCGCCAATGCCAGGGCCGGTTTGCGCAGGCGCAGCAGTTCGGCCCATAGTGCGTTGGACCGGGACAGACACCAGCCATAAACAAAGATGGTGAAGTACACGGCGTGCATGTACCAGTCGTGGATGAGGTCGTTGGTGCCTGGGAAGTGCGGCTGAAGCACCATGGTGTAGAACAGTAAAGGTAAGGCGGGCAGCAACAACAGCCGGGCTCCGCGCAGGCCAGTGAAGGCCGCCTGCAGGCGCTGGCCGGAACGTGTTGCCAGCGCGGGTTGCAGCAGCGCGAGCAGCAGGGTGTAGCACCACAGGTAGGCCAGGTACCACAGGTGGTTCCAGGTGTATCCGTGCTGCCAGCCGGCAAAGGCGTTCTCGGGCCAGGCGGCGGCGGTGTAGTAGCGTGCCAAAAAGCCGACAAAACCAGGCTCCACGATGCCCTTGCTCACGCCCTCGCAATAGGGTTGGATGGGCACGACGACCACGATGCCAAACACCAGGGGCAACATCAGTCGCCAGTTGCGTTGGCGCAGAAAGTCGCCGATGCGGGACGTGTGTTGCATCAGAAAGGCGGTGGAGATGCCGGAGATCAGAAAGATCAGGTCCATGCGCCAGCGGTTCAACATCAGCATCGGCAATTGCAGCGCCTCCGACAAATAGCTGCTTTTGACATGCCAGGGCCACTCGGTGACGTAGAGCATGCTCAGGTGGTACAGGATCAGCAGGCCAAAGGCCAGGGCGCGCAGGGCGTCGATATCGTGGCGGCGGTTCATGGGTGGGTAGAGTGTTTGGGGTGAAAAGGACGCCAGATTAGGGGCGGGCAGGTCCCGGCGGGGCTAAATGTGACGGTTTGGGGGCAAAAAGGGGCCAGTGGCGGGTGGCCGGGGACGAATTTCGGCGCTGACCGGGTCAGGCGTCGCTACCATCGCCCGCATGGCAAACGATTCCACCCCTTCATCCCCGGACGCACAGGCATGGCTGGCGTGGTACCGGCCCTGGCAACAAGTGGCTGAGTCCGCTTTATGGATACTGCTGTTTTGCGGGCAGGCTATGTTGAACAGCGTGACCGTCTGGTTGGACATCAGCCGGATCGGTCTGGGTTTTGCGCGCTGGGAACCGGTGGTGTGGGAGTGGAGCAGCAATCTGGTGTTGCTGGCACTGGTGCCGGCGGTCATCGCTTTTGAGCGGCGCTTCCCTTTGCATTGGAACAACTGGCGGGCCAACCTGCGCTGGCATATCTTGGCCAGTGTGGTCTTCAGCGTTGTCCACGTGCTGGCCATGGTCGCCCTGCGCAAGCTGGCCTATGCCAGCCAGGGTCAGGAATATGGGTTCGGCAACTGGCCGCTGGAACTGTTCTACGAGTATTTGAAAGATGCCCGCAGCTACGGCTCCATATTGATATTAGTGGCCCTGTACCGCCTGTTGCTGTTGCGCCTGCAGGGTGAGGCCAGTTTGCTGGATGCCCCGGACGACGGCCCGGCGGTGGAACCGGTGGAGCGGCCTGAGCGCTTTTTGGTGCGCAAGCTGGGCAAGGAATATCTGTTGCCCGCGGCCGAGGTGGAGTGGCTGCAGGCCTGGGGCAACTACGTCAACCTGCGGGTGCGCGCCCACGATTACCCGTTGCGCGCCACCATGGCTTCGATCGAGGCGCGGCTGGATCCGGCGCGTTTTGTACGGGTGCACCGCAGCTACATCGTCAACC
The DNA here is from genome assembly GCA_964569855.1 of uncultured Rhodoferax sp. Lineage (GTDB taxonomy): Bacteria > Pseudomonadota > Gammaproteobacteria > Burkholderiales > Burkholderiaceae_C > Allorhodoferax. Next base: position 18,677 of record CAZMXB010000067.1, read on the forward strand.
TGGACTATGTGCAGGAGATCGAGCCGCTGGACTCGGGCGATGCGCGTGCGCGCATGCGTGACGACGGCCAGGTGCCGGTGAGCCGCCGTTACAGGGAAAATTTGCGCACGGTGGCGCAGCGGGGTGGCTAGGCTCAAATACAGGTGCGACCATGGGGTCACCAGGTGGGACGTGGTATGTTGCGACGAATCCCCCAATGTTCCGCCGCGGCAACCAGAACGATGGATTCACCCGCTGCAACATGCCCATCAGCCTCGGCAAGCTTGATACAAGCATCCAGCACTTTGCGCCTGAGCGCCGGGTCGTCGATTTCCCGCATGATTTCGGACAGTGTGTACTCGTCTACCGGGCAGTTGTCTGCCCAGGCCAGTTGATTACTCGACAACAAGTCCTCGCAAAAAGTATCGAATACGGCATGTAACGCAGCGCGTGCCATGCCGAGTTGTTCGTGTAACACCATTTCATCGAGCAGTTCAAACTCGGCCTTGTCCACATCGCCGTCTGCAACCATGGTCAAGGCGACGATTCTTGCAGCGGCCTCGGGACTGTTTTTGCCATATTGACGCATTTCATTTTCCTGTTTTATCGGGGGAGGTTTGCCGTCATGGCGGCCAAAGTTGTGTCGCATGCGCCTACCAGCGACCCCGCGGTTGCGTACACCGGCAGCATGGTGGTTGCTTTCCATCAAAGTTATTCGCTCGATCCACCCAACCCAAACAGGCTTAGCAGGCTGGTGAACAAATTGAACACCGACACATACAGGCTCACGGTGGCCATCACGTAATTGGTCTCACCACCGTTCACGATGCGGCTGGTTTCAAACAGAATCAGACCCGCCGACAACAAGGCAACCATGCCTGAAACGGCCAGACCCAATGCCGGTATTTGTAAGAACATCGCGGCAATGCCTGCAACCAGCGCTATCACCATGCCCACCAACAGAAAGCCGCCGATGAAGCTGAAATCACGCCGGGTCAGCAGCACATAGCCCGACAATGCCAAAAACGTCGCACCGGTTGCGCCCAAAGCCAGAGTGACAGTTTGTGCTCCACCGGGCAGGGCCAGAGAGTGTGTGAGCAGCGGCCCCAGGGTGTAACCCATGAAGCCGGTCAGGGCAAAGACGGCTGGCAAGGCCCAACCGCTGTTTTGTAGCTTGAACACGGCGAACAGCAAGCCAAAGTAGCCCACCAGCGTCAGCACCAAGCCTGGCGCAGGCAGTTGCAGCGTGAGCGTGGCCACGGCCACCCCGGCACTGAACAGCAGTGTCATGGCCAATAGCGCATAGGTGTTGCGCAAGACCCGTTTGACGTCGGTGGAATGCAATTCGCCGTGAGAAGCCGCACTGCCTGACAAGTTGTTGGGGTACTGACCCGCGGTGCGGTCGGTCTGGGGTGAGAAGGCGTTGTTCATGGCTATTTCCTCAATGGTTTAAAAGTGTTAGCTGTCCAAGGCCAGTTTTGCGTTTCGGCCGCGCGTTGGTTTTTGGTTGCGCTGCAGGCTGCGTGTCAGCACGCGGGTCGCGCGCGCCAGCGAGCGGTCCAATGCAGTGCGCCAGTCGCGGGCCAGTGAGTTGATGACCACCGTGCCGGCGGCCTCGGTGTTCAGTTCGACCTGGCAGCGTTTGTCCACGCCGCCGCGCGGTCCGTTGACGTCCGAAAACTGCACCTTGGCACGTGGCACCCATGCGTTCAGGCGACGTAGCGCAAAACGAACGCGCTCCACAGACATGTCGCGCATCTGAGCGCCATCGGCGTCGCGGGATTCAAAAATGACTTGCATCGTGCTACTCCTGTCGGGTTAAAGAAGCCTGAACGATAGATCTTGAGTAAATTCTAAAAAAGCAGATAATTTCGTATCATCATTCCCAAAAAAACTGCTTATGAGTGCGACATTCAATTACAAGCATCTGTACTACTTCTGGGTCGTGGCCAAAGAAGGCGGTATCTCGCGGGCGGCAGAAAAGCTGGACATGGCAGTGCAGACCGTCAGTGCCCAGGTGCGTGAGTTGGAGCGATCGCTGGGCTATGCGCTGCTAAAGCCGGCCGGACGCGGCCTGGTATTGACGGATGCAGGGCGAGCCGCCATGCAACAGGCCGACCATATCTTTCAGCTGGGCGAAGATCTTCCCGCGCGGATTCGTGAGGCGGTCAGCACGCCCTCGGTGCGTCTGGCCGTGGGTATTTGTGACGGACTACCCAAGCTGGTGGTGCGTCGTCTGATGCAGCCCGTAGTTGCCGAGCCCCATTTGCATCTGTTGTGCCACGAGGGAAATCTGGGCGATCTGCTGGGCGACCTGGCCCTCCATCGATTGGACGTGGTGTTGTCCGATCGACCGGCGCCTGCCAACCCCAACATCAAGCTATATAGCCATGCCCTGGGCTCCTCCACCATCGCCTGGTACGGAACGACGGCCATTGCGGCGGAGTCTGCGAAGCAGGACTTTCCACACTGCCTGGCGGAGATGCCGTTGCTGCTGCCCACGTCCCACACCGCCTTGCGCGGCCGACTCGACCTCTGGTTTGAACAGCGTGCGATTCGGCCACGTGTGGTGGGCGAGTTTGCTGACAGTGCCTTGCTCAAAACCTTTGGTGCCAGCGGCATGGGCGTGTTTCCTGCGGCCGAATGGGCCCATGACGATCTGCTGGCGCACTATGCGGTGCAACGTATTGGACCCTGCGAGGGCGTAATTGAACACTTTTTTGCCATTGGCACGGAGAAGAAAGTTCAGCACCCGCTGGTGCAGCGCCTGCTGCAGCCTGCGCTTT
>CAZMXB010000068.1:0-21283 GCA_964569855.1 uncultured Rhodoferax sp.
CTGCGGCTTGGCAAACATCGCGCGTCGGGGTCGCATAATAGCCAACCATTGAGAGGGGTATTGCAATGAAACATTCTTTTCGGCTTACTAGCGCAGCGCAGGTGTGTGCCGGGCTGGCACTGATTTCTACAGTGCAAGTGGCTCGGGCCAACGATGCGGAAGTGATCATGGTGCAGGGCAAGGTCGAGGTTCGCGATCAGGCGACCGGTGTCTGGCGCACGGCTTTGGCCCAGCAGCCCCTCAAGGCCGGCGATTCGGTCCGCACGGGGGAGAGCAGCCAGATGGCCTTGCTGGTGAAAGACAAGACCCAGGTGCGACTGAACCAGCTCAGCAGTTTTCAAATCAAGCAAGCGGGTGATGCCAGCGGTGGCACCAGTCTTGAGCTGACCGGCGGGCGAATGTGGGCGCAGGCCAAACAATTCACGGTGGGCCTGTTGCGCGCGACCACGAGCCTGATCAGCCAGCAACGCAAGCTGATTGTCTCTACGCCGACCGCCACAATCGGAATTCGGGGCACCGACTGGGAAGTTACGGTGGGTGATGATGGCGCGACCGTGGTGTCCGTATTCAGTGGTGAGGTGGCGGTAGCCAACGATCTGGGCGAGGTGTCGGTGGGGCCGAGCGAGCAGGCAACGGTGCGCAATGGCGTACCTCCCCAAAAGACGGTGCTGACAAATGCCCGTGACCGGGTGCAGTGGGTCAGCGCGGTGCGCCTGGACATTGACCGTTACCCGGACTTTGCGCAAAGTCCTGCCGCTGCACCGGTGCGTGACATGCTCCAGGCGCAAAGAATACAGGATGCGCGCAAACACACCGAAGCCATGCTTGGGGCCAATACCAGCACTGGCGCAGCGCCGGCGGGTGCATGGCTTATGGCATCGGATTTTGCATTGTTGGCGGGTGACATTCCGTTGGCGAAGAGTCGCCTGGAAGACGGCCAAAAGCGTTTCCCCGGCGATGACCGGTTTCCCGCATACCAGGCACGCGCGGCCTTGCTCAGTGGCGATACCGCGTTGGCCCGCCAGACGGTGGACGCCGCCCGCAAGCGGTTTCCTGATTCCGTGGAGCTGGGTCTGGTCGACGGTGAACTCGGACGCCTGGATGGTAATGGCGAAGTCGCAGTGGCGCGATTTGGCAGCGCTACGCAAAAAGCACCCGCCGACTTCCGGGCCTGGCAGGGCCTGGGCGTGACCCTGGCCGAACAGGAAGACTTTGACCCGGCCCGCGCGGCGCTAACGAAAGCTGTGGGACTGGTACCCCAGTTTGCGTCACCCCTGGCGGACCTTGGAGCCCTGGAAACCCGCGCGCAACGACTCAGCCAGGCCCAGGTGGCCATCGATCAGTCACTGACGCTGGCCCCGGATGACTATGTAGCCTGGACCAGCCGGGGCATTTTGCTGCTGGCCCAAGGCAAGCCCGAAGCCGCATTGGAGGCCTTGCTTAAAGCCGGCCTGCTGGAGCCGCGGTATGCCAGAGCCCAGTTGTATACCGCCATTGCCTGGTACCAGATCGGCCGCGACGATGCCGCTCTGGCTGCGCTGGAGCGCACCAAAAAAGCCGATCCGAATGACCCCTTGCCTTACTTTTACGAGGCACAGATACATCGCGACGGTCTCAACCCGACCGCCGCCATCGCGGCTGCACGTGAAGCCATGGCCCGGTTCCAGTTCTTGAAGTCGCTGGGTCCGATTGCGACCGACCGGCAGGGTAATGCCAATCTGGGTGCGGCCTATGCGTTGTTTGGTCTGGAGTCGTGGGCCAAGCGGATTGCGCAAGACAGCCAGCATCCATTTTTTGCCGGCTCCTACCTGTTCATGGCGGAGCGCTCCACTGAGTCTTTTGTCAAGAATTCGTCGCTGATTCAAGGTTATCTGACCGACCCCACCATGTTTGGCGCGTCGCCCCAGCGCAGCAAGTTGATCGGCAGTCCCGGCGGCTACGCCGCGCTGGATGCCAGCTACCGCCAGAGTGACGCGTTTTCGGCAACGACTGCCAGCCTGATTGCCAACGGCTATGCGTCCAGTCCCATGCCGATCGCGGGTTTCATCCAGTATGAGGCGCCACAGTTCCGCTCCGGCAATGTGGAGTTCAACGCAACAGCGCCGAGTTTGATCACGGCACTGGGATTTCGGCCGGACGCGCATTTTGGGGTGTTTTTGTACCGGGACGAGTTCAAACCGACCATCGACAACGTGCCGGTCTTCACAACTGGCGACCGGATAGTCGGCACGGTTGTTCGCACCGACGTGGGTGCCCAGTGGCAACTGGATCCCAGGACGGCCGTTTGGGCTCGCACCGGGCAGGGTCAGGACGATACGGCGGTCACCAGCAACTCTGCGGCCCAAAGCACTGCCTATCGGGCGGAAACGAAAGACGCCGGCCTGCGGCTCACTGCCATGCGCGACAGCGGCGAGTGGACGCTGGGCCTGGAGACGGGGCGATCCTACAAGCCGTTGGTCAATACAGGGACCGGGCGGCGCCTCGAACTTGCACGCGCGACTGACGCCACGGGGGAGGGGGACAGTGCCTTTGGCTCCTGGAAGAAGCGATTTGACACTCTGCTGGTGCAAACCGATCTGAACCTGGCGCGGTACCGGTTTGATCAGACCGAGACGATCAAGACCACGACGATTGCAACCGGGCTGTCTTCCACACAGAGTTTGCCGCAAATCTCCAGAGCGGTTGACGCGAACACGGTGAACTTCGGTTTGGCCTGGTCACCGACGTCCAGCGGGACCTACCGTTTGGCGTGGCAAGACCTGATGCGACCTGCCGCGTCGCTCAGCCTTGCCAGCCAAAACACCGCAGGCATTTCGCTGGATGTGCCGGGCCTGCAGGCTGGCGGCCGGCTGAAGCGATTGCGTGTGCAGGGGGAATGGGAAATCTCCGCAAGCAACTTCCTGATGGCTTTTGCGGACCAACGCGACATCCGCAATCTGTTCAACACCGACGGCACCTTGCTCAACGCATCGGCGAGTCTGGCGCAGTACGACCGTTTGCGCCAGCAGTCGGGTGGACAGGGTGAGTCCGCCGAGGCGCTGGAGTCGGCGCCGAGTTTTGCGGCCGGAACGGTGAAGACGGCGGGCCTGACATTTGAAAGCATGGCCAGCGCCCAATGGAGCTGGACAGCAAGTTATGTCCACGCACAGACGGAAAACGAGTTGTATCCCCAGGTTCCGTTGCCCCAGTTTCCGAAGCACACGGTGCGGTTTGGCCTGAACTGGTTTGCGCCCGAGCGCTGGGTGCTTCGCTCCGCGCTGACCGGGCGTACCGAGCGGACGACGGATGCGCAAGGGTCCCAGTGGCTGGATCCTGATTGGGACCTGTCCCTCAGTGCCGCCTGGCAAGACGCCGCCAAGCGGCGTTCCTTTGAAATCTTTGCTTCCCGTCTGGCGCGCAAGGATGAGTCGGCAGCGGTCGGAATTCGGGGAAACTGGCGCTATTGAGGGTGGGAGGTCGAGGTCAAAGTCAAGGTTTTGACTTCTCAGCCTGCACCCATTGCGCAACCGCCGTCCGAAGGACCCGCATGGGCAACCGGCCGGAGTTGCGGTGATTTTGGCGGGACGCATGTTCTGCATGGCGGAAGCCCGTGCAGGCTTGTGCAAAGGACTGGATAATGAATTCCGCGCTTTATTCATACCCATTCCAAGGAGCCTCTTGCCATGAAGATGTTTGAAGATTCGGTGTTTGACAATTCTTTCGCCTTTGAGGCCGCGTCTGGGCACCTCTATGGAGCGGTTCCGCTGGCCAACATCGTGCCTGTTGTTCCCACTGGAACCCTGGTCTCGCCCTTGCAACCCGCGCCACCCGCAACAACCCAAATTTCAAAACCCATCTCCAACGACCCGCGTATTGACGCCCTGCTGGACAACGAGACCTACCGTTTCAACAGTGGCTCGCCGGTAAAGACACCGGTCACGGTGACTTTTAGCTTCCCGTCCCAGATGCCAACCTCGTACACGGGCGAGGATGCGAAGGAGTGGACCGCTTTCAGTGCCGAGCAGCAGACGGCAACCCGCGCTGTGCTGGCGTTGCTGCAGCAGCAAATCAATGTGACCTTCAACGAGGTGGCTGACTCTCCGACCGACTTCGGAGTCATGCGTTTTTCAAACAACCGCCAAGCCAGCAGCAGCGGCTACGCGATTTTTCCGAATACGGCAAACAAGGACACGGACTCGGACACCTGGATTGCGCTGGGCTACAACGAAGGCATGCAGGTAGGTGGGTACAACTGGATGACGCTGGTCCATGAAATCGGCCATGCGATTGGTTTGAACCACCCCGGAAATTACAACGCGGGTGAGGCGCGCAACGGTACCGATGTCGGCAACTTTCTGAGCGCCAATGAAGATGCCTTCTTCAATTCGATCATGAGTTACCGGCACTCGGCGCAGTCCATCCAGGATACCTGGTTCATGCCCTATGACATGCTGGCGCTGCGGTACCTCTATGGCACCAAGGCCTTTGCCACAGGTGACACGGTTTACACCTACCAGGACAGTTCGGGCCAGAGTGCAACCAACATCGTGGACGACGGCGGGGTGGACACGCTCGATTTTTCTGCCGTTAGCGTTCCGGTGACGGTCAATCTGACGCCTGGCGCCTACAGTTCGGTGGGCAAAACAACTGCGGGCACGTCGACCCTGGCCAACCTGACGACCTCGCTGGATGCCGTCATCGAAAAGGTCATCGGCACGGCCGCAGCCGACATCCTGCAGGGCAACCTGGCCAACAACAGTTTTACTGGTGGCGCCGGTGACGATGTTATTGATGGTGGTGCCGGGATTGACACGCTCATGCTCACGTCACCACGCAGTGCCTATGCGCTGGGCAAAACGGGCACAGGCTTTACCGTCAAGGACGGTGTCGGCACCGACGGCACCGATACCGTATCGAGTGTCGAGCGCCTGGTTTTTTCGGATGGTTTCAAGCTGGCCCTCGATCTGGATGGCCATGCTGGTCAGGTTGCCAAGTTGCTGGGTGCAACCTTGGGCAAGAGCGGTGTCTCCAACCCGGCGTTTGTCGGAATTGGCCTGGGCCTGCTGGATGGCGGCATGGGTTACGAGGCCTTGGCCAATGCCATCATGAATGCCCTGGGCAAAACCACGGCGGCAGATGCCTTGACGCTGCTCTGGACCAATTTGGTGGGCTCCGCCCCCGATCCGGCACAGGTCAGCGGGATAGTTGCGACATTGGGAAATCCCGGTGTGGGCGCCCTGACTGTGTTGGCCGCCGATCTTCCACTGAATGCAGAACTCATCGGTTTGGTCGGACTCGCCGATCACGGCCTGGCGTTCAGTTGACCTGAAGAACCGGTTTCACCTTCGGGTCGCCCTCTCGAAGCCAAATCGGCCCCTAGCCCTCGGATCCATTGCGTAAGCAGCTACTATTTTGATAGTGGATCACGGGTGAGGCCGCCGCCGTTGTGGAGTCGTGCCATGGCTGCGCAGCCACTCTTCAAACTGGGGAACGGGCAGCGGGCGACTAAAGCAGTAGCCCTGCAACTCGTCACAACCCAGGGCGGTCAGCGTCTGTGCGGTCGGCAGGTTCTCGACACCTTCGGCCACCACCTTGAAGCCCAGCGTGTGGCCCAGGGCAATGACGGCATGCACGATGGCGGCGTCGGCGCTGTCGTCCAGCATGTCGCGCACAAAAGACTGATCGACCTTCAGAATGTCGATCTCGAAGCGTTTGAGATAGGCGAGGCTGGAGTAACCGGTGCCAAAGTCGTCAATGGCAATGTGCACACCCAGCACCTTGAGGGCTGAAACCTGCTCCTGCGCGGCGTTGGGGTTGACCATCAAGTGGGATTCCGTCAACTCCAGTTCCAGTTGGTGTGCTGCAAGGCCGGTGTGTTCCAGAATGTGTTGCAACTGGCCGACCAGATCGGGGTCGGCCAGTTGGGCGGCTGACAGATTGACCGAGAGCTGCTTGCGCTCAAACAATCCGTCGGACTGAAACTGCATCCATTGCTGGCAGGCCTGCTCCAGCACCCACAGTCCCAAGGGCTTGATCAGGCCAGTTTCCTCCGCCAACGGGATGAACTCTGCCGGCGAAACGGGACCCAGCACGGGGTTGTCCCACCGCAGCAAGGCCTCGGCTCCGAGCATGCGCCGGGTGCGGGCGCATAAACGCGGCTGGTAATGCAGGCTGAATTCGCCCCGCCCCAAGGCCAGGCGCAACTGGGCCTCCATGGTCTGGCGCGCCTGGATGCGCCGGTCGGTGGCAGTGGAAAAGAAACGCACCATGTCGCGGCCGGCCGACTTGGCTTCGTACATGGCTGCGTCGGCCCGGCGCATCAGTTCATCCTGGTCCTGCGCATCGTCAGGGAATACGGCCACACCAACGCTGCAGGAAACCGCGATGCTGTGGCCCTCGACCACCGCGCTTTGCCGGATCGACGGAATCATGCGGTGGTTGACCAGGTGGTCCAGTTCTTCCAGCGCACCGACATGGCGCATGACAATGACAAACTCATCACCACCGAGGCGGCTAACGGTGTCGTCGCTGCGCACCGCCTGGCTCAGGCGACGCGCCACGACGCGCAGCAACCCGTCACCAATATGGTGGCCCAGGGTGTCGTTGATCAGCTTGAAGCGGTCGAGATCTATGAACAGCACGGCAACCTTTTCACCGGTTTTGCGCGCGGCAGCAATCGCCTCAGTCAGGCGCTGCTGGCACAGAGAGCGGTTGGGCAACTCGGTCAACACATCGTGGTGGGCCAGGAAGCGAATGCGTTCTTCATGTACCTTGCGGTCGGTGATGTCGATCGAGGTGGCAATGAAGTTGACGACCTGGCCGCTGGTCGAGCCCTTGTACACCGCAGACACCATCAGCCACGCCGGGTAAGTGTCACCCGATCGTCGGCGCATCAGCACTTCGCCCTGCCAGACTTCCTTGTCGGGCGCATCGGTCCATTTCAAGGCTGGCGCACTGTCCACCAGCGTCGAAACATGTTCACCGATGACCTCATGAAAGTCGTACGACGTACTGCGGCAAAACGCGCGGTTGACGCTGATCACCTGGCGCTGCGCATTCATGATGACAATGCTCTCGCTGGATGCCTCAAACACCTGGGCCCACAATTCCAGCCGCTGTTCCAGCAACTTCAGTTTGTTGATCGGGGCGAAAGCGGTCAAAACCGCATCGCGACCCTGGAACTGCAGGCGGCGCGCCGACAACACGGCCCACGAGGGCGACTGACCCGCCAGCCACCGCACCTCGAATTCGTCCACCGCGTCCCTGTCGGCCAGGCGTTGGAAGAATCGGACTCGCACATTGGGTTCCAGTCCCAACGCCCAGGGGTCGCGTCGGCAATCGCCCAGCCAGGTCAAGGCTGGCGTATTGGCATGCAACACTTCGTGGTCAGGTACCGATGTCACCACCATGGGGATGGGCAGCGCCTCCACCAGTTGGCGTTGAGCCTCGGCTGCACTGGCACGCGAGGCCTGTTCCTGCTGAATCAGCCGGTCCTGGTCCAGCTGTGCCAGCATTTCGTTGAATGCGGTGACGAGCTGGCCGATTTCGTCGCTGCTTTTCCAGTCGGCACGGTGTGTGTAGTCCGAGCTGCGGCGCACCCTGTCGGCGACCCGGGCCAGGGCTTGCAGTGGTCGGGCAATCTGGCTGGCCACCAGGTAAACCATGCTCAGAATAACGCTGAGCAGCAACAGGGCCGTGCCGAGGTGCAACCACATGCGGCCAAACAGCAACGTCACGCGGGCATCGAGCAAACGGTTGAGCTCGGTGATCACGTCCGCCCAGGCCGCATTCAGTGCGCGCAGACCGGCCTTCACCGGCGCATCAAGGCGGCGGATCTCTTGGGTGGACGCCGTCCTGTTGGCTACATCGTCCAATATGACCTGGAAGGCCCGCGCCTGCGCATTCAGCGCATTGCGTGTGGCGCTCAGGGCGGCGGTGAGTTGCGGCGACCCCGCCGCCCAAGCCTGCCCGTAATCCGACTCAATGCCGGTCAATACGGCATCGAGTCGACCCATCAGAGGCAAGAGCTGTGCAACCTGGTTTTTGGGCGTTGTGCCGGCACCCGCCTCCTGCGCGAGAGACTGGGCATCGTGCAACACCTGAAGGAGCTCGGGGAAACGCAGCATGGCCAGTGACATGGCGTAGTAGCTGTCAAGGTCGGGGTCCAAAATCAGGTTGGACTCGTTACCAATTGTCGTGAGCAGGTCACGTCCCTGTGCCAGCAACTTGCTGCGGGGCGGAACTGCGCCGACGCGCGACGCTTGCGGCAGGGCCGGTGTGCTGAACGACCCCAGACTTTGCACATACCGTTCCGCCGCCTCACTGCTGCGCAGGGAATCGTCATACCGTGCACGGGCGGCTTTCAGTTCGCTCAAGGTGTTGTCCGTGCTGGCGCCACTGGTTTCCTGGGCGAGGAACACCTCCATCAAGCTATTTCGGACCATGTCCGCGTAGGCTGCACCAGCTATCTCCTTGCGGGCGAAGTCAATCGCCAGGTACTTTTCATGGATCAGGATGCCCGACACATAGATGACGGCCGTCAGGTCGAGCAAATAGATCAACGTGAGTTTGCGTCCCACGCTCAGATGTCCCAACCAGTTCGATAGTTTTGCCAGCACGGGCTGCTCCCTTGTCACATTGAGCAGACTGCAAGCAACTTCCGCACCAAACTGGGGCCGCCTTGCGACGCAGCGGCCGCTTCGAGCCAGAACCGCAATATTAGGGTTTACGCGAATGTGGCACGGCTTGTGCTTTTAGCGTTGCTGTTGGATCACGAAAGGGAGCAAGATGCACCGAATCAGATCGAAATGGCTTTGGACCAGTGTGTTGTGCCTGTTCACGTGTGTCGCATGGGCGCAGGTGCAGGGCGCTGACGGCCTTGCCGCTACGGCGTCGTCGCCAGTTCCCGTGCAACCCACGACGGCGATTGAGCCAGCCGCCGCAGCACCTGTTGCAGTACCAACCCCGCCACTCGTGCGTCCGGGTCTGGTGCCCCAAGACAGCCTCAACGGCGCCGACACGGCATGGATGCTGACCAGTACCGCTCTGGTACTGCTGATGACACTGCCCGGTATCGCCCTGTTCTATGGCGGCATGGTTCGCAAGAAAAATGTGCTCAACACCATGGCCAGTGTGGTGGCGGTGGCCGCCCTGGTGAGCGTGTTGTGGTTTGCGGTGGGCTACTCCGTGGCCTTTACACCCGGCAGCGGCTGGCTGGGCGGCGGCAGTCGACTGTGGTTTGCCGGGCTGGAGTACCTCAAGGATGCGGGGAAAGTGGCTGTCAGCCACGTGGCACCAAATGTGCCGGAGTCGGTCTATGCCATGTACCAGCTCACGTTTGCCGTCATCACGGCCGCCCTGATCGTGGGCGCCGTGGTCGAGCGCATGCGCTTCTCGGCCCTGTTGTGGTTTATTGGCATGTGGTCGTTGGTGGTGTATGCGCCGATTGCGCACTGGGTCTGGGAGCCAGGTGGCTGGCTGGCGCAAAAAGGCGTACTGGACTTTGCCGGGGGATCCGTGGTGCACATCAATGCGGGTGTCTCCGGTCTGGTGTGTGCCCATGTTTTGGGTCCACGCCGGGGCTATGGGCGCGAGTCACTTGAGCCGTTCAATCTGGGTCTCACCATGGCGGGCGCAGGCTTGTTGTGGGTCGGCTGGTTTGGATTCAACGCGGGTTCGGCAGTCGCCGCCGATGGACGCGCCGGTTTGGCGATGGCCGTAACGCACATTGCTGCGTCCGCCGGAGCGCTGGCCTGGATGCTGGGTGAATGGGTGGTGCGGGGCCGGCCTTCGTTGCTGGGCCTGTGCTCTGGATTGGTTGCGGGGCTGGTGGCTATCACCCCTGCGGCAGGCTTTGTGACACCCGGCGCTGCGCTGGCCATCGGTGCCGTTGCCGGGCTCACGTGCTACTGGGGTGCCACCGGTCTCAAACGCATGCTCAACGCCGATGATTCGCTCGATGTGTTTGGTGTACACGGCATAGGCGGCATCGTGGGGGCCCTTTTGACCGGTGTGTTCGCCAGCAAGACCATTTCGGGCGTGCGGGGCGATATTGCGGTTCAGCTACTCGGGGTGGTTGCCGTCGCCGTCTACAGCGGGGTCATGAGCGCGGTGCTGCTGTGGGTCACCAAGGTCATTGTGGGCCTGCGCGTCGATGACAACTCCGAGATCACCGGTCTGGATGTTACCCAGCACCGGGAGCATTTGGGATCCTGAGGGAGGCCACCATGTTACCCAGTGAAAAATTAGCCATTGCTGCCCATCTGCATGTCCTGCTGCGCCGCAAGACCGGGCGTGTGACCGATACCGAATGGATGGCACGCAACGCGGAGTATGCAACCGAGATCGTGCGGTTTGCGCGCCGCAGCGCATACGAAGACGGACACTTGGAGTTGGTCGAGTGGGCCGATAAGCTGGAGCAGGCCATGGTCGTTGGTGCGCCAACCGGGGTGTCGGTGCGCCGCCCTTCACCGCAGGCAGTGCCTGGCGCAGGCGGTTTGCTGGCAGCACTGGTGTCTCAGGTCGACGGTGCCGCTGAGGTGGATGCTCCGCGCTATGTCCGGGGTTTGCGCTAGCGATCTGCCTCATTGCAGTCCATTGTTTATGACATCCATCACGCCTGGGCGATAGCCTGAAGCTGTCGTTTCCGACCCACGGGGTCCGCCGCCGGAACCTCGAATCCCGCGCTCTATCGCGTTAAAAGGGTCATGGGGTTGACCGGAGTTGGGCTTGTCCGTATTGTCAAAAAGATGACCCCACCCTTTATCGAGCGCCTGACGGCTGGTATCACTTCTGTGCTTGCGTTTCTAGGTCGCCATTTCCGGCACCTGTTGGTTGCCGCAGCGGCCGCTTTGATTGCTGCATTGGCGTTTTACCCGGTGACCCGGGATTCGTTCGTTGCCCTGCTGGCAGAAACCTTCCTTGTCGCGCTGGTGTTGTTGTCGGCCTTTTTGTTGGCCGGGTCCTGGCAACAAACCTGGGTGCCACGCTGGGTCGCACAGGTCGTTGCAGTGGCCATGGCCGCGCCACTGGGCCCGCTGATCGTTCAACTGATCGCAGTGGGAGGCGATCTGGAAGCCTTTATGCGTTCACGTCCGAGGGTTGCCGGGTTTTGGTGGATCACCGCCAGCGGCGCTTGTGTCGGTGTGCTGATCACGCTGGGTGCACTGTACCGGGAACGTGATGCACAGGCCAGGGCGGCGGCTCTTCAGTTTGCTCTGGAGCGTGAGACCCTGATGCGTCAGGCTAGCGACGCGCGGATGAGTCTTTTGCAGGCGCAGATTGAGCCGCATTTCCTGTTGAATACCCTGGCCAATGTGCAGGAACTGGTTGAGAGCGGATCACCGCGTGCGGCAGCCGTTTTCAAGAGTCTGATTGCCTACCTGCGTGCGGCCATGCCGCAAATTCATCAACACGGCGCCACATTGGGGCAGGAAGAAGACCTGGTGCGTGCCTATCTGGAACTGATGTGGATGCGTATGCCCGACCGACTACAGTACATTCTGGACATTGATCCAACACTGCGCGGCATGCGGTTTCCACCGATGGCTTTATTGACCCTGGTTGAAAATGCAGTGCGCCATGGCATAGATCCCAGCTGTGACGGCGGAGAAATCCGGGTGAGCGCGTGGCGTGAGGAGCAGCCCGACGGCACATCCACGGTGCACGTGTGTGTGGCTGATACCGGTGTCGGCTTGTCTGAAACAGCGCACTCGGGCATTGGCCTGGTCAATTTGCGTGCCCGTCTGCAGTCTTTTTTTGCCACTCCGGCGCGCCTTGAAATGAGCGAACAGGAGCCCCATGGCGTGAAGGCGGACATTGTTCTGGACGTTGTGCATTGACATGACAACCCATACCGCACTGATTGCAGACGACGAACCTCTGTTGCGCGAGCGCCTGGTCAGCCTGTTGGCACGCATCTGGCCAGAACTGCAGATCGTCGCCACCGCAAGAAACGGGCGTGAAGCCGTGGAGTTGTTTGACGAACATTCCCCCGACATTGCATTTCTTGACGTCCACATGCCAGGCATGAACGGGATTGAAGCGGCACGGTGTATTGCCCAGCGTGCGGAAGTCGTGTTTGTGACCGCGCACGAGCAATATGCGGTGGAGGCGTTTCGACAAGGCGCGCTGGACTACATCGTCAAACCGTTTGACTTGGAGCGTTTGATCGAAACCGTGCACCGCTTGCGTCGAAGACTGGAGGCGGTGGAAACTGTGGCACCGGCCGGTTTGTCCGCGGGTGTGCTGGACCAGCTTGCGGCACAGTTGCGCAGCCAAATGTCGACAACTCCCTACCTGCAGTGGATCAAGGCCTCGGTGGGAAGCACCGTGCGGCTGATTCCGGTGGAGCAGGTGCGCTACCTCAGGTCCGACACCAAATACACGCTGGTGGTTTGGGAAGGGGGTGAAGCGCTGATCCGGAAAACCATCCGCGAACTGGCCGATGCACTGGACCCCACGCGTTTTGTGCAGATTCACCGTTCGGCAATTGTCAACCTGTTGCATGTGCAGCAATTTGTGCACGGCCCCCATGATGGTGGCGAGGTCCAGATGAAAGGCCGCCCCGAATGTCTCCCGGTGAGTCGAAGTTTTGTGCACCTGTTTCGGCAGATGTAGCCCGTTGCGCCTGGGGAGAAGTGAAACACATTGCGCAAATCCACATCGAGCTGGAGCACTTGGGCGCACCCATGGCCCTGGTTGTTACCTTCCGCCGTATCCAAAAAGGACAACTGGACGTTCCCATTCGGCGGGTATTTCATCATGAGGTTGGGGCATTGCCCGACAGCTTGGAGTCGACCCGACAGGCCTTGCCCCCGTCATATGGCCAGCGGGTCCACGTCCACTGCCCAACGGATCAACCCCTTGCCAACCGGTTGTGCCCGTGTGGCGTGCAGCACGGCTTGCCAGGCGCCCAAAAATTGCTGCAAGGCGTTGCGCGACGAACTTTCAACCAGCATCTGGGCCCGTTCTATGTTGGCCACACGCTGAATACTCATCGGCACGGCCGGGTACAGCGTGATCTGCGCCAATACATCCGCCCAGCCTTCCCATTGCGCCATCTCGTTCTGCGCTGCGGCACTGGCGGCGTTCAGAAAGCCCTGCGCCACCTCCTGCGTGCGGGCCTCGGCGCGCACCAGGGCCTGGGCGGTGAATGGCGGCAGGCCGGCCTGCGCACGTTCCTTCAACTGGTCGGTGGCAAAGCCCGGGTAGTCGTGGCGCTTGAGTGCCGCGTAAAGCGCATGGGCCGGTTGGAAAGTCTGGATCCACACCTCGCTGCGCTCGCCCAAAGTGGCGTCACGCCCGGCGCGACCGGCGGCCTGCATCAGCAGGCTGAACAGGCGCTCCGGTGCGCGGAAGTCGCTGGAGAAAAGTGCACCATCCGGGTTGACCGCGGCCACCAGCGTGATGCGCCGAAAATCGTGCCCCTTGGCAATCATCTGGGTGCCCACCAGCACGTCCACATCACCGGCGTGCACGGCGGCTAGCTGGCTTTGCAGTTCACCCTTCAGGCGGGTGGTGTCAGCGTCGATGCGGGCCACACGCACCGCTTCTCCGTTGGGGCGTCGCACGTCGCCCAGCAGCTCTGCCAGGTGTTCCTCCAGGCGCTCGGTGCCCCGGCCCAGGGGCGAGATGTCCGGGTTGCCGCAGGTCGGGCAGGCACGCGGCACATGCTCGGTAAAGCCACAGTGGTGGCAGCGCAGTGTGCGGTCGATCTTGTGGAACACCCTGAAAGCACTGCAGTGTGTGCATTCGCTCTTCCAGCCGCATTCGCCGCAATGCAGAACCGGTGCGTAACCGCGCCGGTTCAGGAACACCAGGCTTTGTTCGCCACGCGCCACACGGTCTTTGATGGCTTCCAGCAATGGAATGGAAAACACCGCGTGGCGGGGCTGGTGGTTCATGTCCACGCGGCGTACCAGGGGCAGACCGTCGGGTGTGTCAGCCGTTGCGCGCATGGCGTGGCGGCCCGTGTCACCTGGGTTTTTCTTCGGCTTGTCCGCACCGGTGCCAATGCGGCTGGGCATGTGAAGCCGCAGGTAGCGTCCGCCCTCGGCGGCCGGTCGGCTGTGGTGCCAACTTTCCAGCGACGGGGTGGCTGAACCCAAAACCACCTTGGCACCATCCAGCCGGCCGCGGTACACCGCGAGGTCGCGTGCCGAATAACGGGCACCTTCACCACTCTTGTAGCTGGGGTCGTGTTCCTCGTCGACCACAATCAGGCGCAACTGCGGCATGGACGCAAACACTGCCATACGGGTTCCCAGCACAATGCGTGCGCTGCCATGGTGGGCGGCCAGCCAGCTCTTGAGGCGCTGCGGGTTGGTCATGCCGCTATGCAGAGATACAACGGCATCTTCGCCGACCAGTGGACCAAAACGCGCCTTGAAGCGGGCTTCCAGTTGGGGCGTCAGGTTAATCTCCGGCACCATGACCAGGGCTTGTGCGTCGGGCGTTTTTTCCAGCAGTCGGTGTACACACTGCAGATAGACCTCGGTCTTGCCGCTGCCGGTGGCACCGAACAGCAAAAACGGGCCGGCGTGGGACTGGATTTGACCCAGCACCGCCGTTTGCTCTGCGCTCAGGCTTGGCAATGGCGGTAACCGGTTCGGATCCGCGGTTGCCACCAGGGCATCGTCGGCAGGGGCGGGTCGCGCTTTGCGGCGTTGCAGCCGACGCTGCATTTGCTGCGGCGACAACTCCCGCAGTTGGGGTGGTAAGGCGGCCAGCGCAACTTCGCCCAGGGAGCGCTGGTAATACTGTGCTGCAAATGTAACGAGTTGTTGCCAGGCCGAATTCAGTGGCGCAATGCCCTCCAGCGTGCCGGCCACGGAGCGGATTTTGCCCGGGTCAAGTTCGCCAGTGGCCAGGGCAGAGTTGGCATTCCACACCACACCCAGGGTTTCGCGTTGGCCCAAGGGCACCCGGACCAAGGTGCCGGGCGGTAGTGCCGACTCACTTCGGTAGCTCAGCACTGATCCCAGTGCGGCGTGCGCCGGCGTCTGGACGAGTACGAACAGCCAGTGGGTCATAGGGCCAATCGGTTCACACAGTGCAGGCACATGGAAAATTCGCCACTTGGGGAGTTTTGTTGATGTTGACTTGTGAAAACTCGGCTAAGTGGTTGATTTAGAACTACTTTGTTTTCAATTCACGATTTCTGTGGATAACTTTGTTGATATCTTGGATCGGCGCCCGCCAAAGCCTTGAAAATCAAGGCTTTAGTCGAACTGCCTGCAAAAAAAGCAAAGTTCGAGTTCGTTATAAATCAACGACTTACATACGCTATTGGTTTTATAGCGGTGATCCCCGGAACTGCGCCAGCTTGCCAGGCACTTTCACTGGTTTTGTGCATAAGTGCAACAAGATGCTTCAAATCCCGGCCAGAAAAGTGGTAGGAGAGTCAGGTCCTCAAAGTGCGTGAATGCCGGTGTACGGCCTCCACCAGTGCTGCCACGTGCTCCGGTGGCGTGTACTGGCTGATGCCATGGCCCAGGTTGAAGATGTGCGTGGGGCCGGTACCGTTGCCCTGGTAAGGCTTGCCAAAGCTGTCCAGCACGCGTGCCACTTCGGTGGCAATCTGCGCGGGTGGGGCAAACAGCACATTGGGGTCAATATTGCCCTGCAATGCCTTGCCGGGACCGCTAACGCCTGTCGCATATTCCGAGCCTCCGACCAGTGCCCGGGCTTTACCCAGGTTGACAGTCCAGTCCAGACCCAGCACTTCGCAGTCCAGCGCCGCCATTTCCTGCAGCCACAGGCCGCCGCCCTTGGTGAATACGATGCGCGGTATGCAAATGGTGTTACCAGCGGAGTCGGTATGCGTCTTCTTGAGTTGGGCTAATACACGGCCGGTGTAGGCTAGCGAGAACTGCTGGAACGCGCCGTCTGCCAGCACGCCGCCCCAGCTGTCAAAAATCATCACCGCCTGGGCGCCGGCGTCGATTTGGGCGTTCAAATACGCGGCTACGGAGTCGGCGTTGATGGCCAGAATGCGGTGCATCAGGTCCGGGCGGCTGTACAGCATGGTTTTGACCAGGCGATAGTCGTCAGAGCCTGCGCCTTCAACCATATAACAGGCCAGCGTCCAGGGGCTGCCCGAAAACCCGATCAGTGGCACGCGGGACTTTCCATCACTTTGGGTCAGCGCCTTGCGGATGGAGCTGACGGCATCAAACACGTACTGCAGCTTGGCCATGTCCGGCACGGCCAGTTTGGCCACCGCCGCTTCATCACGCACGGCGCAGGCAAAGCGCGGGCCTTCACCTTGGGCGAACGAGAGTCCGAGTCCCATGGCATCGGGCACGGTCAAGATGTCGCTGAACAAGATGGCGGCGTCCAGTGGATACCGGTCCAGCGGTTGCAGGGTCACTTCGGTGGCGAAGTCGCGGTTGGTGGCCAGCCCCATAAAGCTGCCGGCTTTGGCGCGGGTGGCGCAGTATTCGGGCAGGTAACGCCCGGCCTGGCGCATCAGCCACATCGGTGTGTGGTCGGTCGCTTGGCGCAGGCAGGCCTGCAGAAAAGACGGGTTCTGGTGGTTGGCGAAAGTGGCGTCTGTGGCGGCCAAAACGCCATGGGTGGTTTGCGGTGCGTTCATGCGCCTATTGTCGCAGTTCATCAGACCGGATTGGTTTCACCGCCGGGCCGTCCCTAGGTGTTCTGAACCGCTTGGCGGTCAGCCCCGCCAGGGAAATGCGGCCCCTTGGGGGGCAGCGTTGCAGACGAAGTGACAAGCGTGGGGGTTATCCTTTTCGCCGGTGCTCCACCAGCAGGCACCTGTCTTGCACCACCAGCAACCCGGCGTTGCGCGCTTGTTGCGCTGCAGCCTCGTGCAGGACGCCCAATTGCAACCAGACGGCCTTGGCGCCAATGCCGATGGCCTCAGCCACAATGGGCGGCACATCCGCGCTGTTGCGAAACACGTCGACCAGTTCGATGGCGTGGTGGCGGGCTGCTTCGGTCAGGCTGGGGTAACAGGTCTCGCCCAGGATCTGCGTGGCGTTGGGGTTGATGGGGACTATGCGCCAGCCCTGTCTTTGAATGTACTGCGCCACTTCATAGCTGTCCCGATGCGCCTGGGGCGACAGGCCCACCACGGCCACGGTGCGGTAGTGGTCCAGGATTGCAGCGATGTCAGCCTGGGGGTCAGAAATGAATGGACCAGGGATGTCGTTAGTGCTTGGCATGGTGCGTCATTGAGTGGAGGGCGGGGCTGCGTGGTGCTCCGGCCTGTCTCGCCGGGGCTCATAAATTCGCCAGTGCGGCGCGCAATTCCTTTGCATCCAGAATTTCGGAAAAAACCACGGGTGTGCGTCCGGCCTGGAGTAGTACATAGACTGGCACTCCACTGCGGCCCAACTGCTCCAGCGCCACTGTGATGGTCGGGTCCCGGCGGGTCCAGTCGGCGCGCAGCAGGGTCACCTGGTGCGCGCGCATGTCGGCCAGCACATCGGCATCCGCCAAAGTGGTTTTCTTGTTGTACTGGCAGGTGATACACCACGCCGCCGTGAAGTCCACGAATACCGGACGACCGGCAGCCAGTTCGGCTTGCACACGGACGGGTGCCCAGGCCTGCCAATTTGCGGTGTTGTCGATCGTTGGCGCGGTGCTGCCCGCCACCAATGGCGGGCCCGCGCCGTCGCTCTTAATGACCAATGGGCCGATAGCCCTCGTCAAAATTACCAGGGACGCTATTGAAAAAATAGCAAAGAGGGTACGACTGCGTCCGGTCAAGCCCAATGACCAGACCAACAAACTCAGCGTCAGCAACAGCGCCAACAAAGCCCCGGCACCGTCCACACCACTAAGGTGGCCCAACACCCAGACCAGCCAGACGACGGTGGCCAACATCGGAAAAGCCATGAAGCGGCGCAGCGTGTCCATCCACGCACCGGGGCGCGGCAGCAAGTTGCCGACTGCCGGTATCCAGCTGGCCAGCAGAAATGGCAAGGCGAGGCCCAGGCCCAGCGCGGCAAAAATACCCAGTGCCTGCAGCGCGGGCAGGCTGATGGCGTACCCCAGCGACGCCCCCATGAACGGGGCTGTGCAGGGTGAGGCAATGGCCACGGCCAGCACACCCGACAAAAAGGCATCCACTACCGGGTGTCTGGCCTGCAGTGACGCCAGCCGATGTGGCAACAGGCTACCGACTTCAAACAGTCCCGCGAGGTTGAGCCCCAGTAGCGTGAACAGGGTCGCCAACGCCGCCACAACGGCCGGCGACTGCAGATGAAAGCCCCAGCCCAGTTGTTCACCGGTGGCGCGCAGTCCCAGCATCAGGGCACCCAGGCTGACAAAGGACAGCACGACGCCCAGCGTGTAGGCCAGTCCCTGGGCACGTTGCGAGGCGCGGCTGTGCTCCGCATGCCGGGAGAAGCCCAGCACCTTGATGGCCAGTACCGGCAACACACAGGGCATCAAGTTCAAAATCATGCCGCCCAGCAGGGCGGCAGCCAGTGCCAGCGCCCAGGTACTCCAGGCACTAGCCGATGGGCTGCCAAAGGCCCCGTTGGCCACGACGGGTGCGTTGGTCAGACCGCTACTGGCAGCAGCGCCGCCTGGCACCGCCTGCACACTCGCAAGTCCGCCATTTGCCAACGCTGGCCAGTTACCCCGGATAGGGGCCACCGTGCGCAGGCTTTGTGCGCCCAGCGCCAGCACGACCGGCATGTCTACGTGGGTGGCTTCGCGCTGCACCGACAGCGGAAAAATGGCGCTCCAGACGCCGTTGTTCCAGTTTTGGGTGCCGGGTTTTGGTGTGTGTGTGCCGTTGGTGACCGTGTCGCTGGCCTGCGGTGAGGTCACTGGTTCGGCCAGATTGGCTGTTTCAGGAAATGCCTGCAAGACCCGGCCATGCCAACTGGCGGGCAGACCATTCACAGTGAGCATGACGCTGTCGCCACTCAGTTCCGCCTGGGACGTGCCGGTCAGCGCCTGGGGGCTGGCCGCACGGCTTGCCGCAAATTCAGCACCAAAAGACCCGGTGGAGCCCTTGGCTGGCACCTTCAATACAAAATTGCCTTCTTGCGGAATGCACTCCTGGCGGCAGACCAGCCAGCTCGCTGCAAGGCGAATTTCCAGGTCTCCGCCAGCCGACGCCTGAAACGCCGGAGCAACCGTCAGCGGCACCGGAAGCAGCACCGTGTTGTCAAAACCATAGTTGGCCAAACTGCCAATGGCGATGCGTTGGGGCGTGGGCCAGTCGATCTCGCCCGCTGTCACGCCGCCTGGCAGTGTCCACTGCAACACCGTTGGCAAGCCGGAGTCGCCCGGGTTTTTCCAATAGGTGTGCCAGTGGGGTTGGTGGGTAATGCGCAGGCCAACCCACACCGGTTTGCCTGCCGAGACACCGTCGGGCGCATGGGCTACCAACTCGGCGCGCACCTGCTCGGTCTGCACCACGGCTGAGGGTGCGCCCGCTGTGGCGGTATTCTTGGTAAGAATTTGGGCGCTAGCCCCCGTCCAGATTGCGCAAGAAGCTATAAAAAATATAGCTAGTCGTATGCTGCGGGCGATCGGTCGCGCCACTGCTGGGCCGCGAACTGGAAAACTGAGAGTAGATGTCATTGCCAAGTGGGAGCCCGTGGCCGCATAAAAAGTTCCATGGCACCGGCGTGCCATGCCTAAGCCCGTCATTGTGGCATTGCTGGCGAAACTTTCAGTCCAGGCCCAACGATTCCTGTGTGAACACGGGAGGCAATTTGCGGGGTGCCTTGATGCGCAACTGCTTGTTCACGTTTTCCTGCCCAAACACCACTTCAATATCCGCCACCGCCACACCGAACAGCGGCGCCAGGAACCGCACCATGTGGTCTGTGGCCTTGCCGTCCTTGGGCTTGGCCGTGACGCTGACCTTCAGCTGGGTGCCTTTGGGCTTTCCGATGGCGTCTTTGCTCGCAGCGGGTTTGCCCAGAATGTTGACGATCAGCGTGTCGCCGTCCCATGCAAAAAAGGTATCGCCAGTGCGGTTGCGGGGTCTTTGGGTGGCCATGGAGAGATCATACGAGCCCCTTTGGGCTGCGTAGTATCCACAGCCAATAGAACGAGGGCTTGGGGTTACCATGGCTCTAACTAACGCCAGCTTTGTGAATACCATGCCCGAAACCACTAGCCCGCCAGACAATCCCCGTGCCAAACGTTCTCGTTTCTGGGCCGACTGGAGCACCCGCGACTTCGCCCAACAACGGGACAGCGGCAGCATCGACCAGCTGATCGCGGTATTGCCGGTGGCGGCGACCGAACAGCATGGGCCGCACCTGCCCTTGTGTGTGGACAGTGCGCTGGTCGATGGTGTGATTGCAGCAGCATTGCCGCATCTGGCGGCCGATGTGCCCGCCCTCTTCTTGCCGACCCAGGCGGTGGGCCTGAGCCCGGAACATGCGCGTTTTGCGGGCACGCTGACGCTCAAGGCCGAGACTGTGATCCGACTGTGGACCGACATTGGCGAGAGCGTGGCCGCCTGCGGCGTGAAGAAACTGGTGCTGCTCAATAGTCACGGCGGCCAGGTGGGTGTGATGGACATCGTTGCGCGTGACCTGCGTGCCCGCCTCGGCATGCTGGTCTATGGCGTTAACTGGTTTGGACTGCCGCTGGTTGGCCCTGGCGGCGAGGATGTGAATGCCTTGTTCAGCGACCATGAGCACCGTTTCGGCATTCACGCCGGCGACATCGAGACATCGGTCATGCTGGCACTTCACCCCGAATGCGTGGCAATGGAAAAGGCCGCGAATTTCCCCTCCCGCCAGAGCGATTTCGCCAGCCGCTTCAAACACCTGCGCGCCTATGGCCCACACGCCTTCGGCTGGCTGATGAGCGATCTGAACCCCGATGGCGTTGCCGGAAACGCCGCCGCCGCCACCGTGGAAAAGGGCGAAAGGCTGATTTCCCACGCTGTGAATGGCCTTGTGGAACTGCTTGAAGATATCCACGCTTTTGACATAACGTTATTTCATAACAAAATTTGAGTGACATGGCCGAATTCGGCCAAAATCTCTTTGAACTGCCTAGACGTCGCGCCTATATGGACGACGACACATCTTCCTGAGGCTTGATCGCCTCTCTCCACGCGGGGTTTTCCATGACCGAAACAGCTATAGCCAAGCCCATTCCAGTCACCGTCCTGACGGGATATCTCGGCGCCGGCAAAACGACGCTTCTCAACCGCATTCTCTCCGAGAACCACGGCAAGAAATACGCTGTCATCGTCAATGAATTCGGCGAGATCGGCATCGACAACGATCTGATCGTCGAATCCGATGAAGAAATCTACGAAATGAACAATGGCTGCGTATGCTGCACGGTGCGC